>DATLTA010000154.1:0-32815 GCA_035533775.1 Candidatus Dormiibacterota bacterium | reverse complement strand
AAAAACGACTCGTCCGTCGGAATCGACCGTGCGGTAGATGGCATGTGGCGCATCGAAAGCACGTGGGAGGCGGTCGGAGCCGGGACGGTAGTAGGAGTCAGTAACTTTCTGAACGTAATTGCGCGTTTCCCGATACTGCGGTATTCCCCCTGCACGATCCACGGCGCCTGGGCCGGCGTTGTAGGCGGCCAAGGCCATATCGAGATCGCCATTATACCGCTCCAGGAGCGTATGAAGATAGCGAACTCCACCGTCAATATTTTGCCTGGGGTCAAACGCGTTGTGTACGCCGAGCTGCTGCGCGGTTCCCGGAACAAGTTGCATCAACCCAAGCGCGCCTTTGCTGGAAACGGCTTTCGAATTCCAGTTCGACTCGGTCTGGATCACGGCGCGAACCAGCGCCGGATCCACGCGATAGCGGGCAGACACTTGGCGAATCATCTGCTCGATCTTCTCGCGAGTGGCCTGAGTCGCCACCGGTACTGCAGGACCGGTGGCAGGCTGGACTTGGGTTT
Organism: Candidatus Dormiibacterota bacterium; assembly: GCA_035533775.1. Classification (GTDB taxonomy): domain Bacteria; phylum Acidobacteriota; class Terriglobia; order Acidiferrales; family UBA7541; genus Palsa-360. The sequence goes on along the minus strand of DATLTA010000154.1, from coordinate 32,300 downwards.
TAAGTGACGCGCTTCTGGTAGACGAGAGGCCTTTTAACAGCGAGGTCCTCGTACGACGAACGACAGGCGCCGGGTTGGCATTGATATAGACCCGGATGCCGTTGGAATCCACATAGGAAACAATCTGGGCGTGCGCCGGAATCGAGCACAAGATCATTATCCCTAACAGGATACCTACCGAATTGGAGAGCGAGCGCGTCATAATTTTTTCAGGGAAGGCAGCAACGTTCTGCTTCCTATTTTGAGACAAACTAACAAGCGCGACAGGGAGAAGGAGGCTTCGCCCCGAACGTTTCTGGCACTGGCAAAAATTATAGCAATTGATCGATCAGGTGGTATACCTGGTCCAGGGCTGTTTTTAGGGCAGATGTGTCTTTTCCGCCAGCCTCGGCCAGATCGGGGCGTCCACCGCCCGATCCGCCAACCTGCTTCGCGGTAGCCTGTATGATCTTGCCGGCGTGCAACTTGGAGGTGAGGTCTTTGGTGACCCCCGCCAGCAGTGCGACTTTCCCGTCTTCCGCAGTCCCCAGCACGACCACGCCGGAGCCGAGCTTCTGGCGCAGGCTATCCACCAGTTGGCGCATGCCTTCGCGGTCCACGCCTTCAATCTCCGCGGAGATGACTTTCACGCCCTTGATCGTGCGCGCTTGCGCAGCCAGATCATCCACTTTGGAAAGCGCGCCCTTGCGCTTCATGCTTTCCAGCTGCTTTTCGAGCTGGCGCTGCGTTTGCTCGGCGCGTTCGATGGCTGCGGCCAGGTTTTCGTCGTTTACGGCCAGGCGGGTGGCGATTTCGCCGAGCAGTTGCCGGGCGCGCTGGTAATCGGCGAGCGCGGCGACGCCGGTGATGGCTTCGATGCGGCGCACCCCTGCGGCGGCGGATTGTTCGACGCTGATCTTGAACACGCCGATATCGCCGGTGCGGCGAACGTGCGTGCCGCCGCAAAGTTCCTTGCTGTAGAAGCCGCGCGGTGCGGCGGCGTCGGGAATGGTCACGACGCGGACATTCTGTTCGGGGTAGCGGTCGCCGAAAAAGGCGAGCGCGCCGGAGGCAAGCGCGTCGTCAATCGTGGTGATGTCGGTGCGAAGTTCGTTGTTCATCAGGATTTCGTCGTTCACCTGCTGCTCAATGTCGCGCAGTTCGGCGGCGTCGATGGCGGCGAAGTGCGAAAAATCAAAGCGCAGGCGCCCCGGCTCGACCAGCGACCCGGCCTGCTTGACGTGCATGCCCAGAATGTTGCGCAGCGCGGCGTGCATCAGGTGCGTTGCCGTGTGATTGCGCTTGATGTGCTCGCGCCGCGCGGCGTCGGCTTCTCCCGCCACGCGGTCGCCCACGGCAAGTTTTTCCTTCGCCACCACGCGATGCGCGATCAGGCCGGAGACGGGATAATACGCGCCGCGCACGTCGGCAAGGCGCATGGTGTGCTCGTTGTTCCAGAACGCCCCGGTGTCGGAAACCTGCCCGCCGGATTCGGAGTAAAAAATCGTGCGGTCGAGAACGATTTCGCCTTCCGCGCCCGGAGGCAATTCATTGACCGCGCCATCCTGGGTGACGATGGCCTCGATGCGGCAATCTTTGGTGGCCGTGCCGAAATAAAAGTCCGGCTCGGTGCGGTAGGTGTCCGCTAGTTTTGTATAGACCGGACTGGCGACGGCTTTGTTCCCGCCTTTCCAGGATGCGCGCGCGCGCGTGCGTTGCTCTTCCATGGCGGTCTGGAATCCGATTTCATCGAAGGCCAGATTGGCGTCCCGAACCGCGTCCTTGATGAAATCCAGGGGAAGTCCGTATGTGTCATAAAGCTTGAACGCTTTTTCTCCTGGATATGTTCGGACCGAAGTAGCACTACTCATCGCCTTTATTAGCGCATCGGCAGACTGATCGCTTGGAATGCGGCCGGAGGTTTCACGAGCCATATATTCTTCAGATTCCGTATCCTTTTTGCCCAATTGTTCGCCCAAATCTTCATCCAGCTTCTTCATGCCGATGGCCAGCGTGCGCGCAAATCTGGTTTCTTCGGAGAGAAGGATTCTGGAAACTCGATCGGAGGAATCGGCCAGCTCCGGATAGGCATCCCGCATTGCCGATTGAACCGCGCGCGCCATCTCGGACATGAAAGGTTCCGTGGCGCCCAGCAGGAGTCCGTGGCGAATCCCGCGCCGCAGGATTTTCCGCAGGACATATCCGCGGCCTTCATTGGAAGGGATTACGCCGTCGGAAATCAGGAATGTCGATGCGCGTGCATGGTCGGCGATGATGCGCAGGGAAGCATCGCTTCGCGGCGATGTCCCGGGGCGTGTTCCCGTAAGCTCCACGGCGCGCTGAATCAGCGGCTGAAATAAATCCGTATCGAAGTTGCTGATCTTACACTGCAGGACGGCGGCGAGGCGTTCCAGGCCCGCTCCGGTATCGATGGAAGGCCTCGGCAGCGGCGCAACCGTGCCCGAGGCGTCGCGGTTGAACTGCATGAAAACCAGATTCCAGATTTCCACGTAGCGGCCGCATTCGCAGCCGAATTTGCAGTCGGTGTGCCCCTGTTCCGACGCGGCCGGCCCCATGTCGTAATGGATTTCGCTGCATGGGCCGCACGGACCGGTTTCGCCCATGGCCCAGAAGTTTTCTTTCAGGCCGGGAACTGGAATCACGCGGTCCCGCGGCGCACCCACGCTGACCCACAGGTTCAGGGCTTCTTCGTCGGTAGTCAGAATTTTGCCGGGGGCAATTTCCGCCCCGCCAAACACGGTGAACGTCAGTTTTTCAACGGGGATTCCAAACCACTGGGGGGAAGTGATCAGTTCCCAGGCAAAGGCGACGGCGTCTTTCTTGAAATAATCGCCAAAGGAGAAATTTCCGAGCATCTCAAAAAAGGTGTGATGCCGGTTGGTAAAGCCGACGTTTTCGAGGTCGTTGTGTTTTCCTCCGGCGCGAACGCATTTCTGGGAGGTTGTGGCGCGCGTGTAGTCGCGCTGCTCGAGGCCCAGAAACACGTCCTTGAACTGATTCATCCCGGCGTTGGTAAACAGCAATGTGGGATCGTTTACAGGAACCAGTGACGAGCTGCGCACGATGCGGTGCCCGCGGTCGCCAAAAAACTTCAGAAATGTACTGCGGATGTCGTTGCCGCTCAGCAAAATGTCCTCTGTCTGCGTGTTCAGGCCGCGCCCGTCATAAACGATGCGATGCGTAATGCGTGAAAGCCCTTCGCAGCTCCACGGTCAGCATGTTATTTCCTGGACGCGCGCTTGCCCGGCGACGAAGCTGCTCCTGCGAAGCATTATCGCAGACGCGTCTCACGGCCGCAACGCGGGCATGAAGGAAGGATGACTTTCCGGCTAAGCCGCCCCGGGCGACTGACAAAATGAATTGGATGTGTTGAATAGATTTAATGAGTTTGACCATGTCACGGTTAGTGCGTATCGTGATCTTGATGAGATGAGTACCTGATCCCATCAGGAGGTGGCGATAAAGATGTCGAAGTATTTGAAATGCGCCCATCCTGATTGTTCGTCTGATTTTGATTATGGGCAAGGACGCCTGTTCCGCTTTCATCGAACTTCCCCGCAGGATCAACAGCCCGCCCACAGTCACTCCGTTAGACATTTCTGGCTCTGCACGCGATGCTGTAAAACCTACACCATTGCATACCAAAAGGGATCAGGCGTCCTGCTACTCCAGCGGCTGGAAACGCTGCGTGGCGGTCAACCGTCCCATTTCGTCCTGCACGAAGATGCTGCCGTGGCGGCGCCGGGATTAGCCAGGCGCGTCGCCCGATCCGACTCCCGGCAGAGCAAGCGCAAGCGCGAGGTTGCCCCCCTGGTGGCCGGCGCGGTTGAGATGCATGAGAATCGAAACATGGAGAGGAGGGGATAGCGCAAATGGACGAAGAAATCGGCACGGTGGCGGGCGCAATCTGGCACGTCCTGGATGCAAAGGGTGAGATGACGCTGGCCAAGCTGAAGAAAGAAGTAAATGCCGGAGCGCCATTTTTCGATTGGGCCATCGGCTGGCTGGCGCGCGAAGGAAAAATTGTGCTGACGCGGGAAAAGCGTTCCTTCCTGGTGTGCCTGCAGGGAAGGCATGCGAAAAGCGCAAGCGCCGCGTAAGGCGGCTGCACCGCTTTCTAATTTGCAAGAATGTCCTCCGAAGATGGTTGGGCGGCGCCTTCAGTTTGACTTGAGGCGCTGGCCGTCTCCATGCCTGCGGGCGTCACAGCGTCCGATTCAATACTGTCACGGGTTCAATACAGTCACGGAGTATAGGCCTCCGCCAGTTCCTCCGGGGCCCGGCGCGCAATGGCCGGAAAAGTGTGTTGCGACGCGCATGCCATCGAACGCCAAAAGTTCTTCTTGGATGTCGGGTTACGAGGACTCGCCGGACATTTCCGGGAGGTCTTCCACGGTGACATTCGCCAGGGAACGCAATTCCCTGCGAATTGTATCGCTGGAAAAACCGGCGCGAAGCAGACTACGGTAGATGGAAGCCTTCCGCTTATCGTCCAGCGGTCCGCGTAGCGATTTGAGGAGGCGGGAGAGTCGCGCGCGCACCAGGATTCCCTCATCGGATTCGGGGGTGCGCTCGGCCAGGGCGGCCTCGATGTGGCGGTCCGGGACGCCGCGGGCGCGCAGGTCGCGCGCGATGCGAAACGCCCCTTGCTTTCGCAATTCCGAGCGCAGGCGAACGAATTGTCGCGCATAGCGCCCATCGTCCAGATACTTTCGCTGCTTGAGTTGATCCAGGATATTTTTTACAGCTTCTTTGTCTTCCGCGCGCCGTTCCAGATACAGCCGCATTTCGTGGACCGAGTATGCCCGGCGCGCCAGGCCATTGATTGCCGCGTTATAAAGATCGGCCTCGCTGGAAAGTTTTCGCGGAGCAGAACGCATGGGGAGAGCATAGAGGCAATGGCGCGGGGAGGCAAGCAAGCAGCGGAACATAAACCGGGCAAGCCCCTTCTGTATTTATTTTCTCTGTGAGGCTTCCGTAGGACAGGCTTCCGCCTGTATGGGTTTGATTTCAGCAATGTCAGAATAAAGTCAAAAGAAGACAGGCTGAAGCTTGTCCTACCTTTGCGCTATCGCTGGCCGAAGCGATCGAAGTCCGTCATGGTGCGTTCCATCTCTTCGCGGGCGGAGTCGGAAGCGGAGCGGATGCCCTGGACACGCAGCTTGAAGTCGTCGGGGTTGGAAGCGCGAATCAGCGCTTCTTCGTAGGTGATGAGATTGCGGGTAAACAGATCGAAGAGCGATTGGTCGAACGTCTGCATGCCGTACTGGCTGGTGCCGGCGGCAATGGCGTCATGGATCAGCCGGGTCTTATCCGGATTGATGATGCAATCGCGGATGTAGGCGGTGGCGATCATGACTTCGACGGCCGGGACGCGTCCCTGTTCATCGGCGCGGCGCACCAGGCGCTGGCTGATGACGGCCTTGAGAGTGGCGGCCATCTGCAGGCGGATCTGTTTCTGCTCGGGCGGCGGAAACACGGCGATGATGCGTTGAATGGTTTCCGTGGCATCGAGGGTGTGCAACGTGGAAAATACCAGGTGGCCGGTTTCGGCGGCCAGCAGGGCCGTGGCAATCGTTTCCAGGTCGCGCATTTCGCCGACAAGGATGACGTCCGGGTCCTGGCGCAATCCGGCGCGCAGGGCGGTGGAGAAATTGGCGGTGTCGACTTCCACTTCGCGCTGATTGATAAAGCTTTTTTTGTCGCGATGCAGGAATTCGATAGGGTCTTCTATAGTGATGACGTGATCGGAGCGCGAGGTGTTGATGCGGTCAATCATCGCGGCGAGCGTGGTGGACTTGCCCGATCCGGTCGTGCCGGTGACCAGGACCAGGCCGCGCTGCTCCTCGCAAATCGTCTCGACGACGCGCGGAAGATCGAGTTCCAGGATCGTTCGAATTTTCGTGGGAATCACGCGCAGCACCATGCCCACGTTGCCACGCTGCTGGAAAACGTTCACGCGAAATCGCCCCAGGCCCGCGACGCCGTAGGCCATGTCGAGTTCCGCGGTTTCCTTGAACTTTTGTTTTTGGCGGTTCGTCATCATGCTGAACGCCATGGACAGCATTTCTTCCGGCGTGACGCGCGGAACATCGGTTTGGGGATTGAGTTGCCCGTCAATGCGCAAATACGGGTGGTTGCCTACCTTCAAGTGAAGGTCGGACGCCTTGGTTTCAACGGCGCGGCGCAGCAGATCGTCGATGCTTAGGGGCATGGTTTGCCAGTCTCCAGAAGGAGAGACACTGCAATGAAACTAGCACCGGGCAAACACGCGGGCAAGCGCGCTGCAGGCGTGTGATGCCGCCTAGTAACGGGGCATCCCCGCGGAGGGGAATGCGAGTCGTAACCTCGCAGCCTTGCATTTGCGGAAGGAAAAGGCCGATCTCAGCCCAATTCGGCCAGCGCCGCTTCCATCTCGGACCGCGCGTGATCGTCGCCGGTGCGCTGGGCCGTGGCGATGCCCGCGGTAAGCGTCGAGCGCGCCTGCTCGATGCGCCCAGTGCGGGCCAGGAACTGTCCGTACTGGAAATATGCGGCCACGTATTCGGGATGCGCGCCCAGCAGCGCCTGAAAATGCCTGTCGGCATCGGCGGCATCGCCTGCGTTGGCGCAATCCATTGCCAGTCCGTAACGTGCGAATGCGTCGTTCGGCTTGGCGGCGACAAATTCCTCCAGCATTTCGCGGCGCGATTTCTTCTGTGGTTGGGTCATGGTTGAGCGCATAGTATATTCGCCTTGGCGGAGAACGCCAAATTTCTGAGGGGGGGCTGGAAGGCAATTATGAAGCAATCTCCGAAGGGAACGAAACTGAGTCAGGGGAAATCGCTGCCCGGCTGGCCGGTGAGCGCCTCGCGCACGGAAATGACCGAACTGGTGCTGCCCCAGGACGCCAACCTGCTTGGAAATATGCTGGGTGGGCGCGTCATGCACCTGATCGACGTCGCCGGAGCCATCGCCGCGCACCGGCATTGCCATCGCCAGGTGGTCACGGCATCGGTGGATCATCTGGATTTTCTGAACCCCGTGCGCGTGGGAGACCTGATCGTTCTGGAAGCGCAGGTGAATCGCGCGTTCCGTACCTCGGTGGAAGTTGGCGTCGAAGTGTTCTCGGAGAATTCCTCGGCGGGCGTTCGCCGGCATACCACCCAGGCGTTTCTGACCTATGTTGCGCTGGATGAGTCAGGCAAACCCGCATGCGTTCCGGCTCTGCTGGTGAAGACGCGGCAGGAGAAGCTGCGCTTCCGCGAAGCAGGTGAACGGCGCAAGGCCCGCCTGGCGGCCCAGTCCAAACACAGGTAGCGCGGCAGGACAGGCTTCGCAGGTTGCGGAAAAATCAATTTGTGCGCCTTCAGGGGTTAAAACCCCTGGAAAAAACGCGGGTGTTATGTCGTGCCTGAAGGCACGCCCCACAAATATTTCTACTTTTTCCGCAGCATGTTCCGCCTGTCTGGTTATGGTTCTGGGAATTATTGAAATTCAAACAGGCTGAAGCCTGTTCTACAAAAGTCAGTTTACTTGCGCCGTCCAGGAAGGGGTAGCTGTGGGCTGCGGGCTGCCTCCGGCGGGCTCCTCGGTAACAGTAATCCCGGCAATTTCATTCACTGGAATATGCACGAGGGCGAGCAGGTCGATTTGGCCTGCGGCATCCGGCCGGAAGATGGCGATACTTATGGGCGGGCCTTTTTTCGGCATGAACCAGAGCTGCAGAGTTCGGCCCGGGGGAATCGAAGGCATTTCCTGTGCCGTAACAGCCAAGCCCATGCTGGGATGCAGGTAGGCTCGCACCAGGGGCATATTCCTGTCTTTCGGCATGAGCTTCAGGGGTATCGAGCCGGGAGACATCATGATCGCGGAGATCCTCTGGCCCTGCTCCAACTGATTCTGGAGCGCCTGATTCTGCAGCATCGCAATCCTCACCTGCTTGCGAAGTTCCTCCAGTTGTGTGTTCTGACTGCCCATCTGCCGGATCGTATATCCGGTTAAAAGAGCGAGTGCGGCCGCTGCGATCCAGGCCCATACGGGAAACATCGGGCGCGGCGCCGGGTTGGATTGCGCTGCGGGATCTGGTGGTGCAAGCTGCGCGATTTCACGTCTCTTCCTGGCGACGCCGGGAGTGCACCGCGGGCAGCCGCGCGCGAGATGCGCGTCCAGTTCGGCGCGCTCGTCGCCCTTGAGCAGGCCTCGAGCGTATGGTTCATATAGCGGAGCAAGTTGTTCGCAATCCATCACGCGTGCCCAACCTCTCCCATGCCTGCAGCGCCGTTTGCAGCTCCAATTGACGCGAGGTAAACGCGCACTGCCTTGGCGGTCCGATATGCCTGTTCGACGCAGGAGCCGATCGACGGGCCCGACAGATAATTTCCGGCAAGAAACAGTCCCGGAATGGTCGAAGTCAGGGCGTCGAGCGCGGCCACGGTCTGCGCGTGGCCCAGGTTGTATTGCGGCAGCGCGCGCGCGTACCGGTGAACGTTGGTCATCACGGGTTCTCCGGAGATGCGCAGCACGCGCGCGACTTCGCCGCAGATCGTCTCGGTGATCTCGGCGTCACTCAGGCTGCACAACCCGGGATCGGTGGCGCCGCCGGCAAAGCTGGTGAAGCACACCAAGCCTTCCGGTGCGCGGCCCGGAAACAGCGATGAATTCCACACCGTGCCGAGCAGGCGCAAATTTTCTCCGCGGGGCACCAGGAAGCCGAAACCGTTGACCGGCCGCTCAATCTGGTCCCGGCGATATCCTGCGGCTACGACCGCCACCGGGGCGTACTCGATGCGAGCGAAGGCCGGAGGGAATTGCCCGGACACACCCTGCAGGATTTGCGAAGCGGCAGCGGCGGGGGCGGCAATCACAACGGCGCTGGCGGCAATGGTTTCGCGATGGTTGTGGCGCGCGACATCGATTTGGAACCACGGCTTTCCGTTGGGTTTGCCGCGGCGAATGGCCGATACGGTGGCTTCGGCCAGCAATGAATCACCCAGGCGCGCGCCCAGCGCTTGCGGCAGCGTTTCCATGCCGTCAAGAAACGAGCACAGGCCGGCGCGCGGGGTGCCTTTTGCCGGGCGCGACTTCATGGCCCCGCGCAGAACGCTCCCGTGGGCCGTCTCAAACTCGTGCAGCTTGGGAAACGCGGCGCGCAGGCTCAATCGTTCGGGATCGCCGGCAAATACGCCGGAGACAAACGGGGCCACCAGCCGGTCGAGCAGCTCGTCTCCGAATTTTCGGCGGATAAAGGAAGCAATTGATTCGTCATCCTCGGGCGGGCGCGTGCGACGAAGCATTTCGGTAAAAATCCGCCATTTCGTGCCCGGCCCGAACAGCGCGGTGGTCAGCAGCGACGGCGGGGCCAGCGGCGCCGCGATCAGCCGGCCGCCGGAGAGGATGTAGCGTGGCGCCTTCGGATCGGCGTGCACGAGCTGATCGTTCAGGCCGAGGGAATCGATGAGCCGGAGCAGCGGCTGGGTGGAAAGAAAACTTTGCGGCCCCAGTTCCAGGCGAAAGCCGTCCTTTTCCATCGTGGCGATGACGCCGCCGGGGCGCGGTCCGGCTTCCAGAACGTGCGCCGGTATGCCAGCCTGCTGCAGGCTGTAGGCGCATGCCAGGCCGGAGATTCCTCCGCCAATCACAACCGCGGGAAATGAAGACGGCGCCGGAATAGACACGAAACCTCGATCGGTTTTTCAGAGTGTTTTCGAAAACAACTGGCGGCTATCGAGTTTTTGCTTCTCGAGATACGGATCAAAGACCATGGCGATGTTTCGAATAAAAATACGCCCCAGCAGAGAAGTGCGGATGGCGTCGCCATCCAGCTCGACCAGACCGTCGGTGACGAACGGGGCGAGGCGCTTGATTTCAGAGGCAAAGGTTTGATCGAAGTCGATGCCGAACTCGCCGGCAATCTGGCTTTTGAAAAGGACGCCGTGGCAAAGGATGCGGTTGATCACGGTGCGGCGCAGCAAGTCGTCGCCGGTCAGGCGGTAGCCGCGCATGGTGGCCATGCCGCGGCCTTCGACGAGTTTGCGGTAGGTGGCCACGTCGCGGTCATTCTGCGCGTAGCAGGCGCCGACGCTGCTGATCGCGCTCACGCCCATGCCGTACAGGTCCGCGCCGGCCTTGGTCGTATAGCCCTGGAAATTGCGATGCAGCGTGCGTTCGCGCTGCGCCACGGCGAGTTCGTCGCCGGGCCGCGCGAAATGGTCCATCCCGATGTACTGGTATCCCGCGCCCAGAAAGTGCTCCAGGCCGGCGCGGAAGATGCGGAATTTTTCCATTCCCTCCGGCAGGCGCGTAGCCAGCGCGCCCTGCTGCTTGCGCAGCCACGGCACGTGGGCGTAACTGAACATGGCTACGCGGTCCGGCGCCAGCGCAACAACCTGCTCGACCGTATGCGCGAAACGCTCGGCGGTCTGCAGCGGCAGGCCGTAGATCAGGTCCACGTTGATGCTGTCAAAGCCGAGTTTTCGAGCGCCTTCGATCAAGCTGCGCGTCATTTCCAGCGGCTGTATGCGGTGAATCGCTTCCTGCACGTCGGGATGAAAATCCTGGATGCCCATGCTCAGGCGGTTGAAGCCGAGGCGGCGCAACGTTTCCAGGTGCGCCTGCGTGGTTACGCGCGGATCGATCTCGATGCCGATTTCGGCGTCCGGAGCAAAAGTGAAGCGCTCGGCCGTGAAGCGAAACAGATGTTCCATCTGTTCCGGCGTAAGGTAGGTGGGCGTGCCGCCGCCCCAGTGAAATTGCACAACGGGCCGCTCGCGGGATACGAAGCGGCTGACGTGCTCGACTTCGCGCTTGAGAATTTCGATGTACGGCGGCGCGACGCTGTGATCTTTGGTGATCACGACGTTGCAGGCGCAGAACAGGCAGAGGCTTTCGCAGAAGGGAAGGTGCATGTAGAGCGAGACCGGAGTGCGCGCCTGGTTGGCCGTGGCATAGAACTGCTCGAGATCGTCCGGGCCGAAATTGTCCTGCCACACGGGGGCGGTGGGATAGCTGGTATAACGCGGGCCGGGGCGATTGTATTTTTCCAGAAACGCCTGTGAAATTTCGAAGCGTTCCCGGTTCAACTGCAGATGTAGGCTCGAATCGGTCATGTGAAGTTTCTAGCTCGCCCCTTCCAGCGGCGCGTGCGCCGCAACCGGGGCGGCCAGCGGCACTCTCGCAGCGACCGGAGCGGATTGCCCTGCCTGCACGAACGCCAGCGCGTTTTCCACCGGTGTTTGCCGCAGAATTCCGTGGCCTAGATTTAAGATGTGGCCGATGCCGCCTGAATTCTCCACAGTTGCGCGAGCGGCGCGGCGAACCACTTCCTCGGCGCCGAGGAGCACGCACGGGTCCACGTTGCCCTGTAGCGCGAGGTGCGGTCCGACCTGCTCGCGCACCGTTGCCAGGTCCACGCGCCAGTCCACGCTCAAAACGCTGGCGCCGGATTTGGCCGCGGCGGCCAGCAGGTGGCTGGAAGCCTTCGTGTATAGAATGACAGGCGTATCGCCGGCGCCAATTTCCTCGATCAGAAGCTGTGTGGCGGGCAGCGCGAATTCGCGGTACTGCTCGGCCGTTAGCTCTCCGACCCAAGTGTCAAACAGTTGCACGGCTGAGGCCCCCGCGTCGATTTGCGCGCGCAAGTATCTGGCGGTGGCGCGCGCAATGCGTTTCAAAAGCGACCGAAAAAGCTCAGGGTCGGAATAGAGCATGGCCTTGGCGGCAGGGAAGCCGTCTTGCCCGTGCCCTTCGATCATGTAGCAGGCCAGCGTCCACGGAGCAGCCGCAAATCCCAGCACGGGGATGTCCGGCCCAAGTTCTTTTGTGAGGCCGCGAATGGTGTCCATCAGAAAGCGGGTTTCGGTCTCCGGATCGAATAAGGAAAGCTCGTGGATCTGCGCCGCGGTTCGCAGGGGCGATTCGATCACCGGACCTTTGTCGGTCAGTTCGAAAGGAAGGCCCATCGCTCCGGCGGGGATCAGGATATCCGAGAATACAATGACGGCATCCACGCCCAGAATGCGTTGCGGCTGCAGCGAAACCTCAATGGCCAGCTCCGGCGTCCTGCAAACCTGCAAAAAATTGTGTTTCTTGCGAATGGCGCGATATTCGGGCAAGTAACGCCCGGCTTGGCGCATAATCCAAACCGGCACGCGCTCGACAGGCTCACTTCGGCAGGCGCGCAGGAAGAGCGTTTTCCGGTTCACGGATTGGGTTGGCTGGCTCATCGGGGTCAGGTGGTCTGTTTGTCGTATTATCATAGCAAATGTCGGCGTTGCCCGCATCGCCGCGCGGATCTGTGGCGCAGGCTTCATCCTGCGAGCGATTGGTTGTAGATCGGCGTGGCCTGCATGCGGCTAAACCCCGCAGGCTGAAGCCTGCGCCGCCCAAGATCTGTACCAGACCCGGGGAACTGCCCGTTACAGGGGCGGCGTGCTTTATAGTGGAGGAATTCGCTATAATATCGCAGTAATAGATATCCGCGTCAGGCTGGATTACTCTGCCCTGCGGATGAATGCGCCCAAATGATGAATCCCTATGTACTCGCGACGCTGATTTGCTATGTGGCAAGCCTGGGGTTCTATATCTGGAATCTGAGGGAACCCTCGCGGATGGCCGGGATTGCGGCGACATCATTGCTGGTTGGCGGCCTGGTGTTGCACTACCTGGCGCTGATGGCGCGGTCACGAATGATTCATGCGGTGCCGTACGACGACCTTTTCGGTTCACTTTCCCTGTTCGCGTGGCTGCTCGCCCTCACGTATCTGGGTCTGGAGGCGGTGCATCGCCGCCGGGCGGTGGGCCCATTCGTCCTGCCCATCGTGCTCGTGCTGTTTCTTACGGCGCACTTGCCGGAAGCGCATGCCATCAAGGCGCCCCCGGCGCAGGGACCTCTTTTCGCGTTTCACGTCACGCTGAATATTCTGGCGTATTCCGCTTTCGCGCTTTCCTTTGTATTGAGCATCATTTTTCTTTTGCAGAACCGGCGATTGCGCGGGCACAAGCTGGGTGTCGTGGGCTGGCGCTTTCCTCCGTTGGATGACCTGGAGCGCATGACGCGCAGCAGCGTTCTGATCGGGAGCGGGTCGCTGGTGCTTGGAATGATTGCCGGATTCATCCTGGTGCACCGGCTGCAAGGCACGTACTGGGATGGAGATCCGAAAGTGATCGCCACGATTCTGACGCTGGCGTTGTACGTCGGCTACATACTGATTGCGAGGACCTCGGCGGGGCGCGGCTCCCGCGCGTCGGCGCTCTGCATCTTTAATTTTATGTTTGTTGTTTTCAGTTACTTAATCGCGGGACCGGTTCTTTCGCACTTTCACCGCTATTACTGAGCGGGCGGGGGCGTACGGATTCAGGAAAGTGAGACACGCAGTTCGTAAATGGAAATTGTTCTTATCGGACTGAACCACCGCACGGCCACGGTCGAGTTGCGCGAGCGCATTGCTTTCAGCCCTGAGCAAGCCCGTGAAGCGGCCGAACAACTCCGTTCGCGTGGCATCCTCGAAGAAACCCTGGTGCTGTCGACCTGCAACCGCAGTGAATTGTACGGCGTTCCCGGGGAATTTTCCGTGGATAGCAGCGGCGCGGTGGAATTGTTTCTGGCGTCCTTTCATCATCTGTCCCCGGGCGAATTGAACGGCTCTCTGTACCGCCATCGAGACAACCACGCGGTGCGCCACCTGTTTCGCGTCGCCGCGGGACTCGACTCGATGCTGCTGGGCGAGGCGGAAATCCTGGGCCAGGTGCGCGATGCCTACCAGATCGCTCTGGAAAACGGCGCTACCGGTCCGGTGCTCAATCGCATGTTCCAGGGGGCGCTGGAAGTGGGAAAACGCGTCCGCTCGGAAACGGAAATCGGCACGCGGCCCGTTTCGGTGGCTTTTGCGGGCGTGAAACTCGCCGAGCGCATTTTCGGCAAGCTGAACACCCATCGGGCGCTGATCATCGGCGCGGGAGCGACCAGCGAGCAGGTGGTACGCCATTTGTGCGACCGCGGCGTCAAGCAATTGCGCGTGCTGAATCGCACTGCTGAACGCGCCGTGGATCTGGCGGTGCGGTTTGGCGGGGAAGTGGTTCCCTGGGACAACCTGAACGCGGCGCTCGAATGGCCGGACCTGATCGTGACGTCCGTATCGGGCAACGAGCCGGTTCAGACCCGCGCGATCCTGGAACGGGCCATGGTGGCGCGCGGAAACCGCGCACTGCTGATGATCGACCTGGGCGTTCCGCGAAACGTCGCGGCCGATGCGGGCGATCTCTACAACACTTACCTCTACAACATTGACGATCTGACCGAGATCGTCGAGCAGAACAAGAAAGCCCGCCAGGCGGAAGTGCCCCGCGCGGAAACGATCATCGAGGAACAAATCCAGAAATTCCTGCACTGGCAGGCCGGGGCGACAACGGGCGTCGTGCTGGGGGAATTGCGCGCCAAGCTGGCGGCCGAACGCGAAGCCTTCCTGCGCGAGCGTCTGGCGGCTTTGCCGCACCTTTCCGAGCAGGATCGCGCGCACGTCGCCGACCTGCTGAAGGATTTTATGGATCGCGTGGTCCTCGATCCGGCCGAACGCCTGCGAGGCGTTCCGGAACTCCGCCGCAAGATCCAGAATCTCGAAGCCCTGCGTGACTTGTTTCATCTCGACCAGGAGAAACCTTGAAGGCGCTGCGCATCGGAACCCGGGGCAGCGCGCTGGCTCTGTGGCAGGCGAAAAGCATTGCGGAGGCACTCCTCCATGCGTGCGGCGCGGCAACCGAACTGGTCATCATCAGGACTTCGGGCGACAAATTCCAGCAAAGCAGTTTCAGCCAGATGGGAACCAAGGGTGTTTTCATCAAGGAGTTGGAAGACGCCCTGTTCGACGGCCGCGTGGACCTGGCCGTGCACAGCATGAAAGACGTGCCCACGGAATTGCCTGATGGCTTGACCATCGCCGCAATCTGCAAGCGCGAAGATGTGCGCGACGCACTGCTTTCCGCCGCCGGCGCCTCCCTGGAGTCCTTGCCTGAGGGCGCGCGCGTCGGCACGAGCAGCCTGCGCCGTCAAGCCCAGTTGCTGCACGCGCGCGGCGACCTGCGGATGCTGGAAATCCGCGGAAACGTGGATACACGCATCGAAAAGATGAAGCGCGGAGATTACGACGCAATCGTCCTAGCCAAAGCGGGACTCGACCGCCTGGGCCTGAGCGGCAACATCAGCCAGATCCTGCCGCACGAAGTGAGTTTGCCGGCGGCGGGACAGGGCGCGATTGGAATCGAGGCGCGCGCGGGCGACACCGAAACGTTGCGCGTTCTGGCCATGCTCAACGATGCGGATTCCCGCAGCGCCGTCACCGCCGAACGCGCCGCACTGGCCGGGCTGGAAGGCGGTTGCCAGGTTTCCATTGGGGCGTGGGGCCGCAGGGAAAATGAAAAACTTGTTCTCGACGTGGCCGTGCTCTCCCCGGACGGCGCGCAGCGCCTGTGGGAGCGCCAGGCGGGCGCTCCGGGAGAGGCCCGGGCCATTGGAGAAGAGGTTGCCCGGAAATTGAGAGCAAGCGGCGCGGCGGCTCTGCTGGCCCGCGCGAACCGCGAGGCGCGAGCATGAGCGCCACCCGGCCGTTGCATGGAAAACGCATTGTGGTGACGCGCGCCATCGAGCAGGCGCGCGGGATGAAGGATTTTTTGGAAAAGCGCGGGGCGACTGTCCTGCTGCTTCCCGCGGTCAGTTTTTCCGAGCCTGCTGATGCAACGAAGTTGGATCGCGCGATTGGCTCGCTGGACGAGTTCGAATGGGTTTTGTTCACCAGCGCGAACGCCGTGCGATTTTTTTCGAAACATTGCCGCGCGGTCGGCCGGGTGATCGGGGAAGGCCAATGGCCGCGCCTGGCGGCGGTAGGTCCCGTGACCGCCAGTGCCGCCGCAGCGGAGGGATTCACGATCGATTATGTCGCGATGGAATTTCTGGGAGCCGCGCTGGCCAAGGAACTGAGCGCATCGGTCAAGGGGAAACGTATTTTATTGCCGCGCAGCGGGCGCGCGGGACACGATTTGCCCGATGCGCTGCGGGGCGCGGGGGCAAGCGTCACCGAAGTGGTGGCGTATCATACCGGCGGGGTCGGCGTGGTCGAACCCGGAGTGATGGAAGCTTTGCGCGAAGCGCGCGTGGATGTTGTATCGTTTTTCAGCCCGTCGGCGGTCGAAAATATTCGCGGTGAACTTGGCGCGGATGTGTTTTCGCGGCTGGCGGCAAAAGCCGCTTTCGCCGCCGTCGGGCCGGTAACGGCCACGGCGCTGCGCAATGCCGGCGTGGTGGTGGCGATCGAAGCGGTGGAAGCCACTACCGAATCGATGGTCGCGGCGATTGAAAAATATTTTGCAATGCCCAAATCCTCCGAAGCGAGGTCTCAATGAGTTTTCCGATCACGCGGCCGCGACGCTTGCGGCGCAACGAAGCGATCCGGTCCCTGGCGCGGGAGAACCGCCTTTCGACGCACGGATTCATCTACCCGATGTTTGTCTGCCCCGGAAAAAACGTGCGCAATCCCATCGCCTCCATGCCGGGCGTGGCGCAACAATCGGTGGACACGTTTGTGGAGGAATGCCGCGAAGTCGAACAACTCGGGATTCCGGGAATCATGCTGTTCGGCATTCCGGAAAAAAAAGACGCTCGCGGCACGGAGGCCTATGCGGCGGACGGCGTGGTGCAGCGCGCCGTGGAAGCGGTGCGCCGGGCGAAATTGAATCTGCTGGTGATGACCGACGTGTGCTTGTGCGAATACACCGATCACGGCCATTGCGGCGTGATTGAAAATGGGGAAGTGCAGAACGATCCGACGCTGGAGTTGCTCGCTGCCGAAGCCGTTTCGCATGCCCGCGCGGGTGCGGACATCATCGCGCCGTCGGACATGATGGACGGGCGCGTGGGCGCGATTCGCAAGGCGCTCGACGCGGCGAGATTTGAAAACATCGCCATCATGAGCTATGCGGCCAAATATTGTTCCGGTTTTTACGGGCCGTTTCGCGATGCGGCGGAATCGGCGCCGCAATTCGGAGACCGGCGCGGCTATCAGATGGACCCAGCGAACGCGCGCGAAGCGCTTCGCGAAGTCGAGTTGGACCTTGCCGAGGGCGCCGACATGGTCATGGTGAAGCCCGCGCTGGCGTATCTGGACATTATTCATCGCGTGCGGGAAACGTTCAGCGTGCCGATCGGCGCGTACAACGTCAGCGGAGAATTTGCCATGGTGAAAGCGGCGGCGGCTAACGGCTGGATCGATGAAAAGCGGATCGCGCTGGAGATTTTGACCGCCATTCATCGCGCGGGCGCCGGCATTATCCTCACGTATCACGCGAAAGATGCGGCGCGCTGGTTGAAGAACTCCTGAATAAAAAATCATTCACGGAAAAATATTTCACAAATAACGATGAACTCGCCTAAAACTGTCAAAATGGATCGCCCACTTTCCCGGGAAATATTTCGCCGCGCAACCGATGTGCTGGTTGGCGGCGTGAACAGCCCCGTGCGCGCGTTTCGCGCCGTGGGCGGAGAACCCATCGTTGTCGATCATGCGTCCGGAGCGCGCCTGTGGGATGCGGACGGAAACGAATACATCGATTATGTCTGTTCCTGGGGCGCGTTGATTCTGGGCCATGCCCACCCGAAGGTCGTGCAGGCAATCTCCGGTCAGGCGCGCCGCGGCACCAGTTACGGCATGCCCACCGAACTGGAAGTGGAGCTTGCCACGCGCATTCGCGCGGCGCTTCCATCCTGTGAAAAAGTGAGGTTTGTCAGTTCCGGCACCGAGGCGACGATGAGCGCCGTGCGCCTGGCGCGCGCCGCGACGGGGCGCGACTTGCTCATCAAATTTGACGGCTGCTATCACGGGCACTCGGATAGTTTTCTGTCCGAAGCCGGATCGGGCCTGGCCACGCTGGGAATCGCGGCGTGCCCGGGAGTGCCGCAGGCGCTTGCGGCCCTGACGCTCAACACGCCTTACAACGACGCCGCGGCCGTGGAAAAATTGTTCGATCAGAATCGCGACAAAATCGCCGCCGTCATCGTCGAACCCGTCGCGGCCAACATGGGCGTCGTTCCGCCCGCCGAGGGATTTCTCCAGAGTCTCCGCGACCTGGCAACTCGGCACGGGGCCCTGCTGATTTTCGACGAGGTGATCACCGGGTTCCGTGTTTGCTACGGCGGCGCGCAGACGCTGTCCGGCGTCACTCCGGACCTCACAACGCTTGGAAAAATCATTGGCGGCGGTCTGCCGGTAGCCGCCTACGGAGGCCGGCGCGACCTAATGGAGCGCGTCTCGCCGCTGGGGCCGGTCTACCAGGCGGGCACACTCTCGGGAAATCCGCTGGCGATGAGCGCGGGGATTGCGTCGCTCGAATTGCTTGCCGCGCCCGGATTTTACGAGTCGATTGATGCGCGGGCAAAGCGGCTGGGCGACGGGATCGCTGCGGCGCTGCGGGAAACCGGAGCAGCGGCCACGGCTGCGCGGGCCGGTTCGCTGCTCACGCTGTTTTTTTCGCCCGAGCGCGTAACCGATTATGCCGGAGCGAAAAAATGCGACACAAAACGCTTCGCCGCGTTCTTTCGCGCCATGCTCGATCGCGGTATTTTTCTCGCGCCGTCGCAGTTTGAAGCCCTCTTCGTTTCCGCCGCGCATTCCGACGCGGATATCGACCGGACGATTGCCGCATGCCGTGAAAGCCTTGCGGTTGCCGCCGGATAACCGGGCCATACTGCGGCGCGAATCGCTCCAGCGCGGGAAACGGAAGGAAAAACACCTCGAAAAACGCCCCTCGCGCGTAAGAAATAAAACCAGAAACCATTTCATAAAGGTGATTTGTGGGTCGCGGCTTCAGTCGCGACATCGAACTCGCACGAAGAACCGGGCTTTAGCCCCTGAATCGTGGAGCAAGCGCCGGCTGCGGGCATTTATGAGATAGCTTCCGGCTATTTTGCCATGCTCGATCAGGAAGGCTCTGCTCACAAATACCTTGCGGCGCAGGCCGCAGGGGCATTAGGATGCGCGAGCCGGGAGTCCAGTTCGGAAATTCCGGTGAAGGCAACCGCCACGGTTTTCCGGGAGAAGCCTGCCATGTTCAAAGCCGCGCCAGATCGCTGGAAAACTCCGGTTTTCTTCCTGTTCGTATTTTTAGGGCTCACGTGCGGAGAATCTGCGGCAAACGCCGCCTCGTGCGAAAGCCTGAAAAATCTTTCCCTGCCGGACGCAAAGATCACTTTCGCTGCGAACGTTGCCGCTGGCGATTTCACGCCGCCTGCGCCCAACCGAACCAGCCAGCCCGATGCTGCGCCCTTCGCGCATTTGCCCGCATTTTGCCGCGTGGCGGCCTCCTTGACACCATCGAGCGACTCCGACATCAGGATCGAAGTGTGGATGCCCGCTTCGGGATGGAATGGCAAGCTCGAGTCGGTCGGCAATGGCGGCTGGGCGGGAGTGATCAGTTACAAAGCGCTGGCCAGCGCTCTCGCGCAGGGCTACGCCACCACGAGCACCGACACCGGGCATACGGGCAACACCGGACGCTTTGCCTATGGCCACCCCGAGAAATTCATCGATTTTGCTTACCGCTCCGAGCACGCCATGACCGTCGCGGCCAAGGCCATCATCGCGGCATTCTACGATCATGGTCCTGAAATCTCGTACTGGAATGGATGCTCCACCGGAGGGCGGCAGGGACTCACCGAAGCGCAGCGCTACCCGCACGATTACGACGCCATCATCGCCGGCGACCCCGCGAACAATCGCACGCACCTTTATGTCTGGTCCATGTCCATCGCTCAGGCCGTGCACAAAACTCCCGGCAGCTACATCCCTCCGGAAAAATACGCCATGATTCACCGGGCCGTTTTGGATAGATGTGACGCCCTCGACGGACTCAAGGACGGCCTGATCGGCGATCCCACGCGCTGCCATTTTGATCCGAAGGTGCTTATGTGCAAGGGCGCCGACGCGCCGAATTGCCTGACGGCCCCGCAGGTGGAGACTGCCCGAAGACTATACTCCGACGTGAAAAATCCGCGCACCGGCCAGGAGATCTATCCCGGCCTGGAGCCGGGCAGCGAGATGGGATGGTGGATCCACGCGGGGCCGCAGCCGCTTTCCTACGCGCTGGACGGCTTCCGGTACGTCACATTCAACAATCCCGACTGGGACTATCGCACGCTGAATCTCGATAGCGACGTAGCCCTGGCCGACAAGGTGGACCATGGCGCCACCAGCGCCATGGATCCGCACCTGCAGGAATTTTTCGGACATGGCGGCAAGCTGCTGCTGTATCAGGGGTGGAGCGATCCGAATATTCCGACTCTCAACACCATCCATTACTACCAAAGTGTTCTGCAAACCGTGGGCGGCGCTGCGGCGAACTCCATTCGCCTTTTTCTGTTTCCGGGGATGGGACATTGCGGCGGGGGAGATGGTCCCAACACCTTCGACGCCATGAGCGCCCTCACGCAGTGGTTTGAGAAGGGACAGCCGCCCAGCCAAATTGTGGCGTCGCTTCGCGCCCATGGAGTCGTGGTTCGCACCCGCCCAGTCTGCCCGTACCCGCAGTTCGCCGCCTACAAAGGCTCCGGGAGCATTGACGACGCGGCCAATTTCGTCTGCAAAGCCCATTAGCCTGAAGAATGCAGAGACTTTTTTGCGGGAAGTTCGCCCGGAATCGCTCGACTGTTGTCCTATGCTGTCCTGAATATCTCGCGCGTGAAGATATTGCCCTGAACTACGGGATGGATTCGTGCCGCTGCAGATGCGGTTTTTTTTAGTAGCACAGGCTTCAGCCTGTGTGGGTTTCATTTCCCTCCAGCGCAAACCACACAGGATGAAGCCTGTGCTACTCCCGGCCCTTGCATTAGGACCAATCATGAATGCCACAAAACTATTTGAGCAATGCAGGAGAAGTCCCGAGGTTGCAGTGAAATAAAAATCAGGCGCCGGGCGGCGATTGCAGCAGGCGCAACTGCGCGAGATCCTGCGTCAGTTGATCCAGGCGCTTTAAAACTTCCATATGCCGCAATTCTTCCGGGGCGGGCTTCTTCGCAGTGAACGAAATCGTGCCGCCCGGTTCCAGAACCGCTTGCTCCACTTCGGTGAGGCTTCCCAGGCCTTGCTTGTGCGCGGCGGCTTCCAGTTCGCTGTGCGTGAGCAGCTCTTGCGCCAGCTTGTGTTTCAGTAATTTTCCGTTTTCGATCAGTACGGACGATTTACCCTCGATGAGCCGGTCCAGCTTTTTGTGGCGGTACAGGAAGCGCACGACCAGATAATTGACCAGCAGCAGCGTCGCCGCGCCGATGACTCCGCCGGTGACGCTGGTATCGTCGCCAATAATGGCGTTCTGCACGGTGTTTGAGAGCGTCAGCAAAACCACCAGGTCAAACGGATTGAGTTGCGCAAGTTCGCGCTTGCCCGCCAGACGCAGTCCGATGACCAGAAAAAAGTAGATGGCAATCGGCCGGAGTATTTTTTCCGCCACGGGCAGGCCCAGAACGAACATGTCGGTAAAGATTTTTGAGTGCATCATTTCACTCCTGAAATTCCGCGGGCCATAGCAAGCAGGGGGGAGTGTGATTCCCCCTGCGCGGTTCTGCCGGAAGGCCCCGCGCGAGGGTATCACGTCCGGAAATCCGGCAAAATATGGCGCATGGGAAATCGATCACTCCGCTTGACGCGTTCGCAGGGGTCTTGTATATTCATGTACGCGATGCGACTTTCCGCGCAACATCACGGCCATCATCATCACGGTGCAGGGCCGTGCCCGCGGAGGTTTGAGTAGCGCATCGAAATTCGCACTCATAGACCCGCCGGCGCGGCAAGCGCTGGCGGGTTTTTTATTTGTGCACGAGAAATGACTGAGGATGGGGAGGAACGATGGATCTGGACTTCAAGAAACTGGATGGTTTGCTGCCCGCCGTGATTCAGGATGCGGGTACGGGCGATGTTCTTATGCTGGGATTCATGAATGCCGAGGCCTACGCGGCGACGCAGGCCAGCGGGGAAGTCACATTTTTCAGCAGGTCGCGCAACAAAATGTGGCGCAAGGGCGAACAGAGCGGCCACGTGCTGCGCGTCCGGGAAATTCTGGTGGATTGTGACGTGGATACGGTGCTGATTCGCGTGGACGCGGTCGGCCCCGGGGTTTGCCACGAGGGTTACCGCTCATGTTTCTTCCGGCAGCTTTCCGCGGATGGGGAAGCCAAGGTGATTGCGGAGCGCGTGTTCGATCCCAACGCCGTGTACGGAAAGGATGCGCGCTGATGAGCATACTTCGTCTGGGAATTCCCAAAGGCAGCCTGCAGGACGCCACGATCGCGCTGTTTGCCAAGGCGGGATGGAGGATCACGGTCAGTTCGCGCAGCTATTTTCCCTCCGTGGACGATCCCGAAATTCACTGCATGATGGTGCGCGCCCAGGAAATGGCGCGGTATGTGGAGAAGGGCGCGCTCGATGCCGGGATCACTGGGCGCGACTGGGTGCAAGAAACCGGTGCCAGCGTGACGGAAGTGGGAGAATTGCTGTACTCCAAGCAGAGTCTCGCGCCCGTGCGCTGGGTGCTGGCGGTGCCCGACGACGGGCCGATCACGTCAGTAAAGGATCTGGAAGGGAAAGTAATCGCCACGGAAGTGGTGAACCTGACGAAAAAATATCTCGCCAAGCACGGCGTGAACGCGCGTGTGGATTTTTCCTGGGGCGCGACGGAGGTGAAGGTGCCGCAACTGGCCGACGCCATCGTGGAAGTCACCGAGACCGGGTCGTCGCTGCGCGCCAATCATCTGCGCATTGTTGACACGGTTCTGGAATCGCGCAGCGTGTTCATCGCCAATCATGACGCGCTGGCCGACGCCTGGAAGAAAGAGAAGATTTCCAATCTTTCCTTGTTGCTTTCCGGCGCGATTGCCGCCTACACCAAGGTGGGAATCATGCTGAACGTGCGCAAGGAGCAGTTGGACGCGGTGCTGGGCGTTCTCCCGGCGCTGAAAAATCCCACCGTATCGACGCTGACCGATCCGGACTGGACCGCCGTGAATACGATCATCGACGAAAATGTGGTGCGCAACATCATTCCGCGCCTGAAAGCGGCAGGCGCGCAGGGAATTGTCGAATACCCGCTGAACAAGATCGTGCTCTGAGGAGAGAGGGCGTCCGAATGCGAATTGTCAAACTGACCGACGCCGTTGCCGCGAAATTTTTCGCCCGCCGCAGTTCGCACGATGCGGCGGCGGAACAGGTCGCCGCGCGGATTCTTGCCGACGTGCGGCGCAACGGCGATTCCGCGGTGTTTCGCTGGGTGAAACGCTTGGATGGGCTCAGCCTCAACCGCCGCACGCTGTGGATCGGCCGGGCGGAGTTGCGCGCCGCGCGCCGGGAAGTTCCGCGGGAACTTCTGCGCGCCATCAAACACGCCGCGCGGAATATCCGGAGGGTTGCCGAGCAACAGCGGCCCGCTTCCTGGACGATTACAGTCGAGCCCGGCGTGCGCGTCGGGCAGCGCGTCTCGCCCCTGGGCACGATTGGCTGCTACATTCCCGGCGGACGATTTTCGCTTTTCTCAACCCTGCTGATGACGGCGATCCCGGCGCAGGTGGCCGGGGTGAAGCGCATTGTTGTGGCCTGTCCGAAATCCAGCCCTGCGCTGCTGGCGGCCGCGGAGATTCTGGAGGTGACGGAAATTGCGCGCATCGGCGGGGCGCAGGCGATCGGCGCGTTCGCCTACGGCACGCAATCGATTCCGCGAGTGAACAAAATTTGCGGGCCGGGCAACCGCTATGTGACTGCGGCGAAGCGCCTGGTTTCCAACGATTGCTCGATTGACATGCCCGCCGGACCGACCGAGGTGCTGATTCTGGCGACGGGCGGCAATCCGCGCTTTATCGCCGCGGACGTGCTGGCGCAGGCCGAACATGATCCCGACGCCGTCGCGTTGCTGGTGACGCCGTCGTTGCGGCTGGCAAAAGCGGTTGCCGCGGAAGTTTCCAAACAGATGCGCGAGTTGCCGAAAACAAATCCGGCATGGAAATCGCTCGTGCGCGCCAGCGCGATTCTGGTCGCGCCGTCGCTCGACGCCGCAATCCGCTTTGCAAACCGCGTCGCCCCGGAACATTTGAGCATTCCTCAGACGAGCAGGACGCTGGTCGAGAAATTGTCCGAGGCCGGCAGCGTATTTCTGGGGCCGTGGAGCGCGCAGCCCATCGGGGATTATGCCAGCGGAACGAACCACGTTTTGCCGACGTCCGGCTGGGCGCGTGCGCGCGGCGGGCTGAGCGTATCGGATTTTGTGAAATGCGCGAGCATGCAGGAAATCTCACGCGCCGGCTTGCAGCGCCTGGCGCCCGTCGTCTCCGCCATGGCGCGCGCCGAAGGTTTGGAGGCGCACGCCCGCGCCGTCGAGGTGCGCCGGTGAAAGCTGGGAAAATGTCGAAACTTCCGGTGCGCCGCGCCGTTCTGGGCCTTGCGCCGTATAGCGCGCCGGAGGAAGGCCGCGCGAAAAAGCTGCGACTCGACTTCAACGAAAACACGGTGGGGTGTTCGCCCGCTGTTTTGCGCGCCCTCTCCCGTATCACGGCCGAGCAGATGGCGATTTATCCTGAGTATCAGAAAACGGCCAGGCACCTGGCGCGCTTTTTTCGCGTCCGGCCGGAGGAATTGCACTTGACCAATGGAATCGACGACGCCCTGCATCTGATCGCGGACACGTTTATCGAAAAAGGGGATTCGGTTCTGGTCGTCGAGCCCACGTTTGACATGTACCGCTTCTTCGCCGAACTGGCGGGCGCGCGCGTCATTGCGTTGCGCTATGACGAGCAGATGCGATTTCCGGTGGATGCCGTGGTGCGGGCATTGCGCAAGCCGTCCAGGAGCGCCCCGCGCGTGCTGTATATCGCCAATCCGAATAATCCCACCGGCACGCAGGTTTCGCCCGCGGGCTTGCGCCGTATTTTGAAAGCCGCTTCACGGACGCTGGTGCTGGTGGACGAAGCCTATTTCGATTTTTCGGGGATGACGATTCTTCCGTGGATTCGCCGGTGTCCCAATTTGCTGGTGGCGCGCACGTTTTCCAAATCGGCGGGACTCGCGGCGCTGCGCGTGGGCTGCCTGTTCGCCAAGCCGGAGATACTTTCGGTCATGCGGCGCGCCTGCACGCCGTATCCGGTGAATACGGCCGCTCTGGTGGCGGCGGAAGCGGCGGTCGGAGATGCGCGTTTCCTTTGCAACTACACGAAGGAAGTGCTGCGCAGCCGCGCGCTTCTGGAAAAAGGGCTGGTGCGGCTGGGCGCGAGAATTTATCCCAGCAGCGCGAACTTTGTCCTGGCGGATTTCGGTCCGAAGGCGAATCGCCTGGTAAAGGCGCTGGAGCGAAAGGGAATTCTTGTGCGCGAGAGGAAAGATTTTCCCCGGGAAGGTTTCGTGCGCATCAGCGCGGGCACGCGCGCGGATACGCGCAAGGTTTTGCGCGCCATGGAAGGAATCCTGTGAAGTTTTCTCCGAAACTCGTGATTTTTGACGTGGATGGGGTACTGGTCGACGTGCACGGATCGTTTCACAGGTCCATCATCGAAACGGTTCATTTTTTTACCGGGCGCCGTTTCCCCTACGCGGAAATTCACGAGTGGAAAAACCGCACGGGATACAACGACGACTGGCGCCTGACGACGGATTGGATTGCATCGCTGGGCGATGCGGTTCCGTATGAAGAGGTGAAAGCGCGGTTTCAGAAATTCTATTGGGGCACGAAAGCGCGGCCGGGCAATGTTTCGCGCGAACGGTGGCTGGTAACGCCCGGGCGACTGCAGCGATGGTCGCAGCGGGCGGAACTCGCGCTGTTTACCGGCCGCACGCGGCGCGAGCTGCGCTACACGCTCGAGAGCACGGACGCGAAGCGGATTTTCCGCCGCGTGGTCACCATGGACGATGTGAAAAAAGGGAAGCCGGACCCAGAAGGCTTGCGCCTGCTGCTCGAAGGCGCATCGCCGCGCGAGGCCCTCTATCTGGGGGATAATATTGACGACGCGCTTTCGGCAAAGCGCGCGCGTGTGCCCTTTGTGGGCGTTCTCCCGCACGGCAGCGACGCCCATCGGTCGCGCGCGGCGCGCCTGCGACAATTGGGCGCCATCGAAATTGTGAACAGTGTTCGCGATCTGGAGAAATTGTGGTCATGAGAAAAGCCATGAGGAAAGCAAATCTGCGCCGCACCACCACCGAAACGGATATCCAGATCAGCTTGAATCTGGATGGGCAGGGCCGCGCGAAGATTTCCACCGGGATTCCGTTTCTGGACCACATGCTCACGCTCGTGGCGCGGCACGGTGCGATGGATCTGAACCTTACCGCGCGCGGCGATCTGGACGTGGACCAGCACCACACCGTTGAGGACACCGGCATCGTGCTGGGCGAAGCCGTGAAGAAAGCCCTGGGCTCGAAACGCGGCATTTTGCGCGCCGGATATTTTCTGATGCCGATGGACGAGACGCTGGCGGCCGCCGCCATCGATTTCAGCGGCAGGCCGCACATGGTCTGCAAATGGAAATTCTCGGCAAAATTCGTTGGCGGCATGCAAACCGAATTGCTGGAGGATTTTTTTGGCGGCTTCGCGCAGGCCGCCGGCGCCAACGTGCACCTGCGCCTTCTCTATGGCCGGTCGTCGCACCACCAGGTCGAGGCGATCTTCAAGGCCTTTGCCCGGGCGCTGCGGTTTGCGGCCACGCGCGATCCACAATTGAAGCGCGTGCTGCCGAGCACGAAGGGGCTGCTATGAAAATCGCTCTGGTGGAATATGGCGCCGGCAATCTCCCTTCGGTGGAGCGCGCGCTGACGCGCCTGGGCGTGGAATCCACCCGCGCATCGAATCCCGAATCGCTGGCGTTGTGTGACACTCTGATTCTTCCCGGCGTCGGGCATTTCGGCGCGCTCATGCGTTCGTTGAGGGAGCGCTCGCTGGTCGAACCGCTGCGCGGAGCGGTGTCGCGCGGCGTTCCCTTGCTCGGCATCTGCCTGGGATTGCAGGCCATGTTCGCCAGCAGCGATGAAGCGCCCGGTGATGCGGGGCTGGGGCTGTTTCCGCAGGCCGTTTCGGCGCTACCGCCTACCGACCGCCTGCCGCACATGGGGTGGAATCAGCTGCGCCGCGTGCGGCCCAGCAGGCTGCTCGAAGGCGTCCCGGAGGATGCTTATTTTTATTTTGCGCACACCTACGCGGCGCTCGATGCGGGCGAAGCCGGAGTGGCGTTCTGCGATCACAGCGCGTCGTTCGTTGCCGTGCTCGAGCAGGGAAACGTTTTCGCCACGCAATTTCACCCGGAAAAGTCGGGGCCCGTGGGGGCGCAGGTGCTCTCCAATTTCGTGAATTGCGCGCGGGGCTCGCGATGAGCCTCGCGCACCGCATTATTCCGTGCCTGGACACTGACGGCGAGCGCGTCGTCAAGGGCGTGAACTTCGTCAATCTGCGCGATGCCGGCGATCCGGCCGAACTGGCGGCGCGCTACAACATCGAAGGCGCAGACGAACTGGTGGTCCTGGATATTGCGGCGTCGCGTGACCACCGGCCAACGTTTCTGGAAACCATTCGCCGCGTGGCCGCCGAACTGGCAATCCCGCTGACTGCGGGGGGCGGCGTGGCCACGGTCGAGGAAGGTCGGGCGATTCTTCGCGCGGGCGCCGATAAGCTCACCGTGAACACGGCGGCGATCCGCAATCCCCAGTTGCTCACCGACCTGGCAGCGGAGTTCGGTTCGCAGGCGGTTGTCCTGGCGATTGACGCCAAGCTGGTTGGCGATCATTGGGAGGCGTTTGTCCGCGGAGGCAGTGTGCCTACCGGCATGGACGCGGTCGACTGGGCGCGGCGCGGGGTGGATAGCGGCGCGGGGGAAATTCTGGTCACCTCGATGGACAAGGACGGCACGCGTTCGGGTTTCGACTGCGCTCTTACCGCGGCGATTTCACGCGCCGTCACCGTTCCCGTGATTGCCTCGGGCGGCGCCGACGCGCCGGAAACATTTTTGGAGGTTTTTCGCGAGGGCCGGGCCGACGCGGCGCTGGCGGCCTCCATTTTTCACGATCGCATCCAGGGTCTGGGCGAGCTCAAAGGATACCTTGCAGCACACGGCGTTGCGGTTCGCCAGACAGGCTGATTCCCCGACATGATGATTCCATGCATCGATCTGCAGGACGGCCGCGCCGTCCAGCTAGTTCACGGGCGCGAGCGAAAACTTGCCGTGGACGACGTGTTCGGACTGCTCGAGCGGTTCGGAAAACACCCTTTGATTCACGTGATTGACCTGGACGCCGCGATGAGGAAGGGAAGCAACGCAAGGCTCGTGCGCGAGCTGTGCGCGGTGGCGAAAAAGCGCAAGATGCGCGTCCGCGTGGGCGGCGGCATTCGCTCGGTCGCGCAGGCCGCGAAGATTGCAGGCTGGGGCGCGGAAAAAATCATTGTGGGCAGCGCTGCGTTCAAAAATGGCGTGATCGACGCCAGGTTCCTTGGCCGCCTGCGGGATCGCGTTGGCCGGAATAAGATTATCGTGGCGCTCGATACCGAAGGTGGAAAAATCCTGGTGCGGGGGTGGCAGGACAAGCTGCGTTTGCGCCCCGAGGAAGTGATACCCGAGCTGGAAGCGTACGCCTCGGGGTTTCTCTGCACCTACGTGGACGCGGAAGGCACGATGCGCGGCACCAACCTCAATTGGTTTCGCGCCCTGCGCCGCGTGACGCGCCGTCCGATTACAGCCGCGGGCGGCATTCGCAGCCGCGCGGAAATTCGCGCGCTCGCGCGGATGAAAATGGATGCCGCAGTCGGCATGGCGCTTTATACCGGGAAACTTTCCTGATCGCAGGACTCAATTCCAGATTGAAAAAGTGCAATTTAAAATCTCACCCGCCGGCAACATCTCAAATTTCAAATACGAAATGCAAAATGGCAGGCGATCAGGCTGAGGTTTTGCCTTTCGGAGCCGCGCGGATTTGCCAGAAGTCGGGATTGGTGAGAGGGAAGGCGACGCCGGCTTCGACGGTCCGGCTGCGCCGGGTGCCGAGAAAAACCACGCGGCAATCCTGCTCCTTCTGCGTCAGCGTGTTGGTGAGCAGCAGTTTTTGCCCTTTTCGTATGGGGGCGCTCAGCAGCAGCAAAGCCCCATTTGCATTCACATGCAGGGTGTGGGCCTCTTCGTGGAAGGGTTCCTTGGTGGGGCCATGCCCGTAGACGTATACGGGGATGTCGAGCGACCATCGCCGACTTCGCCGCCGGTCGGGCACTTCGACCGCGCCCTCACCGGGTGTTTTCGGCGTCAATTTGCCAGTCCGAATTAACTCGGCATGTTTTAAGGCATCAAAAATCCGGCTCATGTTTTCTGTTACGGTCCCCCACCATATCTTGTACCGTACTATGACAAAATACGCTGTTTGATGGGGTGTTGTTCTGACAATCCACGCTGCAGTTCGAATAGGTAAACCTGCCCGCGGTCGCCAATGGCCCGGAAATCGGGCAGTTTTCAGGCGCGCGCTTGCGCCGGCGAAAAAGAAATCGCACTCTTAACGTATGGGGAGATCGATGGTCCGGCCCAATGCCTGAGGCAGCAAAGAATCGAAAGGGAATCCGCGGAACGATTCGCGTCGGACCGGCGGGATGGTCGTACGCGGACTGGGCGGGGATCGTATATCCCGCGCACCGGCCGCACGGCTTTCACGAGGCCGCCTATCTGTCCGAATATTTCGACACGATTGAAATCAATACGTCGTTTTACCATCCGCTGCGCCCCGAGCATTGCCGCCAATGGATTGCGCGCGTTTCGGCGAACCCGCGATTCGTGTTTACCGCCAAGCTCTGGCAGAAATTCACGCATGAGCCGGACGCGGGGGCGGAAGACGAGCGCGTGGTGCGCGCGGGATTTGACGTGCTGCGCGAGGCCGGGAAACTTGGCGCGGTTTTGCTGCAGTTTCCGTATTCTTTTCATCGCACGGACGAAAACACCGCCTACCTGAAGAAAGTTTTGAAGCGGTTTGCGGATTATCCGCTGGTGGTGGAGGTGCGCCACGCCACCTGGAGCGACAAATCGTTTTACGCCATGCTGCACGAGCGCGGCGTCGGATTCTGCAACATCGATCAGCCGGTCATCGGGAGTTCCATGAAGCCGAGCGAGCGCGCCACCGCTCCCGTGGCCTACGTTCGGCTGCACGGCCGCCGCTACGACTCCTGGTTCAGCGACGATCCCGCCCTGCCGCCCTCAGAGCGCTACAATTACCTTTATACCGAGCAGGAACTCGAACCCTGGGCCGCCCGCGTCGAGCATTTGGCCGCCACCGGCGCCTCCACCTTCGTCATCACCAACAACCATTTCGAGGGCAAGGCCATCGTGAACGCGCTGCAGCTGGTTCGCCTGCTCAGCGGTGCAAAAGTGAAAGTCCCCGAACCGCTCCGCGAACATTATCCTGAGCTGGAACGCATCGCCTCAGAGCCGCCCGACCAGCCCCTGTTATTCCCGAAGATGTAGATGGGCGAGGCGCAGGTCGAACGGCTCGGTCCGCCCGGCCGTTCAGGCGGTCCCGGCAGCCTGCCCTGCGGACAGTTTGGCATTCCCCTTTTCGATTGTGCCGGAAAGTTCGCGAAGCAGCGCGGCGCCGTCGCCGCGATAAGCGCTGCCGTGCTGGCAGGCGAGCATGGCGGGTTGCAGGCCTGCCAGGCGCTCCAAAATCGCCGCTGTGCTGGTGGCGTGCGCGTAATAGTCCATCATTCCGCGCATGGCCTCGCTGGCCGTGAGCACTTCCGATTCGGTCACCGCCGGCATGTTCGCGCCCGGCTGCGTGAAGAGATCCCCGCAGAACAACGTCTTTGTGGACAGGTCGAACAGAATGCCGCAATCCCAGCCGTGTGGAACGTGCGGCGTGTAGAACCACTTCATCCGGCGGCTGCCGATGGAAAACTCCTCGCCGTCCGCCAATCCCCGGGCCGCCCGCGAAGCAAAATCGTTGATGGAAGTCAGCGCGCCGATTTCGCTGCCGAACGGCGTCGCTGCCGGCGCGGCCGCCAACAAGTCGTTCAGCGCGCCGAATTCGTCGCCTTCAAAGTGCGATCCGCCGATCCAGCGCAGTTTTTCGGCCGGCACTATTTTCTTTACGGCTTCCAGCGTGCCGGGGAACAGCTTCCGGTACCCCGCGTGGAACAGCAGGGGTTCATCGTCGGCAATCAGGTAGGAATTGACGGTGAATCCGCCCGGAATCACGTCCAGCGGCGTGCAGATGCGATAGATTCCCGTCGCGACCTCATCCACGCGAGTGCCTGTTTCTTTATTTGCGATCATTGCTGTTCTCCCTCTCTGTAGGTTGTCTGCAGGCGGACGCCGGTATCCCGCTGTCCGCGCTTTAAGCTCCTTCCACCCCCATTACGCAAAGGATGTGTAACGAACAGGCTTCCCGTTACAAGCGAGGGAATAATTCCATCAATTGTTTCAAATTTCCCTCAGCAGCGTCCAAATCCAGCCGGCCAATTGTTTGGGTATGCAGTCGAGCAGCAGGGCAGCGGACCATCTTCTTGGGATGGTCCGCTGCCCTGTGTCTTGGGGTCATTATTTTCGCGATGCCAGCGGCAAGCAGTTCGCGACCAAAGTTCGAACGCAGAACGTTGGACCGTCGGGCAGGTGGGGGTCTAACCTCTCTTATAAGCTATCCGAACGGTCATCAAAACAGGAAGATTCGGGAAGACTAAAGGAAGTACGAAAAGTGCGGAGTTTGGATCAATTCCGCGTGGCCTTTTCCTTATTCTGTCCCACCAGTATCCGCCCAACATCCGGTCCAGACTGTCGAGCAGCTTTCTTCATTCTCTTTGCATCCTCATGCGCTGCCATCTTCGCTGCATCCTGCGAAGCAAAGCCACTTACTCCGCATTGACGTACTGGAGTGGTATCATCCAACTGTGAGCTGTGGTCAAGAAGAAAAATCGCGAAAGGGTGCGCCACCCGCCTGGTATCTGTACGTTATACGTGAAACCCACGTACCTGACCCTCACATGCTGCCCCGATGAACAGCCCTGCGCTGAATGCGAGCAGGCAACTCCATACGCTTTGTTGATCGCGCGATTGTGAGGGTGAGCAACGTCCCCGGTGCTGTTCGTCTGTTGGGCCGACTACTTTGCATCCGGTTTTGGCTGAGGATCGGCGGGTGGCCAACCCTTTCGTGATTTTTCCTCTTGACGTGCGCTCACGGGTGGATGATACGACTGCGGTACGTCATCGCTGAGGGAATGGTTTAGGTTTTCCGGGTGGCCGACCCTTTCGGTTTTTGAAGGGTCGGGCATTTGGTGCTCTCTAGCTTCCATGGCCAATAAAC
>DATLTA010000153.1:0-32335 GCA_035533775.1 Candidatus Dormiibacterota bacterium | reverse complement strand
CAAGTTCAACAGTCGTCATTTCACGGTGGAAGACTTGGTGAAGTGCGGGAGCATTGACGCAATTCTGATCGAACACCTAAAAACCTACGTCGAGCGAAGGCAGAACATCCTCATCAGCGGCGGAACGGGTACCGGTAAAACAACGCTCTTGAACGCCTTGGGAAGACTCATTTCGGATGACGACCGGATTCTCCTCATCGAGGACACATCGGAGATCCAGCTCGAAAAGCCAAACCTCGTTCGCTTCGAGGCTCGGCAAGCACAGGCGAGTCTTCCAGCAGTTTCAATTTGTGACTTGCTGAAGGCATCGCTCCGACACCGGCCTGACCGCATCATCCTTGGAGAAATCCGTGGAGGGGAAGCGTTCGATCTGCTTCAACTCCTGAACACGGGCCACTCCGGTACGCTCTCAACGGTTCACGCCAGTTCCGCTCAGCAGGCGATCTCCAGATTCACAAGCTGCGTTCTGCAAAGCGGCGTCGAATTGCCTTATCGCGCCATCAAGAACAACATCGGCGACTCGCTCAACGTCATCATTCAGCTCGAACGACGACCCGGCAGACGTTTTGTTTCGGAAGTTCTCGAAATTGGCGGCTACAATTCCGAAGCTGACAAGTACGATCTTTGTTCAGTTTTCGCGAGCGGATGCTTTGACCGAACCTAGCAACACTTATTGCGTAATCTTGCGCCCGTTGGACCAAATAGATGTGGCGTAGTCATAGCACGCACCACAAAGCAACTTTATCTTGAGCTTTTCCTCGACTTCCGGCGTCCAGTCTCCTCCTGCTTCAATGCGGTCTTGTTCACAGGCCGCGCACCAAGCATCAGGGCGGGCGTCAGTTTGCTCAGCCGACCAGTGAAACCCAACTGGAATACCCGTATGCAAAGACTCCGCTATGTGCTGGCAGACGAAGGTCTGTTCCTGCAAACCATGGACGTGGCAATTGACCTTCTGCGGGTCGCTCACACAGGAATTATGAACGTAAAGATCGGATACGACACCACTTTTCGATGGTACAGACCCAACACGATTTGACTCAAGCTTTCACCGCCAACTAGATTTACCAGCTCTTTTCCCCGTAATTTCAGGAGGACCCATGACCCTCGCATCAAAATCCGTGTGCGACGGAGAGACCGTCAACAACGCTGAGAAGCTGGCGGTGCCGAACAATCAGATCCTCCTCGCTTGCATTCTGTTGGTACCGAAGGACGCGGCACCACTTTTGGCCCTCCTTAAGCAAGTGGATGGAAATTCCGGGCCATCTACCACCGAGCAAATCGCTGACGTTCGCACGATGAACTCGCCACGGCCTCAATCTGAATCCTGGCTGACACATCCTGAAGCAGCGAACTACCTCGGTGTGTCCAAGAGCACGCTCTACCGCTTCGCGTGCGAGGGAAGAATCGAGACCCGCAAACTCGGAGGACGACTGGAATATAGCCGTTTGACCCTCGATAAATTCAAAGAGCAACAGATTCGCCCCGCGCGGCGTCCTCGCACTCGCGGTATAATCACGCCGACGCTCGGCTCCGGCAAGTGAGAGGAGCGTCAGTGGGACTCTACAGAAAGCGAAAGTCGCCGTACTGGTGGATGTCGTACATCAAGGACGGCGAGCAGTTCTGGGAATCCACCAGGACAAGCTCAAGGAATGCGGCTTTGCGAATCTGGAAGAAACGCGAGGCCGAAATTGCTTTGGGGAAGTTCAAGGTGGGTTGGCCCGGCGAAGGGATCGCGTTCGAGGAAATGTGCAAAGAGTTCGAGCAATCGCACTTTGCAGCGATTTCCGCAGGAACGGTCGCCGGTTATCGGGCCTATCTCAAGCACCTGAAGGCGTTTTTTGGAGGATTGATGCTGGCGAGAATCACAACGAAGCTGGTCGAGGAATACCGCGACCATCGTCGGCAACAGCCTTCGATTCGCTACAGGGGTCGCACCCTAAAAGGTGCGACCGTCAATCGCGAGCTCGAATGCCTTACGTGCCTGCTGGACCTCGCCGTCCGTCGGGAGTACATCCCCGAGAATCCCGCACGCGCGGTAAAGCATTTTAACGAGCTTCGCGAACGGCCTGTCAAGCAGATGCTCACGCTGGAGCAGGAGAACCGAATCCTAAACGCGGCATCTCCTCACCTTCGCGTAGGCATAGTGCTGCTCGTACAAACAGGCGGAAGAACCTATACCGAGGGTTTCCAGTTGCGTTGGGACCAGATCGATTGGGAAAACCGACTCATTCGATTCGGCAACGACGTAAAGACGCCGGGTTCCTCGGAGCCCCTTCCGCTCACGGATCTGGCATTTCGAGTCTTGCGCAAATGGAAAGAGGAATCGAAGTCGGATTCGCCGTTCATCTTTCCGAGCCCACGCAAGCCGGGACGCCCCATCCGAAGCGTAAAGACGGCTTGGCGAGCGACTCTCAAGCGAGCAAGCGTGCCGCACTTTCCGATTTACAACTTGCGGCATGCTTTCTGTACTCGCCTAAGCTGGGTAGCACCAGACGCTGTGATTCAACGGGCCATGCGTCACACAAGCCCCGAGACAAAGCGCCGGTATCAACTCGGCATGGTCGAACAGGTTCGCGAAGCGATGGAGAAAGCGAATCACCAGGTGTACGGCGAGAGCGCTTCGGTCAATTAGGGCGTTTCTCATGACACCTGTATGACACTCGCGCAGTCCAAAGACAAAAGCTGAGAAAGGAGGTTTTGTAAGTGACTGAGAGAGAAGGAGAATTTGGCTCCCCGGGCTAGATTCGAACTAGCAACCCTTCGGTTAACAGCCGAATGCTCTACCGTTGAGCTACCGGGGAACCGGCGGTAATGCTTCGCGTTAATTTGCGTTAAAATGAGTTTACGCTAGCTCGCGTGTTCCGGCAATTGAGCGCCTGCGGAGAAGATCACGCAGGCGTTCCTCTGGAGCACGCGCCCCCCGCGCGGCGTTTGCATCCGGCTGAAAATTCAGTAGGGTTGCGGCGTCTTTTTCTGTATCCTCTGGAAAGCAGTTGGAGGCAGGTCCGGATTTTCGAAATCGCAAAATATTGGGAGACACGGATGCGTGACATCAAACGGTTTCACACGCGCGGGCTGTTTCATTTTGCCCTTCTCGCGGCGGGCATGTCACTTTTCGCCGGACTTTTCGCGTGCGGCTCTCCAAAATCTGCGCAGCCGGAGCAGGCGCCGCGCCGGTACGCGCTTACCGGACGCGTGGTTGCCATCGAACCGGCGAAGCAGCAGATTGTGGTCGATGGCGCGGACATTCCGGGATTCATGATGGCGATGACGATGCCATATTCCGTCAAAAACCCCAACCTTCTGGAATCGGTTGCCCCGGAAGACCAGATCAAGGCGGACGTGGTGGTGAATGGCAGGGATGTCTATCTGGAAAATATTGTGGTCGTCAAGAAGCCGGACCAGGCAAAAAATCCTTCTTCCGGGCAGTCGCAACCCGCATCGCCGCAGCCGCGCAAGCAGTAACCAGAAGCGCTCTCATAAATGCCCGCAGATGGTGCATACTCCACGATTCACGGGCTAAAACCTGGCTTTTCTTGCGATTTTAATGTCGCGGCTGAAGCCGCGACCCACAAAGCACATTGATGAGATGGCTTCCAGCCATAAAATGCGAATCCGTTTGAAATTCGCCCGGCCGTTGCGCGGGCAGACGGCCGGTCCTGCGTCCCAGGCCAGACTAAACTTTTGCCCGGCCTCTGCAGGGCTGCCACAGGAATTCCCCGCTTTATTGCCAGTCTATTCCCAGCTTATTTCCAGATAGGAAGGCAGGAGGCTCGGCTGGGAGCCTCCTGACGGTGAGTGAGGGGTGATGTGGGAGAAGAGGAAGAGCTTCAGCGCCGGCCGCGTCCTGACGATTCATGTCCGCCGCCGCGGGGAGAACCGCCGCGAGAACCGCCGCCGGAATAACCGCCGCGGGATTGTCCGCCACGATTTCCTCCGCGACCGTATTCGGCGCCACGTGGGGCGCTGCGCGGGGCTGGGCGAGAATACGACCCTTGGTAGCGCGGCCTCACCACAGGCTGCTGCATGACAAGCGGAGGCCGGCTGTATCGGTAGTTGTTCGAGTTCCCGCGCGAATTATTTTGATATTGCCTCGGCGATTCCGCAGGTTGAGAAGAATTGGGACGTGCCTGCGGCTGTGCTCTGCCTTGCCCTTCCATTGTTCTGCCGCGAGCATTCGATTGCGGCCGGCCCGCCGGAGGAGGAGTGAATGAGCGGAATCCGGGCCTCGAGGACTGATTCGGCGCAGCCTGCCGCGAGGCTGGAGAAGTGAAGTTGCGTTGTCCCTGATTGGACGGTTGAGATGGCCTGGACATCCGTTGGGGCGCCTGGCCGCGATTCACGTTGCCGGAATTGTTATTCGACCCGAAACTACGGAATCCGGGCCGCGCTGAATTCCGCTGCGGTTGCGCATTTCGCGGAGATGCGCCCCGATTCACCACGCCTCGGCTGCTATTGACGTTGCCCGTATTGCGCGAATTGCCGGAATTGTTGTTCGACCCGAAACTGCGGAATCCGGGCCGCGCTGAATTCCGCTGTGGTTGCGCATTTCGCGGAGATGCGCCTCGATTGACCCCGCCTGGGCCGCGCTCGGCCTGGCCGGATATGCCCCGGCGCGCGTTGCTGCTGAAGAAGCGCTGGTTGCGGATTGCCTGGGTCGGAATCGCGCCCGGACTTACCTTGCGATCGGAAGAACGGAAACTTTCACGCGATGGCGAGATGGGATTCTTGCCGGTCAACAGGCTGACTCGGCGGAACGATTCCGCGTTGAACCGGTTCTGCTGCATCGGCACGCGGCCGCGCCCGAACCGATCGCTTCGCATCGAGCTGATGCCGTCTCGCACACGCGCGTTGCTGAATGCCCGATTGATGTTGGAGTAACCGTGCGGCCCTTCCCGCAGCGGCGCGAAGCCGCCTCGTTCGTTGTGAATGTTGTAGATGTTGACTTCGCTGAAGCGCCGGTCGCCGCGCCCGTACCACGGATAGAAGCGGTCGCCCGGGCCGCATGGCAGCCAGCCCACATTTCCGAAACCAATTCCAACGCCCACTCCCCAGCCTCCTCCTCCATACCCGAAGAAGGACACATACGCCGGCGCCCAGAGCGGACGATATCCCGCGTAAACGGGTCCCGGCCACCAGCCCCAGTTCCCTCCATATACGAACCAGCGTCCATAGTGGTAAGGCGTCCATCCCCAGGGCTCGTAGGAAACCCAGGTCCAGCCGTAGTAGGGCTCATACACCCAGCGGCCATCGCGGTAGGGCGCCCAACCCGCGTTCTGCGCGGGAAACCACACGGCTCCGTAGTCGGGAACGTCGTTCCAGTGCCCGTAGGCGTCTAAATCCTGCGTGCCGGTATAGTAGGGATTCGTGTGTTGCCAGCTAGCCGCGGTTTCGATGACGTGATCGCGGTCCCCATTCCACTTGTCCCAATCGTCCCGGCCCGGCGCGCCGGAAACTTTGTATTGCGCGTTGTCCGCATTGCCTTCGATCGTGATGCGCTGGTCGCGGTTGATGATCGTGCTGCCCTGCGGCGTGGAAATTTCCGCCGACCCCTCGCGCACGTCAACGATGGTTTCGCCGTCCGAATTCACCAGAATCCGGTAGCTGCCCGGTCCCATCTGCGGGCGAATCGCAACGTTCGGCGTGTCAATCTCGGCGCCGATAGTGTTATCCCTTAGAATGTCGTAGTTCACCAGGCCCTGGCCGACCTGAACCTGGATCTCATTGCCGGAAAGGGCTACAACGTTCGCGGTGGATTGGCCGGACATCCGCAGAATGTTGGCGTGATCGAGCTGAATTTCCGCGCGGGAATCCTGGCCGGTGGAAATGTGGTCTCCGTCCACAACCGGAGTGTTCAGCGTGGCCGCGTCCCAATTGGTGGAATCGCTGTGCTGCGTCGAAACGTCGCCATGAATGAAGCTGACGCGCGCCGCGCCCGGATTGTTTTGCGAGGGTTGCTGTGGCCCGCCCGCATCTGCCGGATACTGCGCCGGAATCTCTTCCGGCTGCTGCGAGTCCGGCGGCCCCTGCTGCGCCCCGGCCGTCGCGCCCATGCCCAGAAAGAGCATTCCCGCCACAAGAATTGTTCCCAGACCTTCAAAATGGCGTTTCATGGCCGACCTCCCACTTGCTGCACACGCCTTCGACCTTCATCTGCCTATTGGATGATTGCATGGCGGGTGCCAAACTGGGGCAGTTCTCAAAAATGTAGTAAGTGTTTTAGTTTCAATTGTTCACAAATTATACGATACCCGCAGTTCGACGGATTTTGCCTGGAACCTGGTGGTTCTCACGCAGGCAGCGGTGGATTTCAACCATGCAGGTACGCAGATGCGAGTGGCTGGCTATTCTTCGGCTGGATCGGGGACGCCCAATTTCGACAGGCGGTAGCGCAGGGCGTTGCGGGAAAGGCCGAGGGCGCGGGCCGCCTGGCTCTTGTTGCCGTTGGCGCTGCGGAGGGCTTCGCGGATGGTTTCGTCTTCCCACTGTTCGAGGGTCATGCCGGGGGGCAGGACGTGCTGCGCGCTGGAGACGGGGCGCGCGGCCGGATCGGCAAGATAAATGTCGGCGGCATCGAGCATCGATGTTCCTGAAGCAGGGACCGCGAAAAGAGTGACGCCTCGTTCGATGATGTTCTGCAGTTCGCGGACATTTCCCGGCCAGTGATAATCCATCAACTTTTTCATCGCTGCGGGCGTGATGCCGGTGACCGGCTTGGAGGA
Organism: Candidatus Dormiibacterota bacterium; assembly: GCA_035533775.1. GTDB lineage: Bacteria > Acidobacteriota > Terriglobia > Acidiferrales > UBA7541 > Palsa-360. The sequence goes on along the minus strand of DATLTA010000153.1, from coordinate 25,613 downwards.
TTCACGGGCGTAGCGCTCCAGGAAAAAATTCGACAGCGCGGGAATGTCTTCCTTGTGATCGCGCAGCGGGGGAATGTCGATGGCCACGACGTTCAGGCGGTAGTAGAGGTCCTCGCGGAAAGTGCCTTCTTCGAGCGCGGCGCGCAGATCGCGGTTGGTGGCGGCGACCAGCCGCACATCCACTTTGTGCGTTTTCGTTCCGCCGAGGCGCTCGAAGTCGCGGTCCTGCAGCACGCGCAGGAGCTTGACCTGAATTTGCGCCGGAACGTCGCCGATTTCGTCCAGAAACAGCGTGCCTTTGTCGGCCAGCTCGAATTTTCCCGGCTTGCTGGCGGAAGCCCCTGAAAAAGCGCCCTTCTCGTATCCGAACAGTTCGCTTTCCAGCAGCGTTTCCGGAATCGCGGTGCTGTTGATTTTGATGAAGGGGCCGGAGGCGCGCTGCGAGTGTTCGTGAATGGCGCGGGCGATCAGATCCTTGCCGACGCCGCTTTCGCCGCCCAGCAGTACGGTGGAATTGGTGGGCGCGACGCGCTCGACCAGCGCCAGCACGGCCTGCATTTTTTCGCTCTGCGCGATGATGTTGTCGTAGGAGTAGTGGCGTCCGAGGGCTTCGCGCAGCGAGCGATTTTCCTCGCGCAGGCGGTGCGAATCAAGTTCCTTGCGAATGACGAGCACGAGCTCGTCGAGCGAAAACGGCTTGGTCACGTAATCGCTCGCGCCCACTTTCATCGCTTCGACGGCTGATTCCACCGTACCGTGGGCCGTCATGATCACGACGGGCAGCGCGGCGTTGCAGCGCTTCACGGCTTGCAGAAATTCCAGGCCGCTCATTCCCGGCAACCGCAAATCGGTCACCACCAGGTCGGGCTTTTCCCGGACCAGGAGTTGCAGGCCGGTTTCCGCGTCCGCCGCGGAGTGCACGACGAAACCTTCCTCGCCAAGCTGCAATTCCAGCAGCCGCCGCATCCTGGCTTCGTCTTCGACCACGAGAATGGCCGCTTTTTCGTTGCGCGTGTTCATGGGAACTTCAGGCGCTCAACCCGTCACAGGCGTTCAGAAGCCGCAACCTCTCTCCGGCGTCCGGCTTCGCGCTTCTATAGCGCCTGTGCGTGGCAGGTGAACACAAAGGCAGGCGGCAGGTTGCGCCACACGATTTTCGATTGGACCGAGCCGAAATATCGAATGAGCAGCGATCGAAGGTTTAACCGGCATAAGCGTCCCTCCACGCACTGGAGGCCGTGGATGTACTGAAATTGAGTGAATACGGAATTTCGATGCAGGAACGGCGAGAGCCGCTCAAACAGCGCCTGGCGCTCGCGCTCCGGCATAAACGCCAGCCCGAGTGACGATGTCACCGCGTCCACCTGCTCGATGCCCCGCTGGCGGAGTTCCGAGTCGAGGTTTTCGACGCTCGCATTGATCAGGATCACGCGAGGATCGGAAATGCTTCGCTGCAGGCAGTCGAGAAAACGCGGATTGATTTCAAAGGCCAGCAACTTCGCCTGCGGCGGCAACTGCTCCAGCAGGGCATGCGTGATCGCGCCCGTGCCGGCCCCTAATTCGACTGCGACGCGGGCCTTGCCCAATGCCAGCGGCTCCAGCATCGCCGTGGCCAGATACTTGGAACTGGGCGAAACGGCAGCAACCGTCGAAAAGTTGGTGATCGCCTCACCAACGAAGGTTTTCAAACTCATAGTTGAATATCACCCAAAGGACGCACCCTGACCCTACCAAAATAACATTTCTAAAGCTATTACGGAAATCATCCTGTCAGCCCGCCCGGCCGGAAGCAGATAGTTATGCCAGAAATGGACACTCCGTTCAAATTGTGTGAGGATACCGGACAAAACAGAAGCGGGCCCGGCTGGTGGCACGCCCAAATCAGCGGGCTGGCAAATCCATCGCTCGCGCGGGAGGTTTTTTATGGAACGCCGAAAATTTCTGGCATCGTCACTGGCCGCTTCGGGGTTGGCGGTTACCGCGCCGGGCAGCGCGCTCGATGCCGCGCAGGGCATGGCGCAAGCCGCGGGCCGCGAGTTCTACCAGCTCCGGCAATACCATATCAACAACGGGCCGCAGCGAAAGCTCTGTAATGATTTTTTCCGCAACGCCCTGATTCCCGCGCTGGGGCGCCTGGGCATCGGCCCGGTCGGCGTGTTCGATCTTTCGATCGGGCCGCAAACACCCACGATGTATGTCCTGATGCCGGGACGCTCCGCGGAAACGCTGGCCACGGTGGAAAGCCACCTGGGGCGGGACGCCGGGTATGAAAAGGCCGGCGCGGCGTTCTTGAACGCGCCCGCGAAGGAGCCTGCGTTTGACCGCATGGAAAGCACGTTCCTGCAGGCTTTTGAAAAATGGCCGAAACTCATTCTGCCCGCCGCGACGCCCACCCGCGGCCCGCGCGTTTTCGAACTTCGCATTTATGAAAACGCCACCGACCAGGACCATCGCCGGAAAATGGAAATGATGCAGTCGGGCGAAGCGGATATTTTTGCAAAAAACGGGTTCGAACAGATTTTCTACAGCGAGACGCTGATCGGGCCGCGCCTGCCGAACCTGACGTATATGCTCTGCTTCGAGAGCATGGCCGCGCGCGACAAGCAATGGGCCGCGTTCCGCGAGTCCGAAGATTGGAAAACGTTTTCCAAGCAGCCCCAATACGCGTTTGAGCCCATCGTCTCCCGCATCACCAGCCTGATCCTGACCCCCACCGCCTATTCGCAGATTTAGACGCTTGTTGAAGAAACCACCTATGGCACGAATCGAAGGTCCATGTCATGCCCAGGCCATTAAGTGGCATAGGAAAGGATCATCGTATCCCTCTGGCCGAATTATAGTGTATGAGTCCGAAGGGTATTAATCATCTGTCGGTGAAGGATGGTATCAGGAGCAAGCTTGGAGAAATTGGCCATAGCTATGCCGCCATTGAGACCGACGAGTTGTTCGACCCGAATCTCAGACAACTTCTCCCACGTCATTCTGGCGTACTCCTCCACAGCCATTATTTTTGCCCTGCGTCGAACCGGGAAATTTCGGTCAGAACGGACCAGTCCATTTGGCTCAGGCCTTTCGCCTGAGCGGCCAAACACTTATCTCGAATCACGCTTGCATACGGCAGTGGAGTGTGGACTTCGGCTGCGGCTGCCAGAATCAGAGTGACATCCTTGAGTCCGCCGTCGAGCGTGAATCCCGCGTTTTCGAAATTGCGCGCGCTGATTCTTTCGGCATATTCCGACGCAGCGGGCATGTACTGCTTGATCATGCCGGTGATGATCGCGGGGGCGACGCCGCGCTGTTCGGCGAACACGACCACCTGGCCGATCAACTCGATCAGGCTGGCAACCATGAAATTCCCGACGAGTTTCATGCTGTTGGCCACCGCATGATCTTCGCCCATGGGAATGATTCGGTCGGCATATGCGTTGATCACCGGGCGGCCGCGGTCGATCACCTCGGGTTTTCCTGCCACGAATGAAAAAAGTTTTCCGGCGGAGGCCGCTTCAGGGCGCCCTGCGACGGGCCCCGCGAGGTAATGGCTTCCTTGCGCGGTGTGCAGCGCCGCCAGCCTCGCGCTGAGGCTTGGCGAAATCGTGGTGGTGCCGATGTGGATCGCGCCGGGACGCATTCCGGCCAGGATGCCGTTCTCTCCGGTCATCGTTTCGAGAACGGAGGCGTCGTCCATCAGATTTGTGACCACGACATCGGCGGACGCAGCCGCTTCGCGGGGCGTGCGCGCGGCCACGGCTCCAGCGGAAACAAATGGCCTGGTTTTCTCGGAAGTCCGGTTGTAGACGGTCAGCGGAAATCCCTTCTTCTGGATGTTGCCGGCAATGCCGGAACCCATTCGGCCCAGACCAACGCACGCCACGGATAATAATGTTGTCACTGGATTTCTCCTGTCGAATTCCCCTGCACGGGCATACATGCTTCTACGCCACGGCGCGGCTGAAAGTTACTACAAGTTATCTCATAAATACATTCAAGCTGTTTAGTAACTGCAATTTATGAAAACTAGCCTGAATCCGGGGCATGGACCTAACCGAGGCCCAAGAGGAGAAACTCAAGCCTCTGCTTGCTCCCGAGCGACGTTCCAATGCTTGAGGCTGGCCGTGGCGCGATCTGCCGCCACGCTAATCCGGCATTCCTTGCGGAAAAAACACATGAAAGCGCGCGCCGTGCACGGCGCGATCTTCCAGGCGGATGGCGCCGCGATGATCGTCCACGATTTTGGCGACGATCGAAAGACCCAGGCCCACGCCCTCTTTTTTCGACGTGAAGAACGGATTGAAAATCTGTTCGCGCAGCTCGGGCGGCACGCCGGGGCCGGAATCTTCCACGATCACGCCGACGCCGGGTTCTCCGCCGGAAACTTCCGGGGCAATCGACAGGTGCAGCGTCTTTTCCGGCGCGCCGCCAGGCAGGCTTTCTTCCGGCGCGCCAGGTTGCGCCTGCATGGATTGCAAGGCGTTGGTAATCAGGTTGACGAACACCTGTTCGCAGAGCTGCCCATCGGCTTGAATTTTCGGCGTGCCCGGCGCGTAGTGGCGTTCGATTTTAATGTTTGCGTTTGGAAAGGACGCGGTGGCGGCTTCGAGCGCGCGATCCACGATTTCCGGAACGCTTTCCGGACGCAAATCGAGCTTCGAAGGCCGCGCAAAATCCAGAAACCGTACGACAAGGGCGTTCAACCGGTTCACCTCAGAGGAAATGTAGCCGGCCAGCTCCGAGACCAGTGGGTCCGACCCGGCGACTTTCCGGCTCAGCATTTCCGCCGAACCTTTGATTACCCCCAGCGGATTGCGGATCTCGTGCGCGAGTCCCGCGGACAGCTGCCCCAGCGCGGCCAGGCGCTCGGCGCGCCGCGCGCCGGCTTCGGCGTACCGCAACTGACGGTTGGTCTGTTCGAGTTTTTCCGAGAGAACCTGCAGCCCCCGCACCTGCCGCTTGTTTTCCACCACAAAGCGGTTCACCAGGATGGCCGCGATGAAAAAAAACAGCACGCGGATGGTGAGAATCGTGGCCCCGGCCGAAGTCAGCTCATATTCCTGCAGCGCCGGGATCAGCAGCGAAATATAGGCAAGGGAAGCCAGGGCGGTCCAGGCCAGCGTGGCGATGGGGCCGAAATAGATGGCCGCGCTCACAACGGGCAGAAAATAGATGGGGTAGTAATTGCTGTTGATTCCCGCGCCGCCGGTATGCTGCAGCAGAAGCGTTGCGAGCAGAATCTTGATGACCACGCTGTAGGCGGGGCCGCGCCTGGGCAACCAGCCGATCAACCTGCCCTCAAAAAGCTGGAACACGACGATGGCGAGAATGACGAGCTGCTTGTGAATCTCGTTCAGGGGAGGGAGCAGCGCCAGGCCGCCGAGGAAGACCAGCCAGAGAAAATCAATCCAACTAATTGACGATCGCTCGCGGTCCAACATTCTGCAGGGCTCCGGCAGAGTCTAACACGGGCGCATGCCGGTGTCGTCCGGGACAACATGGGGATGAAGGAAAGAAAACTTACTGCACGCGCTGGGGACGCGATTCGGTGTCCAGCAAAGCCTCAAAGATGGCGAGCACGTGCCGGCGGTATTCCACCATACGCGTGAAGACGTCGCGCAGGGTGGGTTCGCGCTCCGCCTCGCGATGCCATTTGAGCAGCACGGCGGGAGGCACCTCGATATCCCGGCGAAGTTCCGCGGCGGAATGCCCGCGCAAAAACAATCCATAGAAGAAAGCCGCTTCCCTCTGCGGAAAGTCAAAATCGTGCAGCGTCTCTTCGACCGGGCTGGCCGCGGGTTCAATCGTCGTGTTGGTTTCCGTCTGCATCAGCGCTTAAGAACAGAAAGGGCAGTTTACCGGAAGTTTCTTCGGCGTCAAGTGGTACGGATGGGTAGCACACAGATTTTGACAATCCGGGGACCGGAATCCCTGCAAAATGCCCTGCCATGACTTGGCATGGCATTTGGATGAGGAAGGAGGGGCCATTGATTCTTTTCGGGATTGTGACGATGCAGGGGGAGCCGGGGCAAGGCTTTCCCCTGGGTCTTGAAGGGCATTTTAAAATCTGGAAAAGCGACTATCCCGGTCTTCCGGGCTGGCGCGCAGAGCGGACAAACTCGCGCAACGCGGAAACATTGGGTCCGTAAGCGCCGATGCGCGCGGCATCCACGGGGAGTCCCAGAAGTTCGGCGCCTTCGACATTGATGCCGGCGTCATCGAGTTCGGATAGGCTGAACCCGATCGCCGGAAGCACGCGCTGCTTGCCGCTGGGATAGACAGGTCGCGGAGGACGTCGACGCTGCCAGGGCCGATTTGCGATTGCGAAGAACTGGTGCCAATCGTTCTTGTCCCACATCGCTCGCTCCCGCGTCTCAGAATTTCGGGACGCTCTAGGCATGAGATGCGCGAACTACCCTTGCGGTCGCTTTCCGGCACCCACGCGGATCGTATCGAGGCCAACCTTTGCAGCAACATTGGCCAGAGGTCCGGTATACGGCACAATCCCCTGCGGCGTCCAGCATAGACTCGGAAATGTTTCGGCCACGTTACGAAAGAGAGATTATCGCGTTGCAATCGGATTCCGCGCCTGATCGCTGCGGCGGCATGGCGCGAGTCCCGGTTTCACGTGGAACAATGCGCCAAGCTATTGTGCGCAATATGCTTGGAGTGGCGGGAGTCCCCCCGCTCCCGCGTGGCTGGGCAATCGCTTCGACTGGCTGTTATACTCGACGCATCCGGGGGCCGTCCGGGCTGTCTTATGGTATCCCGGGTGTCCAGTGGTATCCGTGGATCAGAAAAAATGTCGAAACTCGTCATCGTCGTTCACTATCATGAGCTCTGGCTGAAAGGCGGAAATCGCCGTTTCTTTCTGAGCAAGCTGCATATGGCGCTCAAGCACGCCCTGGAAGGCTTGCCGGTGGAGCGCATCCTGCGGCCCGGAGACCGCCTGCTCATCGAGTTTGGCGAGGGGGCTTCGGAGGCGGAAGCGGTGGCGCGCATCGAGCGCGTCTTCGGCATCGCATTTTATGCCGTGGCGCGAGCGGTGCCGCGCGCAGGCGAAAACGATCTGGCGGCGCTGGGACGCGCGGCCTGGGAAGAAATACGCGGCGAGAAGTTTTCGACGTTCGCGGTGCGCGCCAAGCGCAGCGACAAATCATTTCCGCAACGCACCATCGATATCGAAGTTTCCGTCGGCCAATATCTGGTCGACCAGTTGCGCGCCGCGGGGCGCGAAGCCCGCGTGAAACTCAACGATCCCGAATTGACGTGCCGGATCGAAATTCCCCCCGGACCATCCCTGCTGGTTTACGCCCGCAAGATCGCCGGCGCGGGAGGATTGCCGCCCAATACGGCCGGGCGCATGGCGTGCCTGCTCTCGGGAGGCTTCGATTCGGTTGTGGCCGCGCACAAGATGATGAAGCGCGGCGCGCATTTGAGTTTCGTGCACTTCTGGGGCGGCGGGGCCGCGCCGGGAGAATCCTCCGTGCACGTGGCGCGGGAACTGGTGAAGCGCCTGACGCCGTGGCAATTTTCAGCGAAGCTTTTCCTGGTGCCGTTTGAGCCGGTGCAGCGGGAGATTGTGGCGCGCGCGCCGGATAAATTCCGCATTCTGCTGTATCGCCGTATGATGCTGCGCATCGCCGAACGCATCGCGCGCTCCAATCGCGCCCTCGGGCTCATCACGGGCGACAGCCTGGCCCAGGTGGCCAGCCAAACGCTGCACAACATGGCCGCCGTGGGCCATGCCGTGCGGATGCCCCTGTACCGTCCGCTGGTCGGGGACGACAAAATTGAAATCATGGAAGCGGCGCGAAAGATCGGAACCTACGATATTTCCTCCGAGCCGTTCCACGATTGCTGCCCCATCTTCATGCCGCGCAACCCCGCCCTGCATGCCTCCATCGAGGAACTGGATGAAGCCGAAAAAAACCTGGACATCGAAGCCCTGATCCGCCAGGAAATCGACACCATGGCCATCGAGCGCTACCGCTATGCCGCCGGGCGCGTGGAAAAAGTGGAATCGTTCAAGTCCGCCGCTGTGTGAAGCAAGCAAATCGTATCAAGCAACGCTGACACGGTCCCCAGCCTGCATTTCTCACAAGAACTCTGCGGCATGCGATGGAAGGCCAGTGATCCGGCACGCCGCGTCCAGCAAATCGCGCCGCCGAAAACGAAACCGGGGAGCTTCGAATCGCTCCCCGGCCGAATTGCCATGCGTGATTTTTGGAAAACAATTACCAGCGCCCGCCGCCTCGATCTCCACCACGATCGCCACGGTCTCGGCCACCGCCGCCGCGCCCACCGCCGCCACCGGGTCGACCTCCACCACCGCCGCCGGGCCGTCCACCGCCACCGCCGGGCCGTCCTCCGCCTCCGCCACCGCCTTCGCGGGGGGGACGCGCTTCGTTGACGACAATATTACGGCCCATGAAATCCTGGCCGTTCAACGCCTGTATGGCGCGGTCGGCCTCTTCGTCGCTGTTGACCTCGACAAATCCGAACCCGCGCGGTTGCCCCGAAAAACGGTCGCGCACCAAAGTGACATTTGCCGCAGTGACTCCCGTCTGAGAAAACAATGTATTGATCTGCTCTTCTGTAGCCTGGAAAGGGAGATTACCGACGTAGAGTTTCTTCAATGCAAGACTCCTTCTGGCCGCGGCGATGTGGATCCACGGAACCTGGGAGTGAAGAGGGCAGGGTCGAAATCGAATGCAACATCGGGCCGGGGCCCGGATCAATTCGACGAAGGACGCGCTTCGGCTCCGGGCGAATCTTGCTCCAAATTTGCATCTGCGTCAACAAAAAGATATGTCCTTAACTATCTGTTCAATACACGCATCTAAATCAGCCGACAGGCCCCGCGGAGCCAGCGAAACCAAGGGATTTGATGATAGGATGCACCATCTCTAGTTGAGGAGTTTTGCATTTCCATGCGCGGCTTGATGATGGATTTTCCGCTGGTGGTGCCGGCGCTGCTGGAGCGCGCGGGAGGAATTTTCGGCAAAGTGGAGATCGTCACGCGCCGCCCGGACCGCTCCGTGGCGCGCTCCTCCTGGAGGGAAATCTACCGCCGGTCGCGCCGCCTGGCGAACGCCCTCCAAGGGCTTGGCCTTCATCGCGGGGACCGCGTGGCCACGCTTCTCTGGAATCAATCCGAACATCTGGAAGCCTACCTTGGCGTCCCGTCGGCCGGCGCCGTGCTCCATACGCTGAATCCGCGGCTACATCCGGACGAACTCACGTTCATCTCCAACCACGCGGGAGACCGGTTCCTGATCGTCGACGATGTGCTGTTTCCGGTCTATGAAAAATTCCGCGACCGCGTGAAATTCGAGCGCGTGATCGTGGTGCCGTTTGGCGGCGGCTCGACACCGGCAGATTGCGACGGATACGAAGAACTGCTGGCGCAGGCCAGCGACGATTTCAGCTACCCGAAACTCGACGAAAATGAAGCCGCGGCCATGTGTTACACCTCGGGCACGACGGGACGCTCCAAGGGCGTGGTCTATTCCCACCGCGCCATCGTGCTCCATTCGCTGAATTGCGCCGGGGCCGATTCCTTCGGCATTTCGATGCGCGATACGGTGATGCCCGTTACGTCGCTGTTTCACGCCAATGGTTGGGGGATTCCCTTTACTGCGGCGATGGCCGGGACCAAGGTCGTGCTGCCCGGGCCGTTCGCCGATGGCGAGGGCCTGCTCGACCTGATGGTGCAGGAGCGTGTAACCATAACCATGGGCGTCCCCACGGTCTGGTTCGGCGTCCTGGAGACGCTCGAAAAATATCCAGGGCGATGGAAATTTACCTGGCCGCTGGAAATGCACCTGGGAGGCGCGGCAACCTCGGAAGCACTGATGCGTGGGTTTGACCGGCACGGAATTACCGTGGTCTGTTCCTGGGGGATGACGGAAACAACGCCGGTGGCGACCTCTTCGCATTTGCGGCCCTGCATGGAGGGCTGGAGCGAAGAAAAGAAATACGCGCAGCGATTGAAGCAGGGCTTCCCGGCGGCACTGGTGGAAGCGCGCATCATTCGGCCCGACGGCACCGAGGCGCCGCATGACGGCGCCAGCGTCGGGGAACTCGAAGTGCGCGGACCGTGGGTCGCGGCAGCCTACTACAACCTGCCGGAGCAAGCGGAGAAGTGGTCGCCCGACGGCTGGCTGCGCACCGGCGACATGGGCCATATCGACGAATTCGGATACATCAAGCTGGTCGACCGCAGCAAGGACTTGATCAAGTCCGGCGGCGAGTGGATCAGCTCGGTGGATCTGGAAAACGCGCTGATGGGACATCCCGCGGTGAAAGAGGCCGCCGTAATCGGCGTGCCGCACGCGAAATGGCAGGAGCGCCCGCTCGCCGTGGTTGTATTGAACCAGGGCGCCGCGGCGCAGCCCGAAGAGTTGCGCGAATTTCTGGCGGCCAGATTCGCGAAGTGGCAGTTGCCCGACGCATTCGTATTCGCAAATGAAATTCCGCGCACGTCGGTGGGGAAATTCCGCAAGACCGCCCTGCGCGAACAATTTATCGATTGGAAGTGGGAGGGCTGACGGCCTTCTTTCCGGCAATGCCCGCGGATCGCGCGGGACAGGTTTTTTCCTGAGGGGAATGTTTGACTTCCGCCGGTGCCGTCAAACTTCAAAAGAAAACAGACTGAACAGGCTGCGGAAAAAGTGGAAATATTTGTGGGTCGTGCCTTCAGGCACGACATAACCCCTGAAGGCGTACAAATCGATTTTCCCGCAACTTGGGAAGCCTGTCCTACTTGTTTGTTTACGTGCGGTAGCTGGCGTTGATGTGCACGTATTCCGCCGTGAAATCGCAGGTCCACATATGGGCGATGCCGCGGCCCCGGTGCAGATCCACGGCGATGGAAACATTTTTTTCGAGCAGGCGCGCGTGCGCCTCGCCTTCATCGAGCGGCAAGGCGACCGAACAGGATTTGCCCTTCGGCGGGCCGTACACTTTCATTCCGGCCATCCAGATTTCCGCACGATCGGGATTAAACGGCACGCCCGCGCGGCCTGCCGCGGCCAGAATGCGTCCCCAGTTGGGATCGGCGCCGGCCAGCGCCGTTTTCACCAGCGACGACAACGCAATCGTTTCCGCGACTTGTTTTGCCGCGGCGTCATGGGGTGCGCCGCGAACTTCTATTTCCACCACATGTCTGGCGCCTTCGCCATCTTCCACGATCGCCAGGGCCAAGGCTTTACAAACCTTTTCCAGCGCGGATACGAACGCGGCATAATCCGCGCCGCCCGCCTTGGTGATTTTTTTCGCGCCGCTGGCGCCGTTGGCGAGCACAAGCAACGTGTCGTTGGTGGAAGTGTCTCCATCGACGGTAATGCAGTTGAATGTGCGCCCGGTGACTTCGCGCAACGCGCGATCCAGAACAGGGGGAGCCACCGCGGCGTCGGTGACGACGAACGCGAGCATGGTGGCCATGTTGGGATGAATCATTCCTGCGCCCTTGGCGCATCCGGCAACGCGAACGGCTTTTCCGCTGATGCTGCAGGTTGCCGCCGCCTGTTTCGGACGCGTGTCGGTGGTCATGATGGCGCGCGTAACCCCGTCAAACGCTTTCGCGGAGGGTTCCAGCGCGGCCGCAAGTTCCGGAGCCGCGTCCAGGATGCGCTCGACCCGCAGCGGCACTCCAATGACTCCGGTCGAGCAGACGACGACCTGGTTTGAGCGGCAATCGAGCAACTCGGCGACGCGCTCGGCCGTGGCGCGCGAAGCCGCCATGCCGCCGGGACCCACCGAGCAGTTCGCGTTCCCGGAATTCACGATCACGGCGCGCATCGCATTCCCCGACGCCTTCACGTGCGCGCGGGAGAGCACCACCGGCGGAGCCTGCACCAGATTCTGCGTGAACACGGCGGCGGCCGACGCCGGAACGTCCGAAACGATCATCGCAACGTCCAGCGAGCCGGTGTGTCCGCGCTTCTTGAGCCCGGCGGACACCGAGGCAAAACGAAACCCGCGCGGCAAGGCGCGGGACAATGGAAGATCAGTCATTTTTTCTATCACCCTTCCAGGATATTTTTTTCGCTCCGCTGGATGCACCCCGATTACGAAACGACTACGAAACGTGCGCTTTCCGGTCCCGCCGGAACGCCCTACGCCACCGATAGCGCCTTCCCCGCGACGCTCGATACTGGGAGCAGATCGCGTTCGGGACATACCACCGCAACGGTCGCCACCAGAGTGCAATTGTGCTGCTTGGGGCAGGTGACGCAATCGCGCTCGATTTTTTCCGGCACCCTCTGCCGCGGGCCGGGCGTGAAACCGTAAACGGAAAAAAATTCGGGCCGGTGCGTCACGGCAAACAGGCGCGTGATCTTGCGGCGCCGCGCCGTGTCCATGGCCGCTTTCATCAGGCGGTCGCCGACGTTGCGGCCCTGCCCGCGCGCGTCGGGAGCGACGGCGAGCGAGCGGACCTCGGCAAGATCGGCGCCGTAAGGCTCCAGCGCCACGCAGCCAAGCACAGTTTCCTGGCCAGCACGCTTTTCCACGAGCACGATGAAGCGCGCGATATGCTCGCGGATTTCGGCTTCTGTGCGGGGAAGCAGCAAACCCTCGCCGGCATAATGCGCGATCACGCGGTGCACCGCGGCCGCATCGCCGATTCGCGCCGTGCGCGCCCTCACGGGTTCACCCCGATCGCGGCCAGGCGTTTTTTCGCCGCGGCAATGGCGTCGCGGACGCGGCCGGGCGCGGTGCCGCCGTCCACGTCGGGGCCGGCCAGCGCGGCGTCCAGCTGCAGCGCATCGTAAAAATCCATCGCGAACAGTGGAGAAAATTTTTGCAGCGTCTCCAGCGGCAGCGCGGAAAACGGTTTCCCCGCGCGTTCGGCTTCGCGGACCATGTGCCCCACAATTTCGTGCGCCTGGCGGAACGGCGCGCCGCGGCGCACCAGATAGTGCGCGGCTTCGGTGGCCAGCAGCGCGGGATCGGACGCAGCTTCGCGCATGCGCGCTTCGTTCGGGCGTGTGGCCGCGATGGCGCCGGTGGCGACAGTCAGCATGGCGATCACCTGGTCGTGCGCGGCGAACACGGGTTCCTTGTCCTCCTGCAGGTCGCGCTGGTAGCTGGACGGAAGCCCCTTGAGCGTGGTCAGCAGCGTGTGCAGCGACGCAGTGACACGGCCCGTCTTGCCGCGCAGAAGTTCCCACGCGTCGGGATTTTTCTTCTGCGGCATCAGGCTGCTGCCGGTGGAAAATTCATCGGGCAGGACGATAAAGCCGAACTCCTGCGACGCGAACAAAACAAAATCTTCAGACAAGCGCGATAGATGCGTGGCGATCACGGCCAGCGCGTAAAGATAATCGAGCGCGAAGTCGCGGTCGCTTGCGGCGTCCAGGCTGTTGGCCGTGGGGCGCGCAAAGCCCAGCTCGCGCGCGATGGCGCCGCGATCGATGTCCAGCGCGCAACCGGCCAGCGCGCCCGAACCCATGGGACAGGCGTCGGCCATCGCGGCCGCCTGTTCGAGGCGGACCGTGTCGCGGAAAAACGCCTCCGCGTGCGCCAGCAGAAAATGCGAAAACAGGATCGGCTGCGCGTGCTGCATGTGCGTCATGCCGGGCATGGGCACTCCCAGGAATTTTTCGGCTTGCCCCACCAGCGCGGAGATCAATCGCGCCACGGCCACGCGCATTTCGCCCGCGGACTCCATGACGTACATGCGGAAATCCGTGGCGACCAGCTCGTTGCGGCTGCGGCCCGTGTGCAGTTTGTAGCCGACAGCGCCCAAATATTCGACCAGCGCCGTTTCCACAAAATGATGCACGTCCTCGGCGGGCGATCCGCCCAGCCACGCGGGATCGTTCCCCGCGCGCTCGGCAATTTTGTCCAGCGCAGCCAGCGTATCGTGCATTTCCTGGACGGACAGAATACCCGCCGATACCAGCGCGCCCGCCCACACCCGGTCTACGGCCAGCTCGTAGGGCAGCAGGCGGCGATCGAACGAGAATGACCGTTGAAACTGGTAGAACAGCTCGTCGGGGGCGCGGTCGAACCGCCCGCCCCACAATTTTCCCGGCGGCTGGTCTTTTGGCGTGGCGCTCACTTTACTTTCGCTTCCTCCGGAATCGTTACCGGCAGCGCAAACAGATTGATAAAGCCCTCGGCGTCCTTCGGGTTGTAGCCTGTCATGGCGAAGCTCGCCAGGCCCTTGCGGTACAGCGAATAGGGCGAGACGCGCCCGGTGATGGTGACATTGCCTTTGTAGAGCTTGAGGCCGACCGTGCCGGTCACGCGTTTCTGTGCCTCGGTGAAATAGGCGTCGAGGGCTTCGCGCTGCGGCGTAAACCACAGTCCGTAGTAAACCAGTTCGGCATAACGCAGCGAAAGCGTTTCCGAATAGTGCGCCGTCTCACGGTCTAGGCACAGCGTTTCGAGTTCACGATGCGCAGCGACCAGCAGCGTGCCGCCGGGCGTTTCGTACGCGCCGCGCGATTTGATGCCCACCAGGCGGTTTTCGACCAGGTCGATGCGCCCCACGCCGTGCGCGGCGGCAAGCTTGTTCAGCTCATCGAGCAAAACGATCGCGGAACGCTTCTTGCCGTTGATCGATACCGGCGTGCCGCCCTGAAATCCGATTTCGACTTCCGCCGGCTTATTCGGCGCTTTTTCCGGCGAGACAATCCACTGCCACATGGCTTCGTCGGGCTCGTTGGCGGGATCTTCAAGCACGCCGCCTTCGTGGCTCAAGTGCCAGATGTTGCGGTCGCGCGAATAGATGTTCGCCTTGGTCTGCTCGATGGGGATGTTGTGCGCCTTGGCGTAGGCGATGGCGTCCTCGCGCGAGTTGATGGCCCACTCGCGCCACGGCGCGATGATTTTTACCTTGGGCGCGATGGCCTTGTAAGCCAGCTCGAAGCGCACCTGGTCGTTGCCCTTGCCCGTGCAGCCGTGCGCCACGGCGTCGGCGCCGGTTTCCAGGGCAATTTCCGCCTGGCGCTTGGCGATCACCGGCCGCGCCATGGAAGTGCCCAGCAGATACTTGTGTTCGTACACCGCGCCTGCGCGCAGCGTCGGCCAGATATATTCGGTCAGAAACTCTTCGCGCAAGTCCTCGATGGTTGCCGAGGAAGCGCCCGTGGCCAGAGCCTTGCGCTTGGCGGCTTTCAGATCCTCCTGCTGGCCGACGTCGCCGACCATGGCGATCACTTCGCAGCCGTAGGTTTCCTTCAGCCAGGGAATAATGATTGACGTATCAAGTCCGCCTGAATAGGCGAGAACTACTTTCTTTGGCACCGGTTGTCCTTTCAGCTTAGGAGCGTTAACAGGATGGCTTTCTGAACGTGCAGGCGGTTTTCCGCCTCGTCAAACACGATGGACCGCGGCGACTCCATGACCTCGTCGGTCACTTCGGAACCGCGATGCGCGGGAAGGCAATGGAGAAACACGGCGTTCGAGGCTGCCTGGGACATCAGCCTGGCGTTAACCTGATACGGCGCGAAAACCGCGGCGCGCGCGTCGGCCTGGTTTTCCTGACCCATGCTGGCCCAGACGTCGGTGTAAACGGCCTGCGCACCGGATACCGCTTCCTCCGGCGCGCGAAACAATTCGATGCTGCCCTGCGTGGCGGCGGCATCCTGCCGCGCCGCCGCGACAATATTGGCGTCCGGCTCGTAGCCCGCCGGGGTCGCAATGCGCACGTGCGCGCCCACGCGCGCTCCGGCCACCATCAGAGAATGGCAGACATTGTTGCCGTCGCCGACGTAGGCAAAATTCAATCCGCGCGCCGAGCCGAATTTTTCCTCCAGCGTGAAGAAATCGCACAACGCCTGGCAGGGATGATAGAGATCGGACAGCGCGTTGATTACCGGAACGCTGGCCTGCGCCGCCAGAACTTCCAGCGCCTCCTGCGAAAATACGCGCGCGACGATCCCGTGCACCCAGCGCGACAGGCTCCGCGCCACATCGGGAACCGACTCGCGATCGCCCAGATGCGTATCGGCATGGTCGAGAAAAATCGCCGTGCCGCCCAGACTCACGATGCCCACTTCAAACGTGACACGCGTGCGCAGCGACGGCTTTTCAAAAATCATCGCCAGAAAACGCCCGGCCAGGGCGCTTTTGTAGCGCTCCGGATGCGCTTTGACGTCCGCCGATAGGCGAAACAATTCGCGCACGTGCGCGGCGTTCCATTCCGTGCCGGTCAGAAGGTCGGAAGATAGGCTCACAGATTGGGCCTGCGCATTCATATTCACCTCGCAGCCGCAAGCGTCCGGGCCGCGGCAGTGGCAGAGGGTACGGCCGCTGACTTGGCGGGCCGCTCGGTCTTCGCGAGAACCGATTCGAGCTTCGAGAGTCCTTCCTTCACCTGCCGGGCGGTCAGAATGTACGGCGGCAGCAAGCGCAGGATGTGGTCATGTGTGCAGTTGATGAGCAGGCCCTGCCGCAGGGCCTCGGCAACGTAGGGAGCGCCTTCCACGTCCAGGTCCACGCCCAGCATCAGCCCTTCGCCGCGAACTTCGCGTATAAAATCAAATTTCGCGGCCAGTTTTTTCAGGCCCGCGCGAAGTTCCGCGCCGCGCGCCCGCACGTTGATGAGCAAATGCTTCCGCTCTACCGTGTCCAGAAATGTCAAACCCGTGGCGCAGGTCAGCGGGCCCCCGCCAAATGTGGAGCCGTGCAGGCCCGGGGAAAACGACGCGGCAAACTCCTCGCGCGCCAGAAACGCGCCAAGCGGCAGCCCTCCGGCCAGCGGCTTTGCGACAATCACGATGTCCGGCAACCCGGTCAGGCGCTGGTAGGCAAACGCGCGTCCCGTGCGCCCCAGACCGCACTGAATTTCATCGGCAATGAGAGCGGCGCCGTGCTGCGTGGCCAGCTCGCGGGCGCGCTTCCAGAACGCGTCGCTGACGGGATAAATCCCGCCCTCGCCCTGAAGCGGCTCGATCACGACCGCGCAAACCTCATCGGTAAACTTGGATTCCAGGTCGGCAACGTCGTTGAGGCGCACAAAATCCACGCCCGGCACGAGCGGCTCGAACGGCTCCCGGTATTTCACCGGATGCGTGATGGAAAGCGCGCCGAAGGTGCGCCCGTGAAACGAATGCTCCATGGCCAGGAAACGCGTCTTCGTCGCGCCGCCGGGCTTTTGTTTTGCGGCGATGCGCGCAAGCTTCATCGCGCCTTCCACCGCTTCCGAACCGCTGTTGGTGAAAAAGGCGCGGTCCATGCGGGACCATTTCGCCAGCTTGGCCGCCAGCGGCCCTTGAAACGGGTTGTGAAACAGGTTTGAGACGTGCACCGCGCGGCCCGCTTCCCGCCGGATCGTCTTCACCAGGTCGGGATAGGAATAGCCCAGCGCGTTGACCGCGATCCCTCCCAGAAAATCCAGATACTTCTTTCCATTCTGATCGAACACGTAGCAGCCGCGCCCGTGCGTGAAGATCATGTCGGAGCGCCGGTAGGTGTTCATCAAATGCCGCGAAGCGTCGCGCAACACGGACTGCTGCGCCGCTCCAGCAAGGGAACCTTTTCCCTTCGATTTTGCGGATTTCGATTTCACCGCGCCGCGCTTCAATTTTCTGGCTTTCCCTTTGCTGGGACTCAATGGGCAACCCCCGCGGCGCTGGCGGGAAACTCCGGCGTAACGCGCGTGCCGGGAAACCGCGAGCCGTTGGCCGCGGCCAGCAGCCCTTTGGGCACCGACCCGCCGACAATGCGCACCTGGGAAACTCCCGCGGAAAGCGCGCGCTTGCACGCTTCCAGCTTCAGGATCATCCCGCCGGAAACCTTATTCTGCCGGATCAGTTCCTCGGCATCGCCGGTGGAAACCACTTTCAGCACTTTCGAGCCGTCCAGGACCCCGGCCACGTCGGTGAGATAGATCAGCCGGTCGGCGTGAATGTATTCGGCGCACGCGGCCGCCATGTGATCGGCATTGATATTGTAAAGTTCTCCGTCGGCGCCGAGGCCCATGCAGGACGCCACCGGCACGATGCCCGCCTTCCAGAACGATTCCAGAAATTCCAGATTTGCGCCTGTCAAATAGCCGACAAAACCCAGGCCGCCGACCACTTCGTCGTGCATCATGGGCTCGGCCAGGAAGCAACTGGAATCGGATGCGCAAATGCCCACGGCGGGCTGCCCGGCAGCCGAAATCGCGCCGGCGAGCCGCTTGTTGAGCAGGCCTCCCAGAACCATCACGGCAACGTCGCGCGTTTCGCGATCGGTCACGCGCAGCCCGTTGACGAATTTGCTTTCGATGCCCATGCGCTTCAGCGTTGCGGTGAAAATTTTTCCGCCGCCATGCACCACGAGAATTTCGTGGCCCTGATGAACGAGCTGCGCCACCTGCCGCGCCAGCGTTTCCATCGCCGCCGCGTCATCCAGTAATTGCCCGGCTAATTTGACGACCATTCTCATCTGAGTCCCGTGGCCTCCTCGATGCCCAGCATCGTGTTCATGTTCTGCACAGCCTGGCCTGCGGCACCCTTGCCAAGATTGTCAAGACAGCTCACGACCGCGAGGCGCCGCCCTGCGGGATCGATCGCAAAACCAATGTCGCAAAAATTCGTGTGCGCCACGTGCTGCAGCTCCGGCAGGGTTCCCGCCGGCCAGATGCGCATCATCGGGCGGCCCGCGTAGAACTTGCGGTAGAGCGCTTCGACTTCCGCGGCCGTGTGCGGCTTGTCAAACCACACGTAAAGGGTCGACAGGATGCCGCGCGCCACCGGCAGCAGGTGCGTCGTGAAAACGATGTCTTCGCCGTCGATCCCGGTGTGATCGGTCACTTCCGGGGTGTGCCGGTGGGAAAACAGTCCGTAGGCACGCAGATTTTCGTCCACTTCGACGAAGTGCAGCTCGCGCTTCGGTTCCTTGCCCGCGCCCGTGGCCCCGGACTTGCAATCGCAGACGATGCCGCGTTCCTGCGCGATCCACCCGGACTCCACCAGGGGACGCAGGCCAAGAATCACGCTGGTTGGATAGCAGCCGGGATTCGCCACCAGTCGCGCGTCCGGCAACTGATCGGCGTAGAGTTCCGGCAAACCGTAAACCGCCTCCTCCGCCAGTTCTTTCGGTGGGGCCGGCAATTTGTACCAGTGCGCGAACGTTTCCGGATTGTGGAAGCGGAACGCGCCGCTCAAATCCACCACGCGCAGCCCGGCATTGAGCAGTTGCGGCACAAGTTCCAGCGAGGCTTCGTGCGGCGTCGCCAGAAACACCGTGCCCGCGCCGCTTCCGGCCACCGCATCCACCGAAAACGTAGCGCAAGGTGCTTCGCCCCAGCCGCGCAGGCGCGGAAAAATCTCCGTGAGGCACTTGACGTGCGCCGAGCTCTCGCGCAGATAAAACGTAGGTTTCTGAATTTTCGGGTGCCGCAGCAGGATTTGGGCCAGCTCGAAGCCTGCATAGCCCGTTGCCCCGACTACGGCGACCCGTTGCGGGTCGCTCATCGGAGTAGATCCTCCATGCGCTTCTGGACGGCCACGCGCGCCTGGCGCGACGGCGTAATTACCAGGACCGTGTCGTCCCCGGCAATCGTGCCCGCGACTTCCTTGTATTTTTCGGCGTCCAGCGCGGCGGCCAGCGGCTGCGCGCCCGATGGCGGCGTCTTCAGCACCAGCAGGTTGAACGCGGGGCGCAGGTCCACCAGAAACTCGCGCAGGGCGCGGCCCAGCGGCGGCAGAGGCGCCGCGGCTTCCTCGCCGTTGGTGAGGGGCTTGTAACCGGCCGTGGTCTTCACCAGCTTCAGCTCGGAAACGTCCCGGGAGAGCGTGGCCTGCGTCACCCGCACCTTCACGTGCGAAAGGCGCTTGCGCAGCTCATCCTGGCTGGAGATCGGTTCGCTCGTGATGAGCTTCAGGATCTGCCCTTGCCGGTACCGTTTTTGCGCGTTGAGTCCCATATGATGCGACACGAATTATACAGCCAACTGCATAATTATGCGTATGATTTCCCGCGCCTGTCAATCCATATTTGCGATTGTTTCATGATTTTCGTCGAGCCGTTTCCAGCCCGCAGGGCCGGGTGCAGATTTGACGCGCGGCGCCGCGCGCCGTAAGATTCCGCCGCCTGGAGATCGCCGTGCGCCAATCAAGAATCGCCTGGAAATTCCTGCTCGCCGTCGCCGCCTGCGCCCTCGCGACGCTCGCCGGCTGCAAACCCAGGCAAGCCGCCCCGCCGCCCTCCGGCAACCTCCCCGAACCCCCGCTCGACCGGCAAATCGAGCAAAAACTCGACCCGTTGACCGAACGGGACGTGGAACTTTACCTGAAAGTGATGCGCGCTGCGGCCGAACGCGTGAAAAATCCCGCGCCCGGGGATCAAAAGGTCCTCGAAGACGCCCGGAAAATCATTGCGAGCCGTTCGTCCGGGCGCATCCCCACCCTGAATGACGTGAACACGCTGGAACGAGCGAACCTTGTGGCGATTTCGATGGATCAGATTGTCGCGCAGGAGATGAAACTCGATGCCCGCACGTATCGCGGCATCGTGGAAGCTATCGAGGCGGTTGTGCCGAATCCCGCCATCGCTCCGCCAGCGAATGCAGCGGCCCCTGCCCCGGATCATGCGCTTACTCCGCTTGAGAAACGCCTTAAGGACGTCGACGCGGCAAACAGGAAGTTTCTCGCGCCCTATCGCGAGGAGATTCAGAAACTCATCGCCATCGTGCGCGACCCCGCCAACCTGCCCGATCCCGCTCACAACCCGCATTAAGCGTCTCGGCAGGCTGCGGGGTGGGGAATTTACTTTCCGTCCTTCAGGGGTTGAAAACCCCTGAAGAGAACACAGACTCTTTGTAATGCCTAAAGGCATGACCCACAAAATAGATGAATTGTTCCGCAAACCGTAAAACCTGAGTCGCTGCAACCGACAGCGAGTTGAGCGCGGGCGAAGCGGGATGTTATTCTCGCCAGTATGAATGACGCGCCCAAACAGCCGCTGGCCGATGCTTCTCCGGAGACGCGGCATCAGGCGCTTCTGGAAGTTGCGGAAGCGATTTCGCAGCATCGCGATCTGGGGGAGCTGTTTCATGAACTTGCGGCGCGGCTGCACCGCGCGGTGGAATTCGATTACTTGAGCCTGACCCTGCACGACGCTGCGCGCAACGTCATGCGGCTGCATATCCTGGAGGCGGAAAAACCCGCGAAAATTCGGCCGGGAGCCGAATTCCCCCTTGGCGAGACGCCTTCCGGGTGGGTTTGGGAAGCGCAGCAGCCGTTTGTCGTGGACGACACGCTGCAGGAAACGCGTTTCCCGGCCCTGCTGCAGATTCTGCGGGAAAATGGAGTGCGGTCGTCCTGCTCGGTTCCTCTGACCACGGCGCAGCGTCGCCTGGGCGTGTTGAGCTTCGGACGCAGCACGCCGCAAGAACACTCCGAAAGCGAGGTCGCGTTTCTGCAGCAAGTGGCGCGGCAGGTCGCCGTGGCGGTGGACAACGCGCTCAACATCGAGCGCGCGCAGGCCTACCAGCGGCAACTGGCCCAGGAGCGCGATCGCCTGCGCGTTCTGCTGGAGGTAAACAACGCGGTCGTCTCCAAGCTCGATCTGCACGCCCTGCTGAACGCCATTTCCGCCTCCCTGCGCCGCGTCATTCACCACGAGTACACCAGCCTCGCCCTGTTCGAACCGGGCACGAATCAGATGCGGGTTCTGGCCCTGGATTTTCCGCAGGGAAAAGGGTTGATTCGCGAAGAAATGCTCGTGCCCATGGATGGCTCGATCACCGGCCACGCGTTTCGCAACCGCAAGCCGCTCGTGCTGGACCATGCAGGCATCGGAGAATTTGAATCGATCACTTCGCGCCTGCTGCAGGACGAAGGAGTGCGCGCGGTCGTCTGCATGCCGCTCATCACGCACGACCGCGTTCTCGGCACGCTCAGCCTGGCCAGCCTGCGCGATGCCGCGTTCCAGCAGGGCGACGTCGATCTGCTGGTCCAGGTGGCGGGGCAGGTGGCCATCGCCGTGGAAAACGCCCTCGCCTTTAAGGAAATCGGCGAACTGAAGAACAAGCTGGCCCAGGAAAAACTGTATCTGGAAGACGAAATCCGCTCGGAAATGAATTTCGAGGAAATTGTCGGCGAAAGCACGGCGCTGCGTCTGGTGCTCAAGGATGTGGAAACCGTGGCCCCCACCAACTCAACCGTGCTCATTCAGGGAGAAACCGGCACGGGCAAGGAGCTGATCGCGCGCGCGATCCATAGCCTGAGTCCTCGCCGCGAACGCACGTTCGTGAAGGTGAACTGCGCCGCAATTCCCGCCGGCCTGCTCGAATCGGAACTTTTCGGGCACGAGCGCGGCGCGTTTACTGGAGCGATTGCGCAGCGCCTGGGGCGCTTCGAACTGGCAAACGGCGGAACGATTTTCCTGGATGAAGTCGGGGACATACCGCTCGAACTGCAGCCCAAACTGCTGCGCGTACTGCAGGAACAGGAATTTGAACGGCTGGGAAGCACGCACTCGGTTCGCGTGAATATCCGCCTGGTCGCCGCTACCAATCGCGATCTGGAAGAGATGGTCGCCGCGCGCACCTTTCGCAGCGATCTCTATTACCGCCTGCGCGTCTTCCCCATTCTCATGCCGCCCTTGCGCGAACGCCAGGAAGACATTCCTGCGCTGGTGCGGTATTTTGTTCAAAAATACGCCCGCCGCATGAGCCGCGCGGTGGAAACGATCCCCGCCGAAACCCTCGACGTGCTGGTGCACTACGGCTGGCCGGGCAATATTCGCGAGCTTGAAAATCTAATCGAGCGCGCCGTGATTGTTTCGCCCGGTCCGGTGCTTCGCGTGCCCCTTGGTGAGCTAAAGCTTTCCCATGACCTCGCCGGAGACGCCCTCACACTGCGTGCCGCCGAGCGCGAACATATTTTAAGAGCCCTGGAAGCGACCAATTGGGTTCTGGCAGGGCCTCGCGGTGCCGCATCTCGATTGGGCATGAAGCGAACCACCCTGCAATCGAGGATGCGGAAACTGGGAGTGGTTCGGAATCGCTAAAAACCGGGTATTTGCCGACATATCGGCATATGCCCAAATATCGTCTCTGCAATTTTTAATCCCCCCTTAAAACTGATCTTTAACCCATAAAAGTATTTTCAATTCTATGAAAATACATTACTTATAATAAGTGTCCATATATCGTCATTTTGGCATTTGGACTGCTCTAAATCATTTTTGCATAATTTCAAACTGGCGCCCAATCGGAAAATCAATGGGAAGCCGATTGGAAAGAATGAGCAATGCTCAGGGTCACCGTCACCGAAGAAAATGCCATTGAAATTTGGGAGGTGGAGGGAAAGCTCTCCGGCGAATGGGTCAAGGAACTTGAGCGGTGCTGGAAGCAAAGCACTCCCAAGCCGGGGATTACGGTCCAAGTCAATCTAAAATCAGTCAGTTACATCGATGCAGCTGGCAAGCAATTGCTGATGGAAATGCATGAACGGGGAATAGAAATCAAGGGCTGCGGGTGCATGGCTCGGGCCCTGGTCGAACAGATTGTGCGGGACGCAAGAGCTCGCTGATTGCGGTTGGGATTGATTTTGTCGAGTTTTTGCGGTTTGCATTGAATCGGAGCCGCCGCATGCCGATGGATATTAAGGATCCGAGCCGGGCTGATTGCCCACCAATCGGCAGCCCGAGCGTCTAACAGAGGCAGCTGTGATTTTCTTGGAATATTTAGGATTTTTAGAATGAACGGCCCGAAATCATAAAGGAACGACCTCAATTCATAAGTACGGTGGTTCGGCAGGGGGGGAAGTAGTCATGAATCAGGAATGCCATTTTCCGGCAGGGGAGTCCGTCATGGAATTCGATTTAGATCTGAATCTGAGCGAACAGAGCGAGGAAAAGCTAATCGAGCAAGGATTGAAAGGCGACGCGCGAGCCCTCGACATCCTGTTCACTCGCAATACGCGCGCGTTGTATCAGACCGCCCTTCGCGTACTCGGCAACCCGGAGGATGCGGAAGAGGCTTTGCAGGAAGGCTTGCTGTCCGCGTACCGCAATTTGCCGCGCTTCGAACGCCGGTCGCAATTTTCCACCTGGCTGACGCGCATCGTCATCAACGCAGCTTTAATGCGGCGCCGCAGTAAGCGCGCCCGCCCTGCCGTATCGCTCGATGATTGGGCGCTGGACGGAGAGCTTCCACTTGCGGAGCGTTTCGCGGATGAAAGCCCGAACCCCGAGCAGATCTACGCAGGCACGGAATTGGGCGACCGCGTGAACAAGAATCTTGCGGAAATTTCTCCCTTGCTGCGGACGGCGTTCTGGCTGCGTGAAATCGAAGGGCTTTCCGCGGAAGAGGCGGCGCAAGTGCTGGGCGTTTCGCGCAACACGCTCAAAGCTCGGCTGTGGCGCGCGCGCCAGGAGCTAGCCGTTCGGCTGGGCCTGGCACTCGACGGAACTCTCGCGCCGGCAACATAAAAATGAGAAAATAGCTGGCCTATGAATGCCACCGAAGCCAGATCATCCATTCCCTTTCCGCGCCGCCTTCTCGGCGCCACCGGGCTGAGAGTTTCCGCCATCGGCCTGGGGTGCATGGGCATGTCCGAATTCTACGGCGCCCCCGATGACACCGAATCCATCGCCACGATTCACCGCGCCATCGACCTGGGCGTCAATTTCCTGGACACCGCCGACATGTATGGAATTGGCCGGAACGAAGAACTGGTGGGCCGCGCCCTGCGCGGTCGCAGGCACGAAATCGTATTAGCCACGAAGTTCGGCAACGTTCGTTCACCCGAAGGGGCGTTTCTCGGCATCAACGGGCGGCCGGAATATGTGCAGCAGGCGTGCGAAGCGAGCCTGCGGCGGCTCGGCGTCGAAACCATCGATCTCTACTACCAGCATCGCGTGGATACCAGCGTTCCCATCGAGGAAACCGTCGGCGCGATGGCGAAACTGGTCGAGCAAGGCAAGGTCCGTTTCCTGGGACTGTCCGAAGCCGCTCCCGGGACACTGCGCCGGGCCGCGAAAATACACCCCATCACAGCGCTCCAGACGGAATATTCGCTGTGGTCGCGCGAACCGGAATCGGAAATCCTTCCGGCCTGCCGGGAACTGGGAATTGGCTTTGTCGCCTACAGCCCCTTGGGCCGCGGATTTCTTACGGGGAAATATCGCAGTGCGAGCGACTTCACGAAAAACGATTTCCGTCTGAATACGCCGCGGTTTCAGGAAGAAAACTTGCGCAAGAACCTGGCCCTGGTCGAGCGCGTCGAAAAAATCGCCGCCGAGAAAAAATGCACGGCGGCGCAACTCTCCCTGGCCTGGCTGCTGGCGCGGGGAAATGATATCGTTCCAATTGCCGGAACCAAACGCCAAAAATACCTGGAAGAAAACGCGGCAGCGGTCCGCGTGACGCTCACCGCCAGCGACCTGGCTCGCATCGATCAGGAACTGCCGCCGGGAATCACGGTTGGCGAGCGGTACAGCCCACGGGCGATGGCCAACCTGAATCGCTGACCGGCGCCGCTTCGCAGTCCCTTCAGAGAATCCAGCTTGTCGGCCGCAGCCCGAGGCGTTATCCTTCAGCGATATTGCCAAGGAGGCAAACTTAAATGAAATCATGGGGAATACTGGCGCTCGCGGCCCTGATGCTGCCGGCAGCGGCGAATGCACAACCGGTGGAATCGACACCAAATCCAATCACATCCCTGCTCAAA
>DATLTA010000152.1:0-6790 GCA_035533775.1 Candidatus Dormiibacterota bacterium | reverse complement strand
GCCGCGGCGGGGACTCCTTTTTAGTTGGCGGCGACGGGTTTCTAGTGACGATCGTCGCGATGATCCTTGCCATGACCTTCGTGTCGGTCATCGTGATGATCGCCGCGATCCCATTCGCGGTCCCTGTCGCGATCCTTGTCCCAGCGATGATCGTGTTCCACGCGGCCGCGGTCTCCATTCCAGTATCCCTCAAAAAATTCCCCGCCATCGTAATGAGGGCCCACCCATCGAGCGCCCGCATAGGGAGGCCGCGTCCAATAGCCCACGTGCCACCTGTAATGCCTACCCACCGGATACCAATACCCGGCAACCCACACGAACTCCGGACCGGGCCTCGGAGGCAGCACACGAACCACTCGGGGCCGCGGTGGCCGACCAATTCTGATTCCAATCGAAATCTGCGCGTGCGAGGTGACCGCACCGGCCATCATTATCGCGGCAAGTAACAATCCTGTTCTAATCAACTTTCTAGCCATGCCCGACCTCCGATCAATGCGCTTCCTAAGTATCGAGAGCAAATTACACCTCCGAACGAGAGAGTGATGTGCTGTTTCAAACATATTCGAAACTCTTTTTTCGCTTGCCCGGTTTCAACATTTTTCGGCAACACGTTAAAGTCAAAACCGGCTTCGTCCGCCGCCACAGGTCCGCCAAGGGTCGGCGGACCTGTGCTGCGGCTGCCATAGAACGGGAAGCTTCATGTTTTCAACTTGATCGAAACGGGCTCCGCAAGCCGAAACACCAGTGGAGTTTCGGCCAGCAGCCTGACGTTTTTCTTGCCGGTGAAGAAGGCTACGGCTGTTCCCGCGCCGGCGCCCACGGGTCCTCCGATCAATGCGCCTTCACCGCCTCCCGCAAGAGCGCCAATCAGCAGGCCGCCACCGCCGCCTCCTGCAATCCAGGCGAGGTTGTGTTTCTTATGGTTTCCACTGACTCGAATTGCAGAAGTGGTTCGAATTTTGTACTCGCTTCCGTCGACGTTGACCGATTCGAGCGCCAGCTGGAGCCTCGCGCGACCCCGCAGCCTTCCCGAAGGCTGCGCGTCAACGACCATCCCTTCGACTTCGGCACCCTCCGGGACAACCGTCTTGTTGTTGAGAACGATTGGCTGAGAAATAGTGGCCGTGAAATGGTCTCCCGGCCGATCCTGGTTGCTGCTCACGGTATGGTCGAGCCTGACGTGAATGGAAGTGTTTTCCGGCACGGTCATCATAGGAGTTGAACGGCTGGTTCGCGCGGTGACGGCCAGCGCCATTGCCGACGCAAGCAGTGCAGCACCGCCACCCAATAAATACTTGTTTTTGCTCAGCAGCATATGCACCTCCAAAGCGAGTACAGGCAGCGTCGATTCCAAACCACGCATGTATAACCCACTGAATACAAAAAAGTTGCAGAGAGGCACATTTTTGCGCCGGGTAAGAATTACCGTTTGCGATGAGTTTATGCAGTACTAGAACCTGAATTGCCGTAGCGGGGCAAAATTGGCTCCTGGGGACCGTTTGGAATTGATGAAGGGCTACTGTTTGACGTATTTCACAATCATCCTGCGACCCACATCTGAAACATATATGTTTCCCCGGGCATCGACGGTCACGCTTTCCATGCCGGTAGGGCCAGATTTCACATGCTGGACAGGTTCGGGGATGAACGCGGTCACCACGCCATCCTTGATCTTCCCTATGCGGATACCCTTCTTCCACTCGGGAAGCCGGGTGTCCGTGTTGTCGGTAACATAGATTAAACCCTTCCTGTCGATAAAGATTCCGCTCGGACGGCCGAATTGCGTCCACTGTTTCAGAAATTTGCCGTCCTGATCGAAGATCTGAATGCGGTTATTGCCGCGATCGGCCACGTAGATCCGGCCTTTCGAGTCCATCGCAATGGCGTGAGGTTCGTTGAATTCTCCTGGAGCGCTTCCCTTCTTCCCCCAGGCCTTGATAAATTTGCCCTCCTTTGAAAATTTCACGATCCGCGCGTTTGAATCTCCGCCATGCCCGTCCGCGACGAAAATATCCCCGTTCGGAGCGACTACGACTGCCGACGGGCGATTAAACGTGTCGGGCCCATCGCCCGCGACGCCCTTTTTGCCCAGCGTCATCAATACTTTTCCTTCGGGACTGAATTCGATGACCTGTTGACCCTTCCCGTCTTTTCCGTCCGCGTCCGTCACCCAAACGTTCTGGTCTTTGTCCACGAAAAGTCCGTGAGGGAATATCATCATTCCCGCCCCGAAGCTTTTTAACAACCGGCCCGAGGGATCGAACTGAAGAACGGGCGCTTCAGGCCGCCCGGCGCATGTGTTGCCGCCGCATCGCTCCAACACCCACAGGTTCCCGCTGTGATCAAATCCGAGCCCTGCCGGGGATCCCCAAGTTCTCCCCACCGGCAGCTTCGCCCAATTTTCGATCGGGCGGTACGGATTCGGGAGGGAGTTGGACGCGGTCTGCGCGCAGACTGCCTCGGCCAGGCCGATGATAAGTACCAGAACTGCGGCCAGCACGAATTTTCCGCGATCATTGCGAATCATAAAAACCTCGGTTGCAAGGTGAAATACTACCTCAACTTTGCGGCGGATGGGAGGAAACACGTCCATTTCCTGAATCTTGAAAGGGCGTTCCGGCGCTGCCGGAGGCCCTTTTGTTTCAATATGCTGGATTAAAACGAGGGACCATCGCACCTCTTGCTGGCTGCGCCTTGCCCGAATGTGGCCGATTCGGTATAGTCAGATAAGCCTTTACGATTCAAACTTTTGTGCACAGGAGTTCGGAGCGCAGCATGTCCGGCGAAAAAATTCCGTTTGCCACCGTTGAAGAAGCCCTCGAAGAAATCCGCCAGGGCCGGCAGATCGTGTTGGTGGACGACGAAGACCGCGAGAACGAGGGCGACCTGACGATGGCGGCGGAAAAAATCACGCCCGAAGCCATCAATTTCATGGCCAAGCATGGGCGCGGCCTGGTGTGCGTGGCGCTGACCGAAGATCGCTGCGACGAGCTGGCCCTGCCGCTCATGACCCCAGTGAACACGTCGAATTACGGCACGGCATTTTGCGAATCCATCGATGCGCGGCGCGGCACCACCACAGGCATCAGCACCGCCGACCGCGCCACCACCATCCTCGCGGCCATCGATTCCGCCACGCGCCCCACTGATCTGGCGCGCCCCGGACACATCTTCCCCCTGCGCGCCCGCAATGGCGGCGTGCTGGTTCGTGCGGGACAAACCGAAGCCTCCGTCGATCTGGCGCGCATCGCCGGTATGACTCCCGCGGGCGTCATCTGCGAAATCATGAATGACGACGGCACCATGGCGCGCGTCCCTCAACTGATCGAATTCTGCCGCGTTCACAGCCTGAAACTGCTTTCCGTCGCCGAACTGATCCGCTACCGCATGCGCAACGAGCGCTACGTCCGCCGCGTGGCCGAGGCCCCTTTACCCACCCGCTACGGCGATTTCCGCATGATCGCCTACGCCTCCGACGTGGATCGCGAGCAGCATATCGCGCTGGTCCGGGGAGACCTGGCCGGAGCGCCGCCGCTGGTGCGCGTGCATTCGCACTGCCTCACCGGGGACGTTTTCGCCTCCACCGAATGCGATTGCCACGACATCATCGAGCGGTCGCTCGAAGCCATCGTCGCCGAGGATCGCGGCGTGTTTGTTTACCTGCATCACACCGGAAGGGGCTTCGGCATCGATTCCGCCATGCCCGCGCTCGGCGCATTGCCGCGCATTCTGTATCATTCGCGCAACCAGCTCGATCGGGACATCGCGCGGCAACGCTTGCTGCAGCACGAAAGCGGCATCGGCGCGCAAATCCTGATCGATCTGGGATTGAAGAACCTGCGCGTCCTCACCAACCATCCTCGCAAAGTGGTCGCGCTGGAAGGATACGGCCTGACAATCGCCGAGCAGGTGCCCGTCCTGCTGCAATCAAAAAAACACACCCATCAGCCGTTGTAGCCGGAAATTTCAAATCAAAATAATCTTTTCGCCGCCAGTCGCAGGAACTTTCTTACTGGCATCGCCACCCGCATTCCGCGTTCACAAATCGATTGACGGAAAATTTGACGCTAAGAAGAGCTTCCCTTCCTGGCGGGAGGCTTATTTTTGTGTGCCGGTGGCGGAGGCGCGGGAGAAACGGTCACGTAGGGCCGCAGGGCGTCGAGCTTCTTCTGGCTGATGCCGCGGATGGCCAGCAGATCCTCCACTCGGTGAAACCGCCCGGACTTCTGGCGCATGTCGATGATCCGCTGCGCCGTAACGATTCCAACGCCCGGCAACTGCATGAGTTCTTTGGCGTTCGCGACATTAAGGTCAATGGGCCTGGTGGGAGGTTGTTTTTTGGCGTGAGCGAGCGAGCAAACCAGCAGCAGCAAAATGGACGGAATCAAAATCCTGAGTTTCGGATGCCCGGTCCGCATGCCGCCTCCCTGGTAGGACAGGCTTCAGCCTCTCAGCTTTTCCGGCGCAAAGCAACACAAAAACAGGCAGACGGAAGCCTGTCCTGCTTACATTAAATGCGATTCCCCTGCGCGTCGTACACTTCCATTTCGCCGAACGTGGCCGCCTGCGATTCGATCTGCGCGCGATCGCCAACCACAACGATCTGCGCGTTAGCCGAATCAAAATATTTCTGCGCCGCGTCGAGCACGTCGCCCGCCGTGAGTTTCAAGATGCGCTCGCGATACGTCTCCAGGTAATCCTCCGGCAGGCGTTCGAGAGTAGCCGTGGCCAACTGGCCGGCAAGGCCGTCCTGAGTCGCCAGGCCCAGCGAGAAAATGCCTGTCAGATAGTTGCGCGCGTCGGCCAGTTCGTCCTCGCCAACCGGCGTGGAACGCATTCCTTCGATTTCCTTGAAAATCTCGGTGAGCGTGGCGGCCACCACATCATTGCGCACGGCCGCCCCGATGCTGAAATAGCCGTGCTGGCGCAGCGGATGCGCGCCGCTGCGCGGGCTGTACGTGTATCCCTTCTCCTCGCGGATGTTCATGACCAGCCGCGAATTGAACGCGCCGCCGTAAATCGAGTTCGCCAGCGTCAGGCGCAGCCAGTCCGGATGCTTGCGCGTGATGGCCCGGTTGCCGACCAGCACTTGCGCCTGCACCGCCCCCGGCAGATGCACCAGATATACGCGCCGGCCATGCAAGTCCGGGAGCGGCGGGTTCGGCGCCTCTGCGACACTGCCCGAAGCCCAGGCGCCAAAAATCTTCTCCACCTGCTCGTGCATCGCCTGCGGCGCGAAATCCCCGACCATCACCAACAAGGCATTCCCCGGGCGATAATACCGCGCGTAAAAATCCTTGAACTGCTCAAGGCGGTAGCTTTCCGCTTGCGCCTCGGTCGGCGATATCGTGCCGTAGGGATGCGCTCCAAACAGGACCCTGCGGAACCTCTCGCTCGCCAGGAAGCCGGGGGTGGTCCGCTGGATTTTCAATCCTTCCAGTAATTGCCGCCGCTCGCGTTCGAATTCGGCCGCGGGGAATATGGCCTGTTGCGTCAGTTCGGCCACCAGCCGGAGCAACTCGTTCGAAAAATCCACCAGGCCGTCGAACGACACGACGCTGTTGTCCGCGCCCGCTCCGCTGGAAAGATCGGCGCCCATGCGGCGCAGGTCCTCTTCGATCTGGCGGCTGGTGCGCGCCGTTGTACCGGTGCGCGCGACCGTTGCGGTCATATCCGCCAGGCCCGGCGCGGTCGCCGCCGTCACGGCGTTGCCGCTGCGAAAAAAAAGCTGGCCGGTAAATTTCGGGATGGTGTGCGATTCCACGAGCACGACTTCGATCCCGTTGGAAAGCGTCGTGCGTGCGCGGGGTGGCCAGATCACGGGCCGCGCGGGGCTCAGCGCGGGAATCGCCGATTGGTTTTCCGAGCGAGGGGTGGAGGCCATTAAACCGCCCCTTTCTTCGCCGGCTGGCGAATCACGATGGAGCGATTGGAGCGCGTGAGAAGTTTACGCGCAACCGATTGCACGGCTTCCGGCGTGACTTCCATGAACCCGCCCAAAATCGTGTTTACCAGATGCGGATCGTTATCAAACAGCGTGAAACATGCCAGCAAATGCATCAGGCCGTAACGCGGAATGTGTGCGCCGTGGCCGCCTTCGAGCATGGAGAAATAATTCGAACGAAACTTTACTTTGATGGGATCGAGCTCTTCCGCCGTCATTCCCTGCTGCTTCATTTCCTCTAAAACTTCGTCATACGCCGCGATGGTCTGGTCGGCGGAATACTCGGGCTTGTGCAGCAGGCGCGTCACCATGAGCGTCGGCCCGTTGTAATCGAACAGATCGCCGACCGGATACTGGATGCCGCCCTCGGCGTCCACCGCGATTTGCTGTTCGAGCACGAGGCGCCGGTAAACGCGGCCCACGCGCCCGCCATGCAGCGCCTGGTCCAACATTGCCGCGGCGTACCACTCAGGCGTAAGGCGGCGGGGCGCCTGGTAACCGATGGCGATGCCGGGTAGCGTGCCGAATTTTTCCTCCACCACGCCGCGCCGCTCCTCCAACTGCGGCGGCTCGTCGATATTGGCGGGCTCGGGCTGCGGCCCCGACGGAATGGAAGCAAAATAGCGCTCCGCCAGCTTGAAACCTTCCTCCATTTCGATGTCGCCCAGAATCAGCAGGACGGCATTGGAGGGAGCGTAATAGGTTTTGAAGAATTTCTGGACATCCTCAAGCGTGGCGGCGTCGAGATCGTCGAAATCACCGTAAAAATTATGAGCGTTGGCCCAGTTGCGATACGCGATGGGGGGCATATCGAGCCAGGGAAAGCCGCCGTAGGGCTGGTTGAGG
>DATLTA010000151.1:0-24547 GCA_035533775.1 Candidatus Dormiibacterota bacterium | reverse complement strand
AAGACCAGCAGGTTGTGCCCTCCACCCTGACATTGCCCGCCGGAACCGTGATTCGCCTGCGCGTGGACGAGTGGCTTTCCAGCGATCGCAATTTGCCGGGCGACGCATTCAGCGCCACGCTGGATGAACCGATTGTGGTCGACGGATGGGTAGTCGCGCGGCGCGGCCAGTCGGAAACAGGCACGGTTTCTGAGGCGAAAAAGGCGGGCCGCATCAAAGGAACTTCTGAATTGGGCCTGCAGCTGAACCAGTTGACGCTTGTCGACGGCCAGCAATTGCCCCTGCAAACCCAAATGCTGCAAACCTCGGCCGGCGCGGCCAAGGGACGCGATGCCGCGGCCATCGGAACGACAACGGGAGTGGGCGCCGCGATTGGCGCGATCGCCGATGAAGGCGCCGGCGCGGCCATCGGCGCGGGCGCGGGAGCCGTTGCGGGAATTATCGGCGTGCTGAGCACGCGCGGAAAGCAGACCGTGATTCCCCCCGAGACGCTTCTTTCCTTCCGGCTGCAAACTCCAGTCACGATCTCAACCGAAAGAAGCCAGGTTGCCTTCCTTCCTGTGACGCAGCAGGATTACGATGCCCGTGAACCGACCCTCCGTCGGCAACACATGGCCGCCCCGCGCCGCGCCATTTATCCGCCGTACTACTACGATTACGCGTATCCGTGGTATCCCTATCCGTACGGATTTTATCCGGGCGCATTTTCCTTTGGATTCTATGGGGATGACGACGATTTCGGTCGCGGGTTCGGACGCGGCGGCTTTGGACGCCGCGGATTCGGTCACCGTGGCGGAGGCCGCAGGCGGTAGACGAATAGGCGAGTGGCATGCAAAGGCCATGCGCTCGTTCAGCGGCGGGCGTCAGGGATCCGCGCGGCGATTTAAAGCGGAATTGTTGCGCGCCGCCGTAATCCGCAGCCACGCGCGCAACGTCTCTCCCACGGTCCACGCCTGCGCGATGCATCCGTTGGGCGCAAACGG
Organism: Candidatus Dormiibacterota bacterium; assembly: GCA_035533775.1. GTDB lineage: Bacteria > Acidobacteriota > Terriglobia > Acidiferrales > UBA7541 > Palsa-360. The sequence continues at coordinate 23,564 of DATLTA010000151.1, read as the reverse complement.
CTCATCCCCATTAAAAATTTCACTGGCTGTGCCGAGTCCGGCGGTTTCCACCTGGTGAAGCATCGGTTCCAGAAAGGACATGGCCGTCTTCACGTTGTGGTAGACGCGCAGGTGAGCCAGTGCAAACGGGCCGAGCAGCCAGCCCCACGCCGTTCCCTGGTGATACGCTGCATCGCGCGCTTCGACAGACCCCGCGTAGCGGCCTTGATAACCGGGTTCCGCGCAGCCCAGGCTGCGCAGCCCGAAGGACGTGAGCAATTCGCGCTCGCAAACATCCACCACCGCCCGCTGCCGTTCGGGAGTCAAGGCAGACTCCGGCAGCGAAACAGCAAAAATCTGGTTGGGGCGCAGCGCCGCATCATTGCCTCCGTTTTCTCCCGGCCCGTCGATCACGTCAAAGCAGAAATTTTTGCCGGGATTCCAGAAGCGTTCGAAGCCGGTCCGGGCGCGCTGCGCCAGGCCGGCATAACGGTCGGGGGCGCGTCCCAGGGCGCGCGAGAATTCGGCCATGGTTGTCGCGGCATTGAGCCAGAGCGCGTTGATCTCGACGGGCTTGCCGATTCGCGGCGTCACCACGCGATCGCCGACCTTTGCGTCCATCCAGGTAAGCTGAATGCCGGCTTTCCCGGCATAAAGCAGGCCGTCGGCCGGATCGACATGAATGTTGTAGCGCGTGCCGCGGACGTGCGCTTCCACGATTCCCGCGAGCACGGGGTAGAGTTCGCGCAGCAGTTCGATATCGCGGGTCGCGTCGAAATACTCGCGAACGGCCTGAAAATACCAGAGCGTCGCGTCCGCCGTGTTGTATTCGGGCGCCGCGCCCGCTCTGGGGAAACGATTGGGCAGCATTCCCTCGCTGACGAAGCGCGCGAATGTCCGGAGAATATTGCGCGCGATCCAGGGGCGCCCGGTAGCCAGGCAAAGACCGGAAAGGGCGATCATGGTGTCGCGGCCCCAGTCGCCAAACCAGGGATACCCCGCGATAATCGTCTGCGTATCGGACAAACCCTCCAGAGGACGCGCCACGACAAATTGGTCCGCCGCAAGCACGAGCTGTTGAACCGCCGGAGAAGCGGTTTGCGCGGCTTCCGGATTCCCCGCGTAAAAGTTTCCCAGCAGGGCGCGCGATTCTTTCTGGTGCGCCGCGTACGCGGCTTCGCCATCGAGCAGCGGAGAAGCTTCGGTACTCGCAACGATCGTAAGCGATTTTTCCAGGGAAATCGTGGCCGTGAAATCACCCGCAAAGAAATGGTCGGTGCGATCGCGAAGCCCGCGCGCGCGTTCGGCCGAAAGATCGAAACCTCGATACCAGTCCTTCGCGGGCCGAGCTATGCCCGAATCACTCAAAATGTGGTACGGGACTGCCCCCGGGAAAGCCGTAACCCTCAATCCGTGCCCCACCGGAGCGACGTCCATGCTCATGCTTGCGGCGGTTGTCGTGCCATGCTCCGCGCAGTAATCCGCCAACGCTTTGATGGACAGCGCGACCGGAGCGCTCGCCCGCACGAGCCTGTAAAGAATGTACGTGGTGTTTGCTCCCGACTGCATAAAGACGCGCTTTTCCAGCAGCGCATCGGCTAGCGCAAACGTCCACACGGGCGTGGTTCCCTCCAGGCGGAATCGCTCGATGTGGCAGAAGCCTTTCGGGGAGATGGTTCGGTCGGCCCAGCGATTGGTGGCCAGTTGAAATTGCCCGCCGGCGTACCGCGCCGTCTCATCCAGCTTTTCAAGCAGCAGCGTTCTCCCCAGAGGAGGCTGCAAGGCGGCGCTCAGGAGTCCGTGGTAGCTGCGCGTCTGGTGGCCCGCAACCGTCCCGAACGCATATCCGCCGATGCCGTTGGTCACGAGCCATTCGCGCGATTCCGCCGCCGCGAGGTCGCAGCAGATCTCACGGCCGAAATCGACCGCGGAGGGAAAGGCGGATAAAAAACTGTCGGCTGGGCTCTGCACATGGAAATCATGGGGCCGGCACACCTTGCCGGGCTAGTGAATTTTTTCGAAAAGAAATACCGTTTACGGCGGAACGTGGCCAGGCCGCTGTGAGTTGTCTCACAAATTTTTTCAGGCGGTGCTGGCTCCACGCCTCAGGGGCTAAAGCCAGGTATGTTTTGATATTCATGTCGCGTCTGGAGACTCGGGCTGCAGCTGCCCGGCGAACAGATGCAGCTACTTGGGGTTGGGAGGAGTAGCGGAAACAGGTTCCGCGCTTTCCGAGGCCGCTTCAAGCTTGGGGGCCCAGTGCGACAGGTGATTGAGCGAGATTTCGTGCGTGCGATCCAGCTGTAGGGGCGTGATGGACGCCGCGCCATCGAAAATGGCGGCGTAATCGCTTTTTGGATCGATGCCTTCGATGTGCTCCTGTTCGAAAAGCCAATAAAAACTGCGCCCGCGCGGGTCGGTGCCTTCCTGCAGTATATTGCGCGTGACTTTGTTGGATTGCCTGGTAAAGCGCACGCTGCCGTTCCAGATCAGGGGCACGTTGACGTTGAGCAAAACGCCTTGCGGCATGCCTTCGGCAAGCACCAACTGCGCCAGATCCCGCGCGAATTTCGCGGCATGCTCGAAACTGAATGATTTGCCCTTGTGCGCCACCGATACGGCGATGGACGGAATGCGATTGATCGCGGCTTCCATCGCCGCGCCCACCGTCCCTGAATAAAACACGTTTTCGCCGAGGTTGCCGCCGCGATTCACGCCGGAAATCACCAGATCGGGCCGGTTGGGCAGCAGCTTATTGAGCGCCAGGATCACCGAATCCGCCGGCGTGCCTTCGACCGCCCATTCGCGCTCTGCCACCTGCTCCCAGAAGATTGGCTGCCGCAACGTCAGCGACTGCGCGGCGGCGCTGCGCTCATGGCTCGGCGCAACCACGCTGATCGTCCCCAGCCCTTGCACAGCCTGCACCAGCGCGCGCAAGCCTTCCGCCTGGATGCCGTCGTCGTTGGTGATCAGAATGTGTGCCATGATGTCATCAGAAGCGGGCTCAGCATCGAGGACGCAGAGTTTTTGCTGAAATTGCTCCCCGGCCCGGCCGATTCGATCGCCGTTTGCCGGCCAATCCCGAGTCCAGGCTCATCCCGCGCCGCTTAAATACTGTAGCAGCAATGGCCGAGGCCCAACAAGGCGCAGGGGACAAACCGTTTCCTGGAATGTGCCTTTTTTTAAAGATGCCGGAGGAGCGGATTCCGAAGCAAGGTGAGGAAAAAATGGTCGGGACGACTGGATTTGAACCAGCGACCTCACGCACCCCAAGCGTGCGCGCTACCAGGCTGCGCTACGTCCCGACTGTGCCATCAGCGTATCACTCGGATTCCAGAGCCGTCAACAATGAGCGCAGCGAGTCTCGCAAGTCGAGCAATATCTTGCGATTCAGGGCCACCCCGGGCTGCTGGACAGGTAACGCAGAATGCGGCTCGACGTGGTCTCTGGCGTGGACTTCGGCCGGTCCGGCGGCGCTCGAACCGTTCGAACCCGCAGCCAGGTCTCGCAAATGGCGCCGCGCCCCGGCGATGGTAAAACCTTCGTCGTACAGCAGGCGCTTGATCACGAAAACCATGTCGATGTCCTGGCGGCGGTACAGCCGATGCCCCTTGGGGCTCTTTACCGGCTCGAGCATGGGAAATTCCGTCTCCCAATAGCGCAGCACAAACGGCTTGGTGGAGGTCAGGCGACTGACCTCGCCAATCCGGAACAGGTCTTTGGCCGGTATTGCCGCTACGGGTTGTTCGCTGCCTTCCATGGGTTTCAATCCTAATCCGATTCTGGCGCGTGTCAATGTCTTCGCGTTGGCAGGACAGGCGGAAGCCTGTCCTGCAAAATCAAAGTCACTCGCGCGCTTTGGAACGGCCGGGCAAGCGTCCGCGTTCTCCGCGCTCGCGCCTTTCCTTCATGCGCTGCAGGAATCGAATGGGCGCGCCGAGGAAATCGAACTTCTTGCGCAGCTGGTTTTCGAGAAATCGCTCGTAGCTGAAATGCAGGCGCTTGGACTGATTGGTGAACAGGATAAACGTCGGCGGCGACGTGGCCGCCTGCGTGACGTAGTAAATCTTCACCCGGCGCGCGGCGGGAGTAGTGCCGCGGTCCAGGTCCACGCCCTCCAGCCAGCGGTTCAGCTCTCCGGTGGAAATGCGACGGCGGCGCGCGGCGGCGACGCGGTCGATCAAATCGAATAATTTTTCGGTGCGCTCGCCGGTCTGCGCCGAAACGAAAATAATCGGCGCGTAATCCAGAAATTTGAAGCGCGTGCGCACGATTTTTTCGTATTCCTCGATCAACTGCTCGGGATTCACTCTTCCCGTCACGGCTTTCCTGCGCACCACCGAGGTGTGCTTGCGGGTGCGCGCCTGCGCCACGTGGGGCTTGGTTTCCTGGCGTGCCAGTTCCCGCTGAGCCTTTTCCGCGGCGGCTTCCAGCGCCAGATCCCATTTATTCAACACGATGATCACCGAGCAGCCCGACTGCTCCGCGTAGCCCGCGATGTTGGCGTCGCTGGCCGTCACGCCCAGGCTCGCGTCCACGATCAGCAGCGCGACGTCGGCCTGTTCCAGGGCCCGCCGCGCCATGATGACGCTCAATTTTTCCGCCACCAGCTTCGTTTTTCCCTTGCGGCGAATTCCCGCCGTATCCACGAAGCGGTACGTGTGTTCGCCGCGCTCGACAATCGTGTCCACGGCGTCTCGCGTGGTTCCCGCAATGTCGGACACGATGGACCGCTCCGCTCCCGCCAGGCGATTGAGCATCGTCGACTTGCCCACGTTCGGCCGCCCGATGATCGCAACATTGACCTGGCCGGAAGCCTCGCCGCCGGTTTCCGGCTCCTGTGGCGATACGTCTCCTGATTCCAGAGGCGCCGATTCCAGATGCTCGGTAATGGCCTCCATCAGCTCGTCAATGCCGTAACCGTGTTCCGCGGAAACCGGAAACACGTCTTTCGAAAGCTCGTAAAACGGCGCGGCCAGCGATTCCTGCATTTGCGTGTCGACTTTGTTCGCCACAATCGCCAGTGGCTTGCCGGTGCGGCGCAACAGGCGCGCCAGTTCGGCGTCGAGGCCCGTCATGCCCGCGCGCACGTCCACGACAAGCAGGAGCTGCGCGGCGCCTTCGATGGCCACTTGCGCCTGGCGAAGGATTTCACGCGGGATGGCGGCCTTGTCGTCCGGCACAATTCCGCCGGTATCCACAATTTCGAACGCGCGGTCCTGCCACGTCGCGGTTCCATAGATGCGGTCGCGCGTGATACCCGGCTCATCGGTCACGATCGAGCGCCGCGTGCCGGTCAGCCGGTTGAATATCGTGGATTTGCCGACGTTGGGCCGGCCGACAATCACTACAGAAGGCAATTTTTCAGTCATAAACAGGGACACCACGAACCTAAAATGGAGGGCTCGGAAGCTTCCAGTGTATCCTACCGGGCGCAGAAACAGAAGCTGCAAGGCCTTGCGGGAGCGCCCCGATCCAAAAAGACGCCCGTTCCGTCCCTAAAGAACGCGGGGCGGAACGGGCTTCAGAAAAATCTGCCGCGAACATCACTTCGCAATTCCGTTTACGGCAGGTTGGCCACCTTTCTGGCGGCGCCGGTGAGTTGGAGGATGTCCATCCCGGAGCCGACGCGGTCGACAACGTAGATGTAGCCGCGGTCATCCACTTCCACGTTGTTGGTCTGGATCACGTCCTTGCAAACCCGATCAGCGCCGGTACCCGTGCAGGTCTTGATGGTTTTGTTCGTGGTCGCGGGAATGTAGTAGCCGATTTCCTTCGGGTGGTAGGGATCGCGCACATCGACGGCGCGTGCGCCGGCGTTGAAGTGCGAGACGAATACGATGCGCTTGTAATAAATCGGCGTCATGTTTTCGTTCACCGAATGCGTGCCGAAGCGTCCCCCGCGGCTGCAAAAATTGCCGCTGGCCTCAGGCACGGTCCACGTGGAAACGCCCAGAATCCTGGTTTCCGTCGTGATGTCGAAGATGTGCAGCATCTGCCTGGGGGCCTTGCAATTATCGTCCAGGGTCTCTCCCGGAACGACGAGGAAGTCGCGTTTCCATTGCGTGTCATTTTTCGCAAACTCGGACACGTCCATTCCGAGCAATGGATATGCCGTGTGCGCGCCCACGTCGGGCGGCAAATCAGCACGACCAATCACGGGATATTCCATATTCGCGTCAGTCGGCTCCTTGGGGCCATGAATCAGCTTGTCGCGATTGAAAATTACCAGCACGCCGCTCCTGGTGGTGCCGAAGGCGCCATACACACGATTGCCCTTCGGCCCCGTGGAAATGACGCCGTGCAGTTCGGAGGGGATCGGACCCGTGCCGCCGGGCTGCTGGCCGGGCAGGCCGAAATTGCGGATGAAAATTGGTTTGGCCGGGTCGCTCAGGTCGTACACCTGTCCGACGCGCTTGACGCGCCAGCCGGGTACTCCCGAAACCAGGTAAGCAATGCCCGTATCGCACTCCCACCAGTTCTTGTGCGTATCAGTCAACCCGGATTCAATAACCGTGAGTCGCGTGGGCTTGGCGGGATCGGTTACGTCCCAAATCTCCTGCGATGAATTGCCACGCGAGCGCAATAAATACACTTTACTCTTGTCTGCGTGCGGCAACTGGCTACCATCGCAAACACGCGCCATTTGCGCTCCGCCCGATTCGCGACGCCCCGGAGTGGGAGGATCGCCCGGGATGTGCGCCAGGTAAACCGGATGCTTCACATCGGTCACATCGACGATGGACGTGCCGTTCGGTTCCACTTTCCCGGTCATCGGGTTCAGCTCCAACCCGCCATGGTGGCCGATATAGGCGATCCAGCGATTGCCCTGCTTGTGAATGGTGGGCTCATATGCGGCACGGCCCTGCAAATCGTTGTAGCCGACCAGTTCCATGTTCTTGCTTTCCGCCTTCGTCTGAGCAAAGGCGGGTGCGACGGCCAGACCGGCAAAGAGAAATCCCATAGCAAGACCGGCGACACGCACTTTCCATCTGCAATACCGACCCAACATGTCCCCTCCCATAATCTCGGTTTATTAGTCTTCGTGAACTGGCTCTCCGACCTGACGCGATTGCCGCAGAACCTGGGAGACGAGCGAACCCAATCCTATTTTCCTTATCCTGCTTGCGTTGCTTATCCCAGTTCGACTCCCGGCATGAGAGTGTACACCTGAACCCGTTACCTGACGCATAACTTCGAACTTATGGACAGGCTCAGCCTGGCCGTGAATCAAGCTGCTTTCAGCCCGGGCGCGAAACGCGCCGTACACCGGGAACGTTCCGTTCCGCGAGGCCGACCGGGCAGATTTCAGATGGGGCCACTACTTGAATTTGGTACAGTGCAGTCAGACGCTCGGGGTTATTCCCCAACAGGGGTTCGGGCGCGTCACACCGATGAAATATTTCAACCCATTTTTGCGTATCATCTTATGGATGCGAGGAGACATCCCTAGGGGATGAACCCCGCGGAACAGGCCGTCGCCAAAGAACGGATCGCCCAAGCCCAGGCGGGAAGCGCGGAAGCTTGGGGCGAGCTCTATCGGCTGCACGCGCCCGCTATTTTCCGCTTCTGCCGCCGGGTGATGCCCACCCGCGAGGACGCCGAAGACGCCACCATGGATATTTTCATCAAAGTCCGCCAGAAACTTTCGCAATACGATTCCAGCCGCCCGTTCAGCGCCTGGCTTTATGCCGTGGCCGCCAATCATTGCTGGGATTTGCTGCGCCGCAGAAAGCTGCGACAGGATTTGGAGACCGGAGAGATAGAAAACATGCCCCTGGAGCATCCCGATCCCGGCCAACTCGAAAAGATGATCGAGCGCCACACGAGCCAGGAGGTGCGGCATGCACTCGACAATCTGCCGGCGCGCTCGCGGATGGCGCTGGTGCTCCGCTATTACGCGGACATGAGCTACGACGAAATCGCGGACACGTTGGGAGTGCGCCGCACGTTCGTGGGCGTGGTGCTGCTGCGCGCGCGCCACCAGTTGCGGGAAAACCTGGAAGGACGCGGCGGCGCGAACCTCGCCGCGGGAGGCGCTTCATGAATCATTTTGATGAAATGGCGTGCCTGCTCTATCTGGAAGGCCAGCTGGACGCCGCGCGCGACCAGGAACTGGCCGCCCACGCAGGCGAATGCGCGGTGTGCCGCGAAATGCTGCATGCGCTCGAGAACGAATCGCGAATGCTCGCCGGCGCCCTTGCCGAAGAGAATGAGCCGGTGCCCGCGCGGCTGGTCCAGACACAGGGCTGGAATCTGCCGTCCTGGGCATGGACCCTGGCCTTTGGAGTTTTTGCGGCGAGCGCGTACTGGATGTGGATCGATGGAATCAGCCCCTGGTTCACGCAACTGAGCAATGCGGGGTTCGGTGAATCGGATTTGTTGAGCCTGGTTCTGTTCAGCGGAGCGTTCTGGGAAGGATGGAGTGGAATGATCAACTTCTTACAAACCGCGGCATTTCTCGTGGTCGTGATCGTGGCGCTGGGCCTGGTGCGGCGCCGCTTGCGCCGCACCACGGCGGTCGCGGTAGTCCTGACGGGGCTGATGTTTGCGTTGACCCTGCCGCCGCCCGCCGCCGCAGCGGAAGTGCGCCATGGACGTTCGGTCTTCATCCCTGCTTCCCAGACAGTGCACAACGACTTGATTGTTACCAGCCCATCGGTTCGCGTGGACGGCACCGTGGAGGGCGACCTGATCGTCTTCAGCAGGAACTTCACCATGACCGGCCACGTCACCGGGGACGTCATCGCCCTGGCCGGACAGGCGCTGATCGATGGAACCGTGGACGGAAACGTGCGCGTGCTCTCGCAGAACGCGACGCTGCAGGGGATGATCGGGAAAAATGTTTCGGTGATTTCAAATTCGATCAATCTGACGGCAAAGGGAAACGTGGGCGGCGGAATGATCGCCGTCGCCAGCGAAGCGGACCTGGACGGCAAGATGCAACGCGACTTGCTGGGAATTCTCGCCAAGACCAACCTCGACGGCTTCATTGGCGGGCAAGTGTGGATACGCGGAGGGGGCCTGACCGTCGCTTCCACCGCGAATATTCTCGGGCCCGTCACGTTTCGTGGCCGGGAAAAACCTGTGGTGGAAGCGGGAGCCAAACTGTCGGCTCCCATCCGCACGGAAATGACGCAGGAGGTTCGGCGATCCAGGCGGTCGGCGTTGCGCCGGGTGTTTCATGAAATTTTCAGCTATGTAGCGGCACTGGTGGCCGGAATTCTGCTCCTGCTCGCCTTTCCCGGCTTCTTTCGCACAACGTTGCGTGAAACCGGCGCCATCGGTATTCCCATCGGAATTGGGGCGCTGGCCTTGATTGCGGGGGCCGTCGTGGGGATTCTGGGCGTGCTTTTGCTGTTTGTCGGCGTAGGCGCGGGAGTGGCCGGCGCAATGGCCTTCGCCCCCATTCTCTATATCGCGCAGGTATTTGTCGGCGCGTGGCTGGGAAATAAAATCCTGGGCGAGAAATCGAATGTCGCGAGCATGATGATCGGCCGGATGGCGGCAGGCATCCTGATCCTGCACGTCGCAGGGATTATCCCCGTACTTGGCGGGCTCGTGTGGCTGGTGGTTCTGCTATGGGGAACCGGAGCGATCCTGATGGGATTCTACCGGATGTCGCGCGTGGAGAGTGTGACCCTTCCCGCCTGAAAAACGATTCTGGCGGCATTGCGGGCGGCAGGGCGCGGCCGCTTCAAGGTTTCGTGACGATTTTGCTCGCGACCAGTGTCCGTGTTCCGCTGACATTGAACAGAGGCCCGCGCACGGAAAGCAGTTCGGCAAGCGTGATCAAACTAAAATTCGCGGGAGCCCCGTTTTCCGAATAAATCGTCGGTGACGATGTCACCACTTGTATCTGGGTCACGCTGTGGCCGGAAAAAATCGAAGGCAAGCTATACAAATAAACATTCGGCGATCCCACAATCTGCACGGTTGCCGTAATGCGGGATGACCGGAGCCGCACACGATCCGCCTTGATCAGAACGGCGGACGAACTGGCATTGCGCAGGATCGAAACCTGCTGGCCCACGGTCAAGTCAGCGGGCGCGGCGAACAGATAACCGGCCGTGCTCACCGGAACGTTGTCCGCATGCACGAAATCCACGTCAAATGGAGTCTGCGGCGACACCGAATACTGTACCGTCGTGACGTCGCCAATCTGCAATCCCGAAACCGGCGCCGATTCCGCCAGCGTCACGATATTGAATTGCTGCAGCCCCGCGTTCGTACTGGTGATCATGCCTTCGACTTCCGTTTCGCTGTTATTGCCGTCCTCGTACAGGATGTTCCGGGCGAGCAGCGATCCGTCCGGCTGGATGCCCATATCCACGCTGAGGATCTGATTGGCGTGCAGGCACGCAAAACCGGGAGTCGAGCAGGCGCTCGAAGGAAATTGAAAAAACGTCGTGGTGTTGTCCACCTTCAGTGGAAACGATCCCGTCACATTCTGCAGGCTGAACGTATTGGCCGAAGCGTTGATGGTCCCAGCCTCGCCGACCACGTCTTCGGCTCCCACCAGAGGCGCTCCCGTCCCCCCCGGCGTAAACGCCGAAACCGTCGTGCCCGCGCTAAAATCCGCTCCCATGGTTGCGGAAAGCAAATTATCCAGGCTGACGTCGACCAGCAGCCCGGCATTGGCATTGGATGCAAGCGTAAATGCCGTCAGGGGAATGGTCGCCGACAGATTTGCGATGGTGGTCGGCGCAATCGTGCAAATCGATCCCACCGTGCACGTCGTGGATCCGGAAACGATGGAGCTTCCCGTATCATTTTCGATCGTCAGCAGGGGATTCGCGAAAGTGAGCGTCACGCTCGTGTAGCTGCCCGCGGGAATATTGGCCGCGGTGGCCAGATACGCGATGTCGGTTTGCAGGCGAGTCAGCTCCACGGTCGTGGAGCCGGAAAAGAGCGTAACGCTTCCCGGGTTCAGCGTCGCGCCGGTCAATGTCACCTTAGCCGAAAGAATGCTTACGTTCGAAGGCGGTGTGTCCGTCATCGCCAGGACCACCGACGAGTTCCCTGTATTTGAAATTTGCGAACCGAGATAGCCGCTCCTGCGGCAACCAGACATCGCCGCCAGAACGCTCAGTAAAGAAATCACCAAGATAGATCTCAATCGAAACATGGTCTCCTGTAATCATACTGCCGGGGATCGAATCTGCCCCCGGCAAATCCAATGCCGCCACCCAATTTAAGGCTAGCACATAGGATTGTTTACGGCTCGTAAATGCGGCCATTGTTGAGCAAAGAGTCCCTGTACCCGGGTCCAGCCCTAAATTTAGGACCAGCCCTGTATCCCTCGCCTCGGATTGCGCATGCCTGCCGGCCTGAAACGGGAGCGGCGTCCCCGCTTTCGCAGGGGCGCCGCCTGGACGGCCATTTCATCCAAAACAAAATCTACCGGGCCTGTCCGCTGGTTCTGAGGAGCATCTGCGTACCGCTAGCCAAGTGAACATTCCTCGAGGAAGAAACAATCATCGAACCCTGAACCGCACTGGAAGCCGCGGAGTTGATCGAAAGCCCCTGCATTCCGAATACCCCGCTGCTATTCGAAGCCAGGTGTCCGGTTGAGGTCAGTCCCCCGACAGCGCCGGTCGAGCGGGTTGCCGTGTTTAACGTTCCTGCGCCCATTCCACCTGCATTGACAGGCATTGAACTGGCGACATTCACGACGCTGCCCGCCGTCGCTCCCGCCGTGGAGGCCACTCCGCCTATGAGCCCACCGCCTCCGCTCGCCATTCCCGAAGCACCCCCCATCGCTCCCCCAGAAGCCATCATGTCATCGGGACCTGCGTTTGCAGCCAAGGAAGATTGCGAAGCCGCAAGAGCCTGAATCGTGGCGTGGAACGGGATTTCCCGCCCACCCTTCAGTATGGCGTGATCGAATACGATCCCCAGCTCCGATTGCGACCGTCCGCGCGCGCGCGCTTGCGACTCGGTGACGTGTCCAACCAGGCGCGTGCCCTTTTTCATAACCACTTCGCCATTCTGCTTCACGTTTTGCGTAGTTCGTGCTTCGACGCGGTCGCCGGGCTTGTTCTTTTTCGCATCGAGCGATTTCGCCAGCGTCGCGTCAATCTTCGTGCCGCTTGCGACCGACGCTCGTGAGGAAGAATCGGCGCCTTTCGCGGAACTTTTACCCGTATTGGCGGACCCCCGCGTAGAAGCCGATCCGTTCGCCGAAGCTTGCGCGCCGGACTGGCCGGCGCGCACTGAATTTTGAGACTGAGCGGACGCGCCTGCCTGCGCCGACGCCGACGTCTGCGCTGCAGCCGTCCAAGCGCCGAGCATCGCTATAATGACAATTGGAAGTATACGCTTCATGACAAAACCCCTCCTCTGGGCCGGGTGGCAAACAAAGTACCGCCTGTTTCCGCTCAGCTTCTTTCGCTGACCTTCGCCAAACGAATCGATACGAGTTGGAGGATGCAATTTCACTTCCATGCGGAAACACCCATATTTTCTGTGGGTTACGAAGATTGAAGAGCCTGCAGAAAAACCTGCACTGAGTCAAAATTCGCCGATCGGGAAATTTCTACGGAGGCAAAATTTTTCCACTTTTCCCTGCTTTTCTTGTAAACCGCTTGCCGAAACCAGTTAAAGAAAAAACTAGATCAGGCCGAGGCTGCTCCCCACTTCCGCAATCGTCGCGCACGCGCGTTCCAGGTCCGCGCGCTTATGCGTGGCCGAAACCATGGCGCGCAATCGCGCTTTGCCTTCGGGAACCGTGGGAAAACCAACCGCGGGAATGAACACGCCCGCGTCGTACAGGCGGCGCGAGAATTCGAACGCCTTCGCGCCATCTCCCACGTGAATGGGCGTGATGGGCGTTTGCGTCGCGCCCGTGGAAAAACCAAGTTTTTTCAGGCGGCGCTGGAAGAATTTCGTATTCGCCCAAAGTTTCCTGATCAGCTTTTCGCCCTCCGGCGAATCCAGCAGCGTGAACGCGGCCTGGCACGAGGCAGTTACCGAAGGGGGATGCCCGGTGGAGAACAGAAAGGGCCGCGCGCGATGGTAGAGAAAATCGATCAACTCGCGCGACCCGCAGACGTACCCGCCCATCGCGCCGACGGCCTTGCTGAGCGTGCCCACCTGAATGTGCACGCGTCCCTGGCAGCCGAGATGGTCCACGGTGCCGCGGCCGTTGCGGCCCAGCACGCCGGAGGCGTGCGCGTCATCCACCATCATGATGCAATTGAATTTTTCGGCCAAGCTGCACAGTTCCGGCAGCGGTGCGATGTCTCCGTCCATGGAAAACACGCCGTCGGTGATCAGCAGCTTGTGGCCGGGCCAGTTTTCCGTTTCCTGGCAGAGGCGTTCGCAGTCGGCCACGTCCCTGTGCTTGAACACCCGGATCGCCGCTTTCGACAGGCGGCAGCCATCAATGATCGAAGCGTGATTCAACTCATCGGAAAGGATCAGGTCGTCTTTTCCGAGAATGGCCGCGACGGTTCCCGCATTGGCCGTGAAGCCGGACTGAAACACCACGCACGCTTGCGAACCTTTGAACTTCGCAATCTGTTCCTCGAGCGCCATGTGCAGGTCCATGGTTCCCGCGATGGTGCGAACCGCGCCCGCACCGACGCCGCGGGTGCGGATGGCTTCGATGGCGGCGCGGCGCAGCGCCTTGTGCGTGGTCAGGCCAAGATAATTATTCGAGCTGAGGTTGATCACCTCTTTTCCATCGAATCGGGCGACGGGTTTTTGCTCACCTTCGAGCACGCGCAGACGGAAGTGCAGGCCTTTGGCCTCCAGGTTCGCGAGTTGCTCGTGCAGGTAGGAAAGTGGATTGGGATGTGCGCTCATCGGGGCCTTTCCCGCCGGGGCGTCACCCGGTGCATGCGGAGATCGAAAGCCTTATTGTACGCGCTCGAACGGGTAGCCGGCGGCTTCCAGGGCGGCGGTCAGATCCGCGACGTGCTCGGGCCCGCGCGTTTCCATTGTGATGTCGATGACCGTGTCGCCCAGCACCACGCCGTAATACGCGCGGTCGTACTTCGTCTCCACGATGTTCGCCTTCTGGTCGGCGATCACGCCGGCAAGCCGCTGCAGCGCACCAGGATGGTCCGGCAAATGGACGCGCAGGCGCACCAGACGGCCGTCCTTGACGAGCCCGCGCTCGATAATCAGCGAAAGCAACGACACGTCGATGTTTCCCGCGCTCACCACGATTCCGAGTTTCTTCCCGTGATTCGGAGTTTTCCTGTTCAATACGGCGGCAGTCGCGGCGGCGCCGGCGCCCTCGGCGAGCATCTTCTCCTTTTCGAGCAGTTGGAGAATCGCGCTGGCGATTTCTTCTTCGTCCACGGTCACGATTTCGTCCACGTATTTACGGACCAGCGGAAACGTAATTGTGCCGGCGCAGCGCACGGCGATTCCGTCGGCGATGGTCTTGCTCGCGGGCAGCGTGACGAGCTCGTTTTTTTCCAGCGCCGCCTTCATCGAGGCGATTTTCGAAGATTGCACGCCGATGATCTGAATTTTTGGATTGGTTTCTTTCACCGCGCAGGCCACGCCGGCAATCAATCCGCCGCCGCCCACGGGAATGACAAGCGCGTCGAGGTCGCCATGCTGTTCCAGCATTTCCAGGCCCAGCGTTCCCTGCCCGGCGATCACGGCTTCATCGTCGAATGGATGGATGAACGTCAGGTTGTCCCGCTTGCAGCGGCGCAGCGCTTCCTCGCACGCTTCGTCGTAATTCGCGCCCGCAAGAATCACTTCCGCGCCGTATCCGCGCGTCGCCGACACTTTCACCAGCGGCGTCGTCAACGGCATACAGATTTGCGCGCGAATGCCGCGCTTGGTCGCGTGATATGCCACCGCCTGCGCGTGGTTTCCCGCCGATGCCGCGATCACGCCGCGCCGGCGCTCTTCGTCCGAGAGCAGAAGAATCTTGTTCAGCGCGCCGCGCTCCTTGAACGCGCCCGTCATCTGCAGGTTTTCGAGCTTCAGGAAAATCGAATTTCCTGTCTGCTGCGAAAATTTTTCGGAGTGCGTGAAGGGCGTAACCACAACCGAACCCCGGATGCGTTCCACCGCATCCTGAATCGAGCGAAGCGTCACCATGGGAACAGTCCTGGAATCATCATTTGTTTGTGCTCAAAAGTTTTCCTCTGCGTCTTTCGGAATGCATTTGCACGGCAGGAACGCGCGCAATCTCCGGCTTGGCCCGCCCTGCCATGAGGCCCAGACCAAATCCCGCATCTTTATAGCGTTACACAAAATAGCATTACACAAGCGGCAGGTCGAGGCCAACCAACGAATGATTCTCTCGGCCAGCCTGAAAACGCAAAGGGCGGCCCCGTGGAATTGCTCTGGATACTCGAAACCCGTTCATCGTTATCTTTCCGCGCAAGTTCTATTGAGTCCTCGCAGGTCCCCCGGTAGCCTGTTGGATGAGAATCAAAATGTCTGACACTCGCTTTCCCAGAAACTTATTTTTCGCCATCTTCACGGCGGGGATTTTGCAATGCGTTCATGATTTGCCGCTTCTGCCGAACCGCCTGGCTTCGCACTTCGCCGCCTCGGGCATGGCGAACGGCTGGATGACGAAATCGCAGTTTTTCATCACCTATATCGTTGTGATTCTACCGTCCATTGCCCTGGAGTTCTGGATGCCCTCCAGAATCACGAAAAAGTCCGGCGCGGGGCTCAACCTGCCCAACAAGGAATACTGGCTTGCCCCAGAGCGTCGCACGGAGACGCTCGCCTACTTCAAGGGCTTCTTTTCCTGGTATGGCTGCGCCTTCCTGCTGCTGGAGGTGTTTGCGATGGGGATGGCCCTGCGAGCCAATTTTGCCGTTCCGGCGCGGCTTCCGGTGATCCCCATCGCGTCCGCGATCGTTGCATTCGTTGTGTTCAACATCGCCGGAGTCATTGCGATGTACCGCCGTTTTTCAAAGCCGCAACAATGAGGAGCGCGCAGTCAGAGTAATTTTCATGCCGCCACTTCCGCGCGGCGATCGCGGAGGTATGCGTGCCGCCTGTTTTTTCCAGGGGCCCGGCGGAAACCGGTTCTCGCAAATGGGGGAATGGAATTACGGCCGGTCCAGCGCCGCCAGCGCCTGGTCGGTGGTCACCAGCCGCGCACCGAGAGAAGTCAGCTCCTCGATTGCCCTGCTGCCCTCTTGCGGATCGAGCGTCTCGATGGCATCGCGCACCAGGGCGACGCGACGCCCGCGTTCGAGCAAGCCTTTCGCCGCCAGCCGCACGCAAAACTCCGTGACCACGCCGAAGACATAAATTTCCGCGTCGGGGTCCGTAAATTTCGCTATGCGTTCGAGCACCGTCTCCGTATTGGGGTTGTCGAACACGTCGAGCGTCTGTTTTTCCAGAAACACCTGTTGGAACGGGGAGAGGTCCGCAGGAATTGCCACACCCGCACGATTCGGCACCAGGAACGCTTTATCAACCCGCGCCTCGGGAATGATTTCCGCGCCGGGCGTGCCGCGCACGCAATGCGGCGGAAAGCGCGCGAATTCCGGGTCGTCCTGCGTATGCGTGCAGCCGTCCCCGACCAGCAGGACGCGTCCCTGTCGCGCCGCATCGGTCAGGCGTTTCAGATTCGGAATGAGTTTCTCGGCGCCGGGAACGTACAGCTTGCCGCCGGGCAGCAGGAAGTCCGCCTGCGCGTCCACATCCCAGAAAATGACCGACCGCGAAAACATCCGCTTTCACCCCCTCGGATCAGATGCGCGCCGCGCGCTCCATGCGGAGGCGCACAGCCCCCAGCAATTTCTCCAGCTTCTCGCTGTGCTTCACGGGAAAGGGCTCCGCCTCGCCGCTCAAGCCAAGCAACCGCTGCGGCAGGCGCGCCCTTTGCTCCAGGCAGCGCTCCCGCGCGGCGAACAGGTCGGTGGGCGGCGCGCTGCGTTTTCCGCCGGTCATGACGAGATCGAGCAGCGGCTCGGCGCCCGGAAATTTTTCCTCTTCCAGGCCGATTATATCGTTCTCGAAATTTCCGTCGGGACGCCGGAAGCGAAAGACCTGCTTGCTGCCCGGATAGGTTACCTTTTTCGTGCTGAATTTCGCCGCGGAGCGGATTTCGCCGCCATACTCGGTCTCCACCAGCTTGTAAATCACGCCCAGCGTCGGCGAGTCGCTGGAATTGACCAGAGAGGTCCCCACGCCAAAACCGTCAATGCGGGCGCCTTGCGACAGCAAATCGGCGATGCGGTTTTCGTCCAGATCGCCCGAAGCGAAAATGATGACGTCTTTCCAGCCCGCTTGGTCCAGACGATTGCGGACCCAGATGCTGTCGGCGGCAAGGTCCCCGCTATCGAGCCTCACCCCGCGGGGCTTGCGACCCATGGCAATGATTTTTTCCACCGCGGCGCGGACGTCGTACGTGTCCACCAGCAACACGGCCTGGTTGGGAAAAATGTCGAGGAATTTGCCGAACGCCTGCTCTTCGTTTTCGTGCGCCATGATCCAGGAATGCGCCTGCGTTCCATAGACGGAGATGCCGAAACGTTGTCCGGCCGCCACGTTCGAACTTCCCAAACAGCCGCCGATGACCGCCGCGCGCGCCGCCAGCACGCCCGCCTCGGCGCCATGAGCGCGGCGCGTGCCGAATTCGATTACGTTCCTTCCGGCGGCGGATTGCGTTACGCGCGCGGCCTTGCTGGCGATCATGCTCTGAAAGTTGATGGCCGAAAGCAGGGAGGTTTCGGCAATTTGCGCTTCGATGACGGGCGCGGCGACGCGCAGGATGGGCTCGCCGGGGAAAAATACCGTGCCCTCCGGCATCGCCCACACGTCGCCGGAAAACCGGAATTGCGACAGATAGTCGAAAAACTTTTCGTCGATGGAGCCAAAGACCGGCAGCGTGCGCAAATAGGCGATCTCCTCGCCGGAAAAGCGGACTCCTTCGAGAAAATCCAGGGCCTGATCGAGGCCCGCGGCAACCAGGTAGTTTCGCCGCGAAGGCAGAGAGCGGACAAACAGTTCGAACGTCGCGCGGGCGTCAAATCCGGTTTCCAGATAGCCTGCGGCCATGGTCAATTCGTACAGGTCGGTCAAAAGACCGGAATACGTGGGGTTGTGAGTCATGTGTGTCCGTGGCCATTATGCCATCGGCGCCGACAGCGATGCCAGCAGGCGCCGAGGGCTTCACGTCGATTTCTGGTAGGCGATTAAGATGTCCGGCAGCGCAATCACTCCCTCCAGCTTTCGCGAGCCCGCGCGGCTGACCACGGGCAGCACTTCATGGCCCTGAATGTACCGCAGGACGTCATCCAGTCTCTGGTCGGGATGCAGGACGGGGAGGCGCGCGGTCGAAAGAACCTCGCGCAAAGGCGTTTCCTTGGGATGGCTGGTAACCTCCGCGCGCAAATCCTTCTTCAAAACACTGGCCCAGCGTCCGGTCGGGAAACGCACCAGGAGGATATCTTCGGACGAATTTTCGGCAATCTCAACGGCGCGCCCCAGCGTATCCCCCGCCTGCAACGGCAAGGACACGGGTTTCCGCATGGCGTCCTCGACGCGCAGCACAATCTGCTCGCGCTGCTCCTCCATCGAAGGGAGTTCCAGATCATCCTGCTTGGCCAGCACGTCGAACAGCCCAACTTCCTGGTACCTGCGCGAAATCAGATAGGCAATCGTATTGGAAATCATGACCGGCAGGACGATGGAATAGTTTCCCGTGGTTTCCACGACCATGAACACCGAAGTGATCGGAACGCGAAGAAACCCGGCAAAGAACGTGCCCATGCCGACCAGGGCAAACGGCCCCACCGAGGCGCCCAGCTGGGGAAAGAAATGATGCTCCAGCCCGCCGATCGAGCCTCCCACCATCGCGCCGATAAACAGCGTGGGCGCGAACATGCCTCCGGGCGTGCCGCTGACAAAAGATAAACTGGTCGTCAGAATTTTTGCGAATGCGAGGACCGCAAGTATTTCCCACGTGTATTGGTTATGCAGGGCCTGATCGATGTAGGGATATCCCGCGCCCATCGCCTGCGGCATACGCAGACCGACGATACCGATCAAGAGTCCCGCCACGGCGGGCTGCGCGTAATACGTCCATTCGGGGAGGGCGCGGAGCCTCGGGCGGGCATACAGAATGATCTTCATGAACCCGAGGGACATCACTCCCCCGACCACACCCAACAGAGCGTAGGCAATCAATTCGGCGGGATGCCCCAGCGTGTACGCCGGAACGCGGAACATCGGTTCGCCGCCAAGGAATGCCCGCAACACCACGGCGCTGGAAACCGCGGCCAGAACAATGGCCCCCAGGGCGCTGGCACTCCACGTGCCGATGACTTCCTCAATAACGAACAATACTGCGGAAATCGGGGCGTTAAAAGCCGCCGCCAGCCCGGCCGCCGCGCCTACCGGCGCCAGCAGCCTCAGTTTGTCCCTGGAAAGTTTCAAGCGCCTGCCGAGCGCGGAAGCGATTCCCGCACCCATCTGCAGCGATGGATCTTCAGGTCCCATGGACTGCCCGCTCCCGATAGCCAGCGAGCACGTCACAAATTTTCCGATCACCGTTCGAAAGGGCACGTAGCCGTCGAATACGTAAACGGCCGCCTTGGTCTGGTTCACGCCGCTGCCACGCGCGGCGCGAAAAAATCGCTGCACCAGAAAGGCGACCACCAGACCGGCCCCCGCAGGCACCAGCAAAACCCGCATGTGGGAGGGGGCCAGCCCCGATCCCAGCAGACTCAGGCGAACCCATTCGATGGTGATGCGAAAACAAACAACCGCCATTCCGGAAAACAATCCGATTATGACGGCAAGAAGTAGAAATAAATTCCCTTCGGAGAGGGTGAAGGAATGCAGATTGGGATTCTTCCATCCATGCGGCGTTTTATCTTTTTCCGTGGCGGAAGATTCCATGCTCGAAACCGGTTCCGGTGTCTCTTCAATGTGCGCCCCGCTATCGCTCATGGATTGCTACCTGCCTGCCGCTTTTCAATGAGGATCATTGCCTGGTCCATGCTCGTGGGCGCTCCGCAGGATTGCGCTGTCACATTCTCGATTCGAAATACAAATTGCATCGCTTCATTGCGTAATTCGGGATGGTTGCCGAGGGTGCGCAGAGTAATACGTTTCTTCAAGCCCTGCGCATCATGGGCGAGGGCTTGCAGGTCTGAAGGAGCCTGTCCGTTGGATTGTGACTTCGTGTTGGCCTCCGTACACTTCTGAATGCGTTCGTTTCCATACTGAAAAGCGCGCCACACGCGCCGCGCCTGCTCGTCGTCACTCAATCCGGCGCGAAATGGATCGTTACTGAGCAGCGCCCGGACTGTCCCCAGCAGGGCCTCGTCCGCTTCGGAAGGCTTCTCACGGACAGCACGGGCAAGGTAGGCCTCCGCCTTGGGGTAGTCACCGGTTGCGAATGAGGCTTTGCCGGCTAATTCCAGCCACTGGCTGTTCCGGCGATTGATCCGCAGGGCGGCTTCAAATTCCGCGAGCGCCTTGCCGGGTTCTCCCGTCTTCAAGAACAGACGCCCGGTCTCCACGTGCAGAACGGCATCTTCGGGAGGCGTGTCCGCCGCGAGCCCGGCAAGTTCGGCCTGCGCATCGGCGCTGCGTCCCTGAGAAATCAAAAATTCGCAAAGCTCCAGCCTGGTGTTCTGTCTTTGCTGGGTTGGATCCTTTTCCCAACTCCCGTAAATCGCGCTCCGAAAATAGCGGATTGCATCCTCCACATCATTCGTGCGCATCGACAGGTGAGCCAGATCGAGATTCACTTCACCCGATCCGGGGCTGCGGTCCCACAGGTTCACGAAATAGGAGCGTGCTTCGTCCAGTTGGCCGTCGGCAAGCAGCGCCTCAGCCAAACGGAGTTGAACCTTATCATTATCCGGGGCATAGGAAAGGGCGTTGCGAAAATCTTCGAGCGCCTTGGCAGGTTGTCCCCCCGCTAGATCCTGATTGCCCTGCTGGAACCATTCCTGAACCAGCCCTTCCTCACGGGCATGATACGTGCGAGCCAGCGTGACGGTCAGCGCGAACAATAATCCGAGGGGAACCAGGCTGAAAAGCAGCACACGTCGCTGCACATATCGCAGTGCGATATTTGAAATTTCGTTTGGCACATATTTAAGATAACTCAACCGGGCGACGAACCGTAGAATTTTGTGAAATCCTGGTAGCGATCCGGATAATTGCAGACGCCGGAAACCTATTTTTCTGCTGCTGGGGGATTGAAGAGCAGCCCTAACCCGGCTCGCTCGTTCGATGGACGCTGCCAGGGCGGATGAAACCGCGCCCGGCATCCTGAGGCAAATAAAAAAAGCCCCGGAGAGTTGAACCCCGGGGCGAAAATGGCCCACGAAACATCTGAGCTGACGAAAAAAGTGCTGGAGGGTGAATCGCCTTTACCTGCCATGCATCGTGCCCGAGTATCCGACAACCGCGTGTGCGATTTCGGAACCACGGCGAGACACCCAGCCCGCACGTCGTTTTGAAAAATCTAATTCGAGAAACTTGTCTTAGCCGAGAATCGCGTCTTTAAACGCTTTTGCCGCGCGGAGACGCACAACCGTCTTCGCCTTGATCTTGATTGCTTCGCCCGTCTGCGGATTGCGGCCCATGCGCGCCTTGCGATGCGCCTTCACCGCGCGTCCGATATTCGGAATCACAAACTTCCCCGCGCTGCCTTTCGCTTCCTTGACCGCGAGCTTGAACAGTTCTTCGAAAAACTGCGCTGCGACCTTTTTCGATACCCCGACTTTGTCGGCCATATGCGCGACAATCTTAGACTTGCTCAATGGTTTTGCCATCTAGTTTGGTTCTCCTCCCGAGAATTGACTGCTACAGGCGCGTCGACCGGCCTCAAAGAGTACGAGCCGCGCACGGCGAGCACTATACGGGGAGTGTCCCCGCAACGCAAGAAAAAACATACAAAACCCCAGAGTTGACGCGGCTTTCAGCAGTGCGCCCCGGCTGCAACACCCCCTGTGGTATTCTTGCCGTTACATCTTAGCGAGGAGAGCAAATGACAAATTGGAAGGAATTGGAAACACAGTTTACATCCCGGCTGTCGATGACCCGGCGTCCCGTGGCCATTGCATTTCTTGACGCGGAGCCGGCCGGCATTCCCAAATTTTCCGGCGCCGAACCCGCCGGCTGCAGTTTCTGGCGCCTTGCCGCCGCCGGGCGGACGTTCTACACGGTCCCCTCCGACCATTTCAATTGTGCGGTAGGGGCTTACACGCACAATATCCAGCTGCCTGCCGAGCGCATTGAGGAAACCGAGGCAACGCTCGGCATGATGTTCAACCTGGGCTATGTTCGCCCCGAAGAAGTGCCGGGGATCCCGCGGCTGCCCAAAGAGCCTGTAGCCGTCGCCTTCGCGCCGCTGGGCGACACGCCCATTGAGCCGGACGTCGTTCTTTTCTCCTGCAAAATACCCGCGGCGATGCTACTCAACGAAGCTTCCATGCGCGCCGGCGCAAGCAGTTCGCTGCCTCTGCTAGGCCGGCCCTCCTGCATGGCGCTGCCGGCAGCGCTGGCGCACGGCACGGTTTCCAGCCTCGGATGCATCGGCAATCGCGTTTACACGGACCTGGGCCCGGACGAAATCTATATCGTGGTGCCGGGCGCGAAGATCCAATCCGTGTCGGACGCTTTGGGAGTCATCACCTCGGCGAATACGGCGCTGGAGGAATATGCCCGTGGCCGGCAGACGTCTCTTTCAACCCTCTAACCCGCATTCTCTGAAAATGATTCCGCCGGGCCCGCGCAAATCGTCGCAAGGCGCCGCGCCGATCCGGCCAGGTAGCGCGGGCTACAGACTGGGCGTTTCTGATCAACAAAATCAGCAACCGCGCGCAGGCTGAAGCCTGCGCCACCCAGGACGCCGCCAAATCCGGTTTCGGGGAATACTCTATCTAGAGGTTTCCCAGGCCCTCATAGAACTGCGCGACGGCCTTGATTCCGCCAAAATAATTTTCCAGAGAGATGTGTTCGTCGGGAGCATGGGCGTTTTCATCCGGCAGACCGAATCCCAGAAGTATGCACGGCACCTTGAACGTGTCATACATCTGCGTGACGAACGGGATCGATCCGCCTTCGCGGATAAATACAGCGCGCTTGCCGAATCCCTTTTCCAGGGCATCGTGCGCCACATCGAAAAACGGATGGGTGTACGGAGCAACCCAAGGTTTGCCCTGGCTGTGCAAATCGAGCTTGAACTTCACCGTCTTGGGGAGAAGCTTGCGGATGTGCCGCTCGAGAAGCTTTGTAATTTTGCCGGGATTCTGGTTGGGTACCAGGCGCGTTGAAAACTTTGCATAGGCCTTGGAGGGAATCACCGTCTTCGAGCCTTCGCCCGTGTAACCGCCCCAGATTCCATTCAATTCGAGCGTTGGCCGCGTCCAGAGCTGTTCGACAATCGAGCAGCCTTTTTCCCCGGAGAGGCCCGGCGCGCCCACGGTCTTGCGAAATTCGCTCGCCTTCCACGGCAGCGAATTGAGCGCCTTGCGCTCGGCCTTTGATAATTTCGCGACATCGTCGTAAAACCCGGGCACGGCGACGCGCAAATTCTTGTCGTGCAGTTTTGCGAACAGTTCGCACAAAATCGTGATGGGGTTGGGCACCGCGCCGCCGAAGATTCCCGAGTGCAGGTC
>DATLTA010000150.1:0-26931 GCA_035533775.1 Candidatus Dormiibacterota bacterium | reverse complement strand
CGCGCGGCGCTGCTCCACAACCTTTTGCGCGGCTTCACTGGAGGAACGCGCCGAATCGACCGCGGCGGCCAGCGATTTCGCCGCCGCAACCACTCCGTCATACTGCGAACGCGAAACCTCGTCCTTATCCACAAGGGATTTGTACCGCTCCACGTCGGCTTGCGCCTTGGCGTTATTCGCCTGCACTTCCTGCAGACGGGACAACGCCGCCTCCCGGTCCCGTTCGGCCACCGCGACGCCCGCTTCGGCGTTCATGACTTCGGACTGGCTGGTCGAAATGGTGGTCTGCGAGGTGCTCCTGGCAATCGGAAGATTCGGATCCTCCGCCCGAACATCGGCTTTCGCTTTCAGCAGCTGCGCTTGCGCCTTCTCCAGGGCAATGTTGATACCGCTCGGGTCCAGCTCGACGAGCAGTTGCCCGGCCTGCACGGCCTGGTTCTCTTCCCCGTGAACCGCCTTCACCGTGCCATCGATTCGCGCGGAAACTTCGTTGAGATGGCCGTCCACTTGCGCATCGTCGGTGGATTCATACGTTCTGGAATACAGCCAGAAGGCCAGGGCGCCGATCACGAGCAAAGAACCGACAACCGCCGCTAAAATCAGGCTCCTGCGTTTTCCCTGCGAATTGTTGCCCGTGGGCGCATCTCCGGTACTCCCCCCGGATGAGGCTTCAGGCCGCGACGAGCCGGATTGTTTTTCAGGGTCCACAGGCATGATTATCGACTCCTCAGAAGCGTTCGAATTATTTTTTCAGCCTGGCCGGTGGCCCGCGCCACACTGGCCTTGGCAAGATTGTGCGCGCTCAAGCTCTGGATGTAATTCTGTTCCGCGCTGGACACCACTTCCTGGGCTTGCACAACCTCCACGGTGTCGGCGACACCGGAGGCGAAGCGGTCCCGGGCCTGCTTGAGTTCGTCTTCGGCCAGCTTGCGCCGGCTTTGCGCCACGCGAACCTGGTCGGCTGCGGCATTTAGATCCAGGTAGGCGGTCCTGACCTCCGCCTCCACTTTGGCTCGCAGATCGTCATATTCGGCGCGGCGGCGCTGCAGGGTCGCGTCCGCCTGCTCGATGTCGCCTCGAATGCGCCCGCCCTGCCAGAGGGGAAACTGCAGCTGACCGGTCACGGAAAACGTGCCGTGTGAATTTGCCGGGTTGATCCCGATAACTCCGTAATCCGCGCCGATGCCAAGCGTCGGATACCGTTCCGCGCTCGCCGCCTTGCGCGCCAGTTCCGCCGCATGCACTTGCGCTTCCGCAGCCTGCAAATCCGCCCGGTTTTGCGATGCCAGAGCAATGGCCTGCTCCAGGGTGAGGTTTTCCAGCGGGGCGTAGGGCATCTTGTCGGTCAAAATCAACTGTTGCCCGGAAGGCACGCCGATCAGGCGCGCCAGGATGATTTTTTGCTTCGCGAGCTCGCCTTGTTCAGCCGTCAGCCGCCCTTGCTGGGTTTGCAGCTCCACCTGGCTTCGTGTCACATCTATTTTGGCGCTCAGGCCGGAGTCGAAGCGGTCAGAGGCCTGTTGATAAATCGCCTGAGCGCTCTGCACCTGCGCCTTCGCGGAATCCACGCGAGCCGATTCGGCCAGCACGCGCAGATATCCGGCGGTCACCACGTAGACCACCGTGTCCCGCGCGTCCGCGACGCTCAGAACGGCGGCGCGTTGCGCCGCGCGGGCGGACTGATACGTCCGGATCGCCTGCACATCCGCCAGCCGCTGCGTCAGAAACCCGCGCAAGTCGAAATAATTATAGGGGCCCACGACACTCGGAAAGGAAACGCCAAAACTGGACGGCAGATTGAACTTGAAGCCATAGACGGCCAGATCGTTTTGTTGAACGACTTCGCGCAGGTTGCCGTTGAGGTTCGGCAGCAGCGCGCTGCGGGCGGCGATGCTTTCTCCCCGCGCCCGCTGCAGGAACAGCCGGGAATCCATCGCGCCCAGGTTATATCGAAGGCCTCTTTGCAGGGCATCGTTCAGAGATAACGAAAGCGGCTGGTCCGCGGGAACGCTCGAATGCACGCTGCCCTGGAATGCGTCTGTTTGCGCGTATCCAGGAGCGGCGAGCAAGAGCGCACTCGAAGCCAGAAAAAGGAAATGGAACCAAGAGTATCGCATGAGGGCCACTCGATTCTTCGGGACTTGCCTGCTGCCTCCACCCGCTCCCGCGGCGCTCATCCCTGCGGAAGGCCGGATGGCTGTCCGATCCGATTCATGAAAATGCTTGCGGGGCCGACGCCCCCCATGTAAGATACATACACGTATGTATAATGTCAAGCAAAGCGGCCCGTCGGAATCGGAATAGGGAAACTTTCCTGGCCCGCGAACAGCGGCAAGAGGAACAAGAAGAACAAGATGCGCGCACCCAGAAGCACCCGGCCTCTCTCCCGCCAGGCACAGCGAACCCTGGCCACCAAGCGCAAGCTGCTGGCCGCCTCCAAGCGCGTCTTCGCGCGGAACGGTTTCGAGGCCGCGCGCCTGGAAGACATCGCCGCCGGCGCCGGCTACACACGCGGCGCTTTTTATGCCCATTTCAAAAGCAAGGAAGACATCTTCTTTGCCCTGCTTGAGGAATGGGTTCGGGAACGGATCGACTCTCTCACGGCAGCCCTGTCCCAGCACGACGATCCGCTGGAAAAACTTGCCGCCCTGCGCCGGCATTACGCGGCAATCGCCAGCGACCGCCGATTGGTCCTGATCTCCCTGGAATTCAAACTCTACGCGCTGCGCCACCCGGAAGCCCATGCGCGGCTGCGCAGCCGGCACCGCCGCATCCGCGCGTCGTTCAGCGAGCTGTTTTCGGAGTTATTGCGCCCGTTGGGCCACACGCTCCCCATTGACAATCTGGCGGCCTCGACCTGCCTGGGAGTGGTTGCCCAGGGCTTGCTGCTGGAACATCTCGTGGACCCCAAAATGCTTTCGGAGAACAACGTGCGGCAC
Organism: Candidatus Dormiibacterota bacterium; assembly: GCA_035533775.1. Lineage (GTDB taxonomy): Bacteria > Acidobacteriota > Terriglobia > Acidiferrales > UBA7541 > Palsa-360. The sequence continues at coordinate 23,992 of DATLTA010000150.1, read as the reverse complement.
GTCCTGGGCCTGTTTTTCGACACCATTTTTCAGATGGCGCCGGGATAGATTCGCCGTGAAACCTGGAATATTTCTCCAATCTTTATCATTATTTGTAACGGACTTTCACGCTCCCGCATCTCAGGGTATGACAGAAAGCGTGCCTCGGCGAGGTGTTTGCATTGCGCCCTGGCCGTCAAGAAAGCTTGGATGAGCATCAAACTTCAGAGCCGCCCGCGAAGACCGGGTGCCGCGCGCAAGAAATCGGACTGAAAATGCGAGGGCCGGCTGTGCAAGCCTTATTCAAAGGTTTTTGTGTTGGTGTCGGCGGGCGTTTCAGCCTCGCCGGTGACTAGGAGCCAGGATCCTGTATGTGGATTGTTCGGCTAGCCCTGCGGCGACCATACACCTTTGTGGTGATGGCCCTGCTCATCGTGATTCTCGGGTCGCTGGCGGTATACAGCACCCCGACGGACATTTTTCCGGACATCAATATCCCGGTCATCAGCGTCATCTGGACCTATCGTGGACTTTCGGCCGAGGAAATGTCCCAGCGCATCGTCGTCGCTTACGAGCGGGGCCTCACGACGACGGTCAATGACATCGAGCATATCGAATCGCAATCGGTGGACGGGCTCGCCGTCATTAAGATTTATTTTCATCCCGACGTAAAAATCGAAATGGCCCTCGCGCAAGTCACCGCGCTGGCGCAGTCCGCCGTCCGGAACGATCCCCCGGGAACGACCCCGCCGTTCATCCTCAGCTACAACGCGTCCTCGGTGCCCATCCTTCAATTGGCGCTTTCGGGAAAGGGTCTTTCCGAGCAGCAATTGAACGATATGGCGTCCAACTTTCTTCGCGTGCAATTGGCGACCGTGCAGGGCGCGGTTTTCCCGAATCCCTATGGAGGGAAACAGCGCCAGATCGTGGTGGATCTGAACACCACGGCAATGCAGGCGAGAGGAATTTCCCCCAGCGAAGTGGTGACGGCGGTCGGCTCCCAGAACCTGATCCTCCCCGCCGGAACCATCAAGATCGGTTCCCTGGAAAACGACGTCGATCTCAACGGAAGCACGCAAACCATCGATGAACTGAACAATCTGCCGATCAAGACGGTCGGGACGAATACGATTTACGTCCGCGATGTCGCGCACGTGCGCGACGGCTATCCCCCGCAGACCAACATCGTGCTTGTAAACGGGCAGCGTGCGACGCTGATGACCGTCATGAAGTCGGGAAAGTCCTCGACCCTGGACATCATCAACCGGGTCAAGCAGCGATTGCCCGTCGTCCTGGCAGGACTCCCGCCAGCGCTGCGCGTGCGGCCCTTCGCCGACCAGTCCGTATTTGTGCGCGCCTCGATCAACGGGGTTGTCCGGGAAGCGGTCCTGGCCGCCTGCTTTACCGGGCTCATGATTCTGATCTTTTTGGGGAGCTGGCGCAGCACCCTCATTATCGCCATTTCGATTCCCCTCTCGATTCTGACGTCCATCATCGTCCTGAGCGCCATCGGGCAGACCATCAACATCATGACCCTTGGTGGACTCGCGCTGGCCGTGGGCATATTGGTCGACGATGCCACCGTCACCATCGAGAACATCAACCGGAACCTGGCGATGGGGAAAGAACCCATTCAGGCCATTCTGGACGGTTCTCAGGAAATTGCCGTTCCCGCGTTTGTTTCCACGCTTTCCATCTGCATTGTTTTCGTGCCCATGTTCTTCCTCACCGGCGTGGCACGCTATCTGTTCGTGCCGCTGGCCGAAGCCGTGGTTTTCGCCATGCTGGCGTCCTACCTGCTTTCCCGGACCCTGGTGCCGACCATGGCGCGTTTCCTGTTGAAAGCTCACGAAAGTGAGTCCGCTCAGAAATCACTGGAAAGCAGGAACCCGCTGGTGCGCCTGCAGGGACATTTCGAACTGTGGTTTGAAAAATTCCGGGACGCGTATCGAGGAGTCCTGCGGCAATGCCTGGCGCACCGAGTGCTTTTCCCGATGCTTTTCCTGGCTGTCTGCGTGGGTTCTTTCGCACTGTTTCCCTGGCTGGGTCAGGATTTCTTCCCGAATGTCGACTCAGGACAAATCAAGCTGCACCTGCGGGCGCCAACCGGAACGCGCATAGAAGAAACGGCCGCTCTGTGCGAAGAAGTCGAAAACGCCATCAAGCAGCAGATTCCCCAACGGGAAATCGGCAGCATGATCGACAACATCGGGCTGCCCAACAGCGCGCTGAATTACACCTACAGCACTTCGGCCCCCATCGGTCCAGAAGACGCCGACATCATGGTTTCGCTCAATGAGAATCATCGGCCAACCCGTGAGTACGTTCACGATTTGCGCTTGAAGTTGAACAAGGAATTCCCCGGAGTGATTTTCTACTTCCCTCCGGCGGATATCGTAAGCCAGATTCTCAACTACGGTCTGCCGGCTCCCATCGATATCCAAGTGGTGGGGCGGAATGTCGAGGCGAACCACGAGTTTGCAAACAATCTGATGAAGCAGTTGAGTTCGGTCACGGGCATTGCCGACCTGCGCATTCAGCAACCCTTCAACCAGCCGAAACTGCACATCAAGGTGGATCGCACCAAGGCCATGCAGACCGGCCTCACGCAACGCGACGTTGCCGGAAATATTCTGGTTTCCTTGAGCGGCAGTTTCCAGACCACACCGTCGTTCTGGCTCGATCCCAAAACGGGAGTCAACTATTCGGTCGCGACGATCTCTCCGGAATACGACTTCGAATCCCTCCAAGACCTCCAGAATATTCCCATAACCGGCAGCGGCCACGCACCCTGGCAAATGCTTGGAAACCTGGGCACCATCACGCGAGGCGAAGGCATGGCCACGGTTTCCCACTATGACGCGCAGACCGTGCTCGACATTTTCGGGTCCACCCAGGGACGCGATCTGGGCGGAGTGGCTCACGATGTGGAATCCATTGTCAATCGCAATCGCAGCCGACTGCCTCGCGGATCTCAAGTGATCGTCCGGGGGCAGATCGAAACGATGGAGTCTTCTTTCCTGGGTTTGCTGGCCGGTTTGGGTTTCGCGGTCCTTCTGATTTATCTGCTGATTGTCGTGAACTTCCAGTCCTGGCTCGATCCATTGATCATCATTTCGGCGCTGCCCGCGGCACTGGCCGGGATCGTCTGGATGCTGTTCCTGACGCACACGACCATCAGCGTGCCCGCATTGACCGGCTCGATCATGTGCATGGGCGTGGCAACCGCAAACAGCATTCTGGTGGTCAGTTTTTCAAAGGACCGGGTCCAGGAAGGACTGAGCCCGCTGCAAGCCGCGGAAGAATCCGGATTCACGAGGTTTCGTCCCGTCCTGATGACAGCCCTGGCGATGATCATCGGCATGGTGCCGATGGCGCTGGGACTGGGCGACGGCGGCGAACAGAACGCCCCGTTAGGACGCGCGGTCATTGGCGGATTGCTCTTTGCCACCGTGGCCACGCTGCTGTTTGTCCCAGCGGTCTACAGCTTGATTCACGGATTGCGCAAGGACGCACGCAAATCCGCAGTCCTGGAGCTTCCGGGCGACTAGGCTGGCCCGGCTTTTCGGCTGACTTTTCGCCCGACGTTTCGCCAGAAGTTTTGGAGGATCAGATGGTGGTGGTTGCAAATCGCAAGGACCCGGCAGAAACACCCGAGCAAGGGTGCCGTGAACGGCGTGCCGCGACATTTTCCGGCAACGCGTTCGGCAGTGCGGCAGGCAGTGCGGCTACGCGCGCCGTGTTTTCCCTGCTCGTGGTGATTATCGTTGCCATGGCCGTGATCTGGGGAATTTCCAGCCGCCAGGAAGCAAATGCACAACTGGCCCGGGAAACACAGGAACTCGCGATTCCCACCGTGGCGGTCATCCACCCAAAGCTGGGACCTCCTCTACAGGAGATCGTCCTACCCGGGGACATGCAGGCGTTCACGGACACTCCCATTTATGCACGGACCAACGGATATCTGAAAAAGTGGTACGTCGATATCGGAGCGCACGTCAAGACCGGTGAATTGCTGGCGACGATCAATTCGCCTGAAGTCGATCAGCAACTCCAACAGGCGCGCGCCGATCTGGCAACGGCAGAGGCCAACCTTAGCCTCGCCGCAATCACCGCGACCCGCTACAAGGACTTGCTGAAGAGCGACTCGGTTTCGCAACAGGATGCCGACAATGCGGCCGGAAACTACAGTGCGCGCAAGGCCACGGTGGCTTCGGCGCAATCCAACGTAAAACGCCTGCAAGAACTGCAATCGTTCGAAAAAATCTACGCGCCCTTTGACGGGGTGATCACGGCGCGCAACACCGATATTGGGGACCTGATTGATTCGGGCAGCAGTGGGGGCACGGCCCGCGAATTATTCCACCTCGCCGCCGTCAACCGCCTGCGGGTGTACGTGAATGTTCCGCAGATTTATTCACCGCGGATCCGAACCGGATTGCACGCGAAGCTGATTCTGAATGAATTTCCGGGCCGACAATTCGACGGCATCGTGGTGCGAAATTCTGGGGCCATCGACACCACAACCCGGACATTGCTCACGGAAATTGACGTCAATAATTCGTCGGGCATTCTGAAACCGGGGGCCTACGTCGAGGTTCATCTCCAGTTGCCCACCTCCGCGACAACCTATACGATTCCGGTCAATGCGACGATTTTCAAATCGGCGGGCCTGCAAGTGGCCATCGTGAAAGGCGGGAAAACCATTTCCCTGATTCCAATCACTCCGGGTCGAGATTTTGGCGCTGAAATCGAAGTCGTCGCGGGACTCAAAGGCGACGAATCGGTGGTGATTAACCCTCCGGACTCACTGACCGACGGTGAGACGGTCAATCTGGCGCCACAAACTCAAGCACCCGAACAGGGGAACCCATGAAGCCAGGTTACATGATCGAACGCTGCCCCCAACAGACCCGCGGGAAGCTTTTCTGCCCCGCCATCACGAGCCTCTTTCTCGGATTGCTCCTGATGCAGGGGTGTGCCATCGGCCCGAAATATACAAAGCCGGTAACGCAAATTCCTCCCGCCTACAAGGAAACGGGCAATTGGAAACCCGCCGCGCCCAGCGACGCAGCACGCAAAGGCCAGTGGTGGGAAATCTTTCAGGATTCTCAGCTCAATGGCCTGGAAGATAAATTGACCGTCTCCAACCAAACGCTGCGCGCCGCGCAGGACCGTTTCCTGCAGGCGCGCGCCGCCGTGCGCATTTCGCGGTCGGCGCTGTTCCCTGTCGCCGGGGCGGGTGTGACGGCCACGCGCCAGCGCCAATCGTCCAACCGCACATTGCGAGGAGCCACGTCGCCCAGCGATTATTCGGATTTCCTGCTCACCGGAGACATTTCCTACGAAGCCGACGTCTGGGGAAGCGTGCATAAAGCGGTGGAAGCAAGCCGCGCGCAGGCACAAGCCAGCGCCGCCGACCTGGAAACCGTTCGCCTGAGCCTGCATGCGGAACTTGCCCTGGACTACTTGACCCTCCGCGGACTGGACGCCGAGAAAGAGTTATTCGATTCCAATGTGGCAGCTTTTGAAAAGGCCCTCGAACTCACGCAAAACCGTTTTCACGGGGGGCTTGCTTCGCGCGAAGACGTGGATTTGGCCACAACTCAGCTTGAGCAAACGCGGGCGCAAGACATCGATATTACTTCCGCGCGAGACCAATATGAGCATGCCGTCGCGGTCCTGATCGGACAACCCGCATCTTCCTTCAGCCTGCCGGCCGCCCCGATGCCCACGGCTCCCCCGATCGTACTTCCGGGACTCCCATCGGAGTTGCTCGAAAGGCGCCCGGACATCGCCAGTGCGGAAAGGCGTGTTGCGGCCGCAAATGCGCAAGTCGGCATAGCCCGCGCGGCATTTTTTCCGTCGATTCTGCTTGGCGTAACCGGTGGATTCGAAAGCGGGCAGTTTCCTACGTGGCTGACCGGGCCCAGCGCCCTTTGGTCCGTGGGCGCGGCGGCTGCGGAAACCGTATTCGACGGCGGAAGGCGGCACGCCATCTCCGATCAGGCCAAAGCCGCGTACGACGAAACTTTGGCGAATTATCAGCAAACCGTCCTGACCGCATTCCAACAGGTCGAGGATGCCCTCTCGGACCTTCGCGTTCTCGATCAGGAAGCTAAAACTCAGGATGCCGCCGTTGCGGCCGCCAACCGTTCGCTCGCGCAATCCATCAACCGCTACAAGGGCGGCCTGGACACCTATCTCACTGTCATCTCGGCGCAGAGCGCGGCTCTGGCAAACGAGCGAACCTCCGTCAGCCTGCTCACGCGCCGCATGACTTCCACGGTTCTTCTCGTGAAAGCCCTGGGCGGCGGATGGGATGTTTCCAAATTGCCTCCAGTCGATTAGAATCCACCCATACGGATTGCCGTTCTGAATCGGCGCTCCCAAGCATGTACTCCAGTCAAAGAGGAAAAATGAAAAGACAAACTTCCCTCGGAGTTTTTGTCCTATGGATTGCGACATTCGGCATGCTGGCATCGGCGCTGGCGGCGGTCGGTTCTTATCACCTTTTGAAAAAAATCCCGATCCCCGGCGACGGCGGGTGGGATTACGTTGCGGCGGATAGCGCCGCGCGCCGGCTGTATGTGTCGCATGGCACCGAGATCGTGGTGCTCGATCTGGATTCGGGCGCGATCGTCGGAAAAGTTCCGGGCGGAGAGGATACGCACGGCGCCGCCATCGCGCCAGAATTCGGGCGCGGCTTTATCAGCGCCAGCGACCCCGGCTCGGTGACGATTTTCAACCTGAAAACACTCGCCGTGATCGGCAAGGTGCGCGTGGGCGACGACCCGAACGGCATTATTTATGACCGCGGAACCAAACGCATTTTCACCGCCGACCGCGGCAGCAAGCGCCTTACCGGGATTGACGCGAAAACCGGCAAAATCGCCGGCACCATCGACAACCTAGGCGGCAGGACCGAACACCTGGCGGCCGATTACGACGGCCATGTCTTCCTGAACCTGCAGGATCGCAACATCCTGCTGAAGCTCGACGTGAAAGCCTTCAAAGTGATGGATAGATGGTCCACCGAGCCTTGCGGAGGGCCCAGCAGCATGGATATGGACCGCGCCCACCACCGTATTTTTATCGGCTGCCGCAGCGGGCTCATGACCGTCGTGAACAGCGACACCGGAAAGATTGTCGCGACCCGCCCCATAGGACAGGGCGTGGATGCCCTGGAATTTGATGCGGAAAAGGGCTTGATCTACGTTTCCACCGGCGGCGACGGCGATCTCTGGGTCTTCCATGAGGACACCCCGGATCAATATTCGCTGGTCGATGACGCGAAGACACAGGTGGGGGCCAGGACCATGGCTCTGGACCACAAGACCGGCAGGGTCTACCTGGCTGTTGCGGATTTCGGCCCGCGCCCGGCCCCCACGCCGAAAAATCCGAGGCCGAGGCCGCCGAGAATTCCCGGCACATTCTCCGTTCTGGAGATGGGGCAGTAGGCAGCCCAAATTCCGGCTATTTCGGCCGTCCGCGCCATGCGAAGTCCGCAAGGAAACGCATGGCGCGGGCGTTTTTGTTGTGGTCCGCTTCGTGCTGCACGGGGAACGATCCCGCATGGCAGGACTTTTGAAGCGCAGACTGATTTTTGGATTTCTCGAACTTTATTCGATCAGCGCGACGCGCCGGGCATGACGGCCCCCGGCAAATGGCGTAGCCAGCCACAATTTCACGATCTCCAGCGCCAATTCTTCCGGGAGCATTCGCTGGCCCAGCGAAAGCGCGTTGCTGTCATTGTGTTCCCGCGCCAGCCGGGCCGTTTGCAGATTCCAGCACAGGGCGCAACGCACGCCGTGAACTTTGTTGGCGACCATCGCCTCGCCATTCCCCGATCCGCCCAGCACGATCGCCCGCTCACACTCGCCGCGCGCCACCGCTTCCGCCGCGGGGCGTATGAACAGCGGATAGTCCACCGGATCCGCACTGAACGTGCCGAAATCCGTCACGTCGTGGCCCAGTCCAGCCAATAATATTTTTATTCTTTCTTTATATTCAAACCCGGCGTGATCGGAGCTGATCGCAATGTTCAAGGGCATCAGGATAAGGTGTTTGAAATCCGGCGTCAAGCCCGCAGCCGGCGCGCCCCGGCAGCGGCATTTCACTTACTGCCCGGTGGGCCTTGCGCGAGGTCAATCGCCTGCGCGGCTATCGGGGCGGAAAATTTCGATGTGCGGCGGGCCGGCACGGCAAGATCCTGCAGCTTGTGCCTGGCCGATTGACGGCGTGTTCTGAATTCATACATCACCCCCGCAATTTCATGGCAGTGTGTGCTACCGTATGCGGACCAGCAGCTTGCCGGAAAAGTTGTCAGGAATTTCTGGCCGCGGCGTGCAACGGCAATTCGCGCGTCGCGCTTTTTTCGAAATAAACTCGCGAAAAGCGGGGTGATTCCGCATGCGTGGCAACGTTCTTTTTGTGGAAGACGAAGAGGCATTGCGCATGACCGTTGGCGATCGCCTGCGGAACGAGGGATTCGGCGTCGAATACGCCGCCAACGGCGACGAAGGATTCCAGAAGGCTACGCAGATGCCGTTTGATCTGATCCTGCTCGATGTCATGTTGCCGGGGAAAAGCGGGTTCGACGTCTGCAAGCTGATCCGGGAGGCCGGACTGATTACGCCGATCCTCATGCTGACCGCTCGCGGGCAGACCAGCGACAAGGTCAATGGACTGAAAATCGGCGCCGACGACTACGTCACAAAACCCTTCGATATGCGGGAACTGATGGCGCGAATCGAGGCGCTGCTTCGGCGCGCGCCCGTCCGCCCGGCCGCTCAATCAAGCGTTTTCGATTTCGGATCCATCCACGTAGACCTTGTGGGCACCGAGGCGGCCAGGGACGGGCAAAATGTGAATTTATCCGCCCGAGAATTTCAGCTGCTTCGCTACTTTATCGAACACCGGGCCACGACGCTCTCCCGAGAAGAGCTATTGAAGCAAGTCTGGGGATATAGCGCGGACATGTACACGCGCACCGTGGACGTGCACGTTGCGAGCCTGCGCCAGAAACTGGAAGAGGACCCGAAACAGCCGAAATTTATCCTAACCGTGCAGGGACTCGGGTATAAATTCAAGACATAAACGTTTGCCCGTATAAACATTCAGAAATAATGGGCCGGATCGACTCCCGGCACGCGTAGTGGAAACGCCCTGGCGCACGACACCATGAGATCACCCATCAAATTTCCCTTTCAGGAGCGGGCGTTCTCCACGTCCATGGTGATTCTGGCCGCAGCCGTGGTGATCGTTTTGGGCGTATTGCAGTTCCGCTGGAGCAACCAGGTCAGCGAGGCCACCAGCATCCGGCTTGCGGACAGCCTGCAGATGTCCATGATCAACTGGCATCTCGATTTTTTCCGCGTTTTTTCCGAAGCGTGCGTCGCAATGCAAGTGGACACGGCCTCCCGTTCGCGGGATGACTGGGGCCAATATGCCCGCAGGTACGCGCAATGGAAAAAAACATCCGCCGATCCAAATCTGATTGCCGGCCTTTATATCCTGCAGTTCGACCCGGCCCGCTCTGATCGAGTGTTGCATCTAGCCCCTGCCACCAACCGCTTCGAGCCGGGCAATTGGCCTTCCAGTTTTGCAGGCCTGCGCGAAGAATTGCAGCGGGCGGCGCCTGAACCTGGCGCCGGCGAGTCCACCGCCATCTCCCGCGCAGGATTCGCGAACCGATATTTTTCAGGAGGGTCCTTGACGGGCTGGAAATTTGACCCGCAGATTCCTGCCCTGGTACGCGCCATTTCCAGCAGGCCTGCAACTTCGGCCGGCGGCAAATCCGCGGAACGCCGCAATGTGGATTGGCTGGTGCTTGTGGTGAACCGGAAGGATCTGCAAGACAATGTCCTGCCAGCCCTGGCGGAACGATACTTTCGCGGCACCGAGGGATTGGACTATCAGGTTGCCGTTACCAGCGGCAGACAAAATGCCCCTCCCCTGTACTCTTCAGACGCCGGCTTTGGCAATGTGGAAATTGCCGATGCGGACGGCACGATGAATATCTTTGGGCGCCCGCGGGACGGCGGCCAAGGCTCTCCCATTCACATTTTCCGCACGCCTTCGCCGGGTAACGTGCCGGCGGCGTCGGGCGCGACCACGTGGTTTCCACTGCTGCGCGACACCGGGACAGAGCAGGACTGGCACCTGATTGTGAGGCATCGCCGGGGAGGGGCGCTGGGAGCGTTCCTTGCCGATTCGCACCGCCGCGATCTGGCCATCAGTTTTGGCGTGCTGTTTCTGCTGGTGGTCAGCATGGCGATCCTGATCATTACGAGCGCACGCGCGCAGCGCCTTGCCAAGCTCCAAATGGATTTTGTCACGGCGGTTTCTCACGAACTGCGAACGCCGCTGACCGTCATCAGTTCGGCCGCGGAGAACATCGCTCACGGCGTAGTCCAGGGCAAACCGCAGTTGGAACAATATGGTTCCGTGATTGGCACGCAGGCAAAAAGGCTCTTCGAAATGGTGGAGCAAATCCTGCTCTTCGCGGCGATCCGGGAAGGCCACCAGCGGTATAACCTGCGGCCGGTTGAGGCCGAGGAAGTCCTGGACTCTGCGCTTTCCAATACTGCGGGCCTGGTTCGAACCGCAAAATTTCGCGTCGAGCAGGAGATCGAGCCGAACTTGCCCCTGATCCTTGCCGATCGCACCGCGCTTTCGCAGTGCCTGCAGAATTTGATTACGAACGCGTTGAAATATGGCGGCGAACAACAATGGATCGGCATCACGGTGCGGCTCCCCGAACACGGATTGAGCGGCAAGGAAATTCAGATCAGCGTTTCCGATCGCGGCATCGGCATCGATCCGGAGGAATTGCCGCACATCTTTGAACCCTTTTACCGGAGTCCCTTGGTAACGGCGGCGCAGATTCATGGGACGGGCCTGGGCCTGCCGTTGGCCAAGAGCATGGTCGAGGCGATGAAGGGCCGCATCACGGTCAAGAGCGTCCCGGGTCATGGAAGCACGTTCACGCTACATTTGCCCTGCATGGATCATTCTGCGCGGCAGCCGGGGGCAAAAGTGGTGGAAGCCGTAACATCGTAATCGGTAATTGGCACGGGTAATTTGTAATTGCGGCACGATGCTGGGCACGGTCCACTCGCCTCGCCTTGTTTGGGCATCCCCCCGCCACTTTCGGTCTTGCCCTACACAATCATTCCGGAATCATTTCAATAGCAAATATCATTTCGGCCTTTTTACAATATCCTTACAGCACACCTCGGTTGATCCGATGTAGTTTCCAGTTCATTGAATCCCGATAAATTACCGTTAATTCAACGGGATGCAACCGGACGTCTGGGAACATTTACCGCGGGCGTCGACCTCAGCGCGGCGGCGGGCCGGATGATTTCTGTGCGCGAACTGTTCACAAAAACGGATAGGAGAAAACGAGCATGGTAGGGAGCGATCACCGCGGGCCGGATCACCTGCCGCACGAACCGCCAGCGCGCAACCGCGCTTGTTCCCGGAAGCGATTCCTGAGCCGCATAGAAAAGGCGGTTTTTCTGGCCGGCGTTCTGATGCTGTGCGCCATGCCGGCGTTGGGCCAGATGAACTCGGGGGAAATCAGCGGCACGGTCAAGGACCCGTCGGGAGCGATCGTCGTCAACGCCCGGCTAGAGGCCATTCAAACAGCCACGCAATTGAAATATCGGGCCGTGACGAATTCTTCCGGCGAGTTCCTGCTGAGCCAGCTTCCCGTCGGCGTCTACCGCATCACCGTGAACGCTGAGGGATTCAAGCAGAGCGTGCAGGCCGGCGTCGCTGTACACGCCGGAGGACACTTGCGGGAATCGTATTCGCTCGCGCTGGGCGATCAGAGCGAAACCGTAACCGTCAGCGCAGCCGCCAATCTGCTGCAATTGGAATCCGCCGCGATTCAGAGCGTCATCCAACAGGGACAAGTCGTCAACCTCCCGTTGAAAGGACGCCAGTTCATCGATCTGGTCGGATTAACGCCGGGAATCACGCATGCGCCCTCCGGAACGCGCGGCGGGGCGCTGCAGCAGACCGGACAAACCTTCGGCATTCTTGGCCAGCGCGGTGGGCACAACCTGTACCTGGTGGATGGCGTGAGCGTAACCGACGAGTACTACAACAATCTCGTATTAAGCCCGTCGGTGGACGACATTCAGGAATTCAGCGTCGATCAGACTTCGTACAACGCCGAGTACGGCGGGAAGTCGGGCGGCGTGATCAATGTCATCACCAAATCGGGGAGCAACGCCTTCCACGGCAGCCTGTTCGAATTTCTCCGCAACAACATATTCGACGCGAAAAACTTCTTCAATTCCACCGCTCGCCCCATCCCGCCTTTCAAACAGAACCAGTTCGGCGGATCGATTGGCGGGCCCATTCAAAAGAACAAAACGTTTTTCTTCCTCAACTACGAAGGGCAGCGCACTCGCAAATCCCAGACCCAGCTGTTTACGGTGCCCACCGACGCGGAACGTATGGGAATTTTTCAGGGGACGGGCATTACCGTCATGAATCCGGACACGCAGACCGCTTTCGCCAACGATACGATTCCGGCCGTCGATCCCGTGGCGGCCGCCATTATGGCAAAATTCCCGCATGCCAATCTGCCGGGCTTGACCAACAACCTGCTGGCGACCGACCTGTCCACGGCCAGCATCAACCAGTACAACGCCCGCATCGACCATACCTTCAGCAACGCCGACAGCGTATTTGTTCGCGGGTCCGTGTTCGACGCGAACCAGTTCGACCCTTTTGGGTCCGGCGCACTCAACGAGACGCTCTTGCCGGGCTTTGGCTATAACTTGCGCACGCACACGGACAACCTCGCCGCTACCTGGGTCCATGTGTTCAGCCCATCCTGGCTGAATGAACTGCGGTTTGGCTGGATGTGGGTGGGCGGAGGGCAAAGCAGCCCCAATGCCGGAACCGATTTCGCCGGAAACACGGGACTCCAGGGGGTCACCACGAATGTCCTGGATACGGGATATCCGCAGGCATCGGTCACCGGGTACACCACCATGGGCGAACCCACACAATATGTTTCGCGCAAGGACAGCGACTACGAACTGTATGACAACGCCATCTGGCACCATGGAACGCATACCCTGAAATTCGGCGTTTACTTCTTCCACCTGAATTTTGAGCCGGTGAACGCCAACAACGCCAGGGGCCTGTTCCAGTTCACCGGGAATTATACGGGTAACGCCCTGGGGGATTTTCTGCTCGGAACTCCAACGCAAGGGCAGGTGGGCGTGGGAGGCCGCGGCGCCCTGCTGGGCCGAACCAACTGGATTCACCTGTATATTCAGGATGGCTGGCAGATTCTGCCCAGCCTCAAGCTGGACATCGGGCTGCGCTACGAATACAACCAGAACGTCACGGACGTGAATAACAACATGGCCGTGGTGAACACGGTTGTTCCGGGCGGGCAATTTGTCATCGCCAGCGACAACCGGGGCCAAATCTCGCCCGACGCCACGGCCCTGTTATCGAACATACCGATTCCCTACGTAACGTCGGCGCAGGCGGGATGGGATCGCAGCCTGCTCGCCGCGCGTCCCTTGCGGCTGGCGCCAAGGATCGGACTGGCATGGAGTTTGCCGGATCACAAAACCGTGATCCGCTCGGGCTTCGGAATTTATACCAACCAGGCGGCCTACAGCATCATCCAGAACGCCGCGCTGAATTTGCCCTTCTACTTTGCAAAAACGGTGGCCAACGCAAACGCGGCGTGCGCGACCTCTCCCTGCACGACCGAAAACATCCTGGCGGCCTCGGCCACGGGCACTGTCAGCGCGAACAACATCAAGCACGATTTCAAGGTCGAGTATAACAATGTCTGGAATTTTTCGATGCAACGCACGATTTCCCCATCCACATCCGTGCAGGCGCAGTACATCGGGTCGTACACCGTCCATGCCGATAATTTGACCGTGCAGAACCTTTATCCGGCGGGTTTGCTCAGCTCGGACCCGCTGCACGTTCGCCCCATTCCTCAAATGAGCGGATTCACCTCCGTCACATGGGATGGCTGGGAAAAATACAATGCTTTGACGCTGACTCTGACGCAGCGCGCCTGGCGCGGCTTGACCATCGATACGAATTACACCTGGTCCAAAGCGCTCGATGACGCGTCCAACCCCGGAGCGAACAATGCCGGCACGAACCTGCCCCAAGACCCCAATAATATGGCCGCGGAGAAGGGCCTGTCGGATTTCGACCACCGTCATCGTTTCGTGAGCAGTTTCCTGTACCAGCTTCCCTTGCTGAAACACTCAGAGGGTTGGATTCACGCTGTCCTGGCGGACTGGCAGGTTGGCGGGATTTATACGCTGGAAAGCGGGTCGCCGTTCACGGTCAATCTCTCCACCGATAACGCCAACAACGGCCAGCCCGTCCAGTCGCAACGGCCGGATTATGTGTGCGACCCGAACAACGGCCCGAAAACGACGGCAGAGTGGTTCACTACGTCCTGCTTCGCCATGCCCGCGGCGCTCGCCTACGGCACGGCAGGGCGCGACACAGTGACCGGGCCGGGCCTCAACAATTTCGACGCTACGTTTCAGAAGGATTTTTCATTACGGGAAGGCATCCAACTGCAGTTCCGCGCGGACATGTTCAACTTTTTCAACCACCCGAATTTCAAGCAGCCCAACCGGATCTTCACGGAGACGCCGTCAAATTTCGGGACGATCTCCGGCGCGAACGATCCGCGAATCATGCAGTTTTCGCTGCGGCTCGCGTTCTAGCGAACTCGGAAACGCTCCGGCCGCTTTGCGCCTCGTCTCGAATTCGCCGGCCGTCATGCAACGCTGCTGCGTGTCACGGGCCGCACGATTCGCGGCGACATCATGCGCGTTCCCGGCGCAAGAATGTGCACCGCGCGGTGGCAAGCAAATTCCATCAAGCGCCTGGCCACCGATAATTTCGCAGTGAGCGGTTCCCGATCCGGAAAACCGTCGGCGCGCACGATAATGACTCCCGAACTTTCCTCCACTTCCAATCGGCGGACGGCGCGGTAGGGTTTCGCGTGAAACGCATTCGCAAACCGCAAAATCGCGGCCAGCAGGACCAGCGAATGGCGCAGCGAAATTTCGTGCCTGCTTAAAATCTTGTGATCCAGGCGAGGCAGCGCGCGCCGGTGAAACCGCGCGATCAAGGCGACAAGTTCCAGATCTTTTTTCGACCATCCCGGCGGCGGCGCAATCTTGCGGATCATGCGGTAGGATTGCTTGTGATGCCCTTTGCCCGCCTTGAAGCGGCCCACTTCCTGCAGCAGCGCGGCCGCATGCAGGATCAGGCGCCCCTGGATGTGGGAATCGTGATCCATCCATCCGCGATTCGCCAGGCCGTCATAAAGTTGCAGGGACAATCGCGCGACCCGGCGGACACGCTGGAAATCGGGGGTCAGGAAATAGCCCCATTCCGCCAGCCGCGACAATCCCGCCGCCCGCAATTCCCTTTCCGGAGGAAAACCTTCGCGCCAAACACTGAGCGGAGAGGATTTCCCGGCCATCCTGGCGCGGTATTGCCGGATCCGGGAGTCGCGCTCTTGCTGCAGCCTGCTGATCCAGGCGGCGCGCGCCGTTTCGCTGGAGAGGCGCCTGTCTTTCGCGATCGCCTGTTCCAGGACACTGAGGTCGTGGACTTCTCCCAGCATATCCTGCAGGAGCTTCAAGTCGGGCGACCAACCGGAATACATGGAGGGCAAAAAATTCTCGGCCGCGTATCGAAACTTCTTCAGTCCCACACGCAAGCGGTGGTACGCGATGCGGCTGCGACTCTTCTGCGCGATGCGGTGCAGGTCCCGAAGATTTTCCCAAATTTCAAAAACGAGGGACTCGCACGCGGAGCGATTGGAAGCGACATGGCGGTAATGATTCGACAGCTCTTTCGTCCATGCCCGCCATTGCCTCCTGTCGAATTCGTTTAAAGCGTCCTGCGCGGCGGCCCTGTCTTTTACTTGCCTTGCTTTCAGCGACTCCAGGAGCAAATCGGCGGATGCGTCGTCCGACGAGCGAAGTTTTTCGATCCATTCCGCCAGGACCTGCGTATCGCGCAAGCCGCCCAGCCGTTGAAAGATCCGCCGCGCCGCTTTCCGCATCGCTTTCCAGTCGCCGCCAGGGTCCACATCCCGCATCACGTCGGCAATCAGGATGCAGCGCCGCAAGGCAACACGCAGGTCATGCACCGGCTTGGGAGACAATTCCCTGCCGAGTTTCGAATGTTCTTCCAGAACACGGTCCAGCCAATAGGGCAATCCGATTTTTTCCGGTCGACTGGAGTGCGATTGAGACATGGGGGAAATCAGCGCCCTTCCGAGTAATTGCCAGGACGCTCAATTCTAGCTGGGGGTGCTGAGGAAAGGCAAACTGGCGGCAGGGTTATTCTGCCGCGGGCGACGACGTTTCCTTGTGCGCCGCTTCGGCCGTGGCTGTGCGGGGAGCGTGGTTGGTATACCAATCGAACAGGCGCCAGCCCAACAAAACCGAGATAACTCCTGCATATTCAAGTGGTAAGTGGACGTCGGACTTCACCATCCAGTAGTAGTGGACCACGCCTGCCACGGCGCTCAGGTAGATCGCTCGATGCAACATCCGCCACCTCCTGCCGCCCAGGCGGCGAATCCAACCCGCCGTGGAGGTGATCGCCAGCGGGATCATCAGGACGAAGCCGGTGAACCCAACCGTGATGAACGGGCGCTTAATCACGTCCTTCAACACGCTGTGAAAATCCAGTACCTGGTCAAGGCAGAGGTAGATGGTGAAGTGACAGCAGACGTAAAAAAACGCAAAAAGCCCCAACATGCGTCGGAAGCGGATCAATTGCGGCAGGCGGAAAATCTTCCGCAGCGGCGAAACCGACAGCGTGATGGCCAGAAAACGCAATGTCCAATCCCCGGTGGCATGTTCCAGGAATTGCGTGGGATTTCCGCCCAGCCCACCGGTAAAAAAGTCCCGGATCAGCATTCCCGCCGGGATCAGGCAGACCAGAAATAGGACCACCTTCGTCCATTTGCTAGTCAGAATGGAATTCATCATTTATTTCCGCTTAGAAATATTTTCTCAGGTCCATGCCGGCGTACATGCTGGCCACCTGGTCCGAGTAACCGTTGAACATCAGCGTTGCCCGGTTCTTGAAGAATCCGGGCAGGCGAACTTCCTTGGCCTGGCTCCAGCGAGGGTGGTCCACGTGGGGATTTACGTTGGAATAAAAGCCATATTCGTGTGAATTGGTCATGTTCCAGGTCGTGGGCGGCTGATCCTTGACGAACGTGATTTTTACGAGGGATTTTATGCTCTTGAATCCGTATTTCCAGGGGATCACCATGCGAACCGGCGCTCCGTCCTGGTTGGGAAGCGTTTCCCCGTACATTCCAACGGTCAGAAGCGTCAGGGGATGCATCGCTTCATCCATCCTCAGACCTTCCACGTAGGGAAGTTGAATTCCCGCACGGTACCACAATGGCATCTGCGTCTTATTGAAATAGGTTTGAAAAGCCACATAGCGCGCCTTCGATGTAGGCTCGACGAGCTTTGCCAGCTTGTTGAACGAGAACCCAATCCAGGGCACCACGATGGACCACGCCTCCACGCAGCGATGCCGGTAGATGCGCTCTTCCAAGGGCGCAAGCTTCAGGATTTCGTCCATCGAAAATTTGCGCGGCTTCGCTACTTCGCCCCCCACCGAGACGCTCCACGGCGAGGTCACGAACTTCTGCGCGTTCTTTGAGGGGTCGTCCTTTTCCGTGCCGAATTCGTAGTAATTATTGTAGGTCGTGACGATCTGCTCCGGCGTGACCTTTTCGGTGGTGCTGTAAGGTCCGGGAACAACGCCCGGGAGCTTCGTGGAAGCAAACGTTCGCGCCGAAGGGGTCATAAGGCTTGCCACGCCCCCGCCGGCCAGGGCCACCCCTCCCGCTATCCCCATTCCAATTAATAACTTGCGGCGATTCAGATAGACCTCGCGGGGAGTCACGTCCGAGTATTTCAGGTCCTGGGGTCGCTTCTCAAACATTGTCGTCCTCCAAGCATAATAGTCATTTCACAACTCTCTACACTATATGACTACTATACGCCGAAAACGTTTCACTGGATTGTGATTACAGATCGAATGTGTGTGCGTTTTACGCAAGCGCCCCGCCCTGGAACATCTTCAGGAGGCCACCGCGCCGCGCGCGCTTCGCAGCGGAGGGGCCAAATTTCAAACGGAGGGACCGCGAAAATTTCGCCTTGGCAATGCCGTGTACATCCGAAGGTGATAAATTAGAAGTGCCGGGAAACATCCGGCCAAGGTGAAAGGCGACGCGATGAGTCTGCGAAGAACAAAAGATCTGAAGGATTTCACAATCGCCGCAACCGATGCGGACATCGGCCTGGTTCACGACCTGTATTTCGACGACCAGACCTGGACGATCCGGTACATCGTGGTTGAAACGGGCGGCTTTTTATCCGATCACAAAGTTCTAATTTCCCCGCTCTCCTTGCGACAACCCGCGTTGCGGTCGCTGCACATCTGGGTGAATCTGACCTGGAGGCAGGTCGACAGCAGTCCCAGCTTCGATCTGCACAAACCGGTTTCGCGCCAGCACGAAATCGAATACCACGATCATTACGGATGGCCATACTATTGGGAAGGCACCGGCATCTGGGGATCGTCGTCACACCCGCACCTGCTGGCTCAGGAACCGCGGGTGAAGAAACCCAAAACGCGCAAAAAGAAGGACTCCCGCGATGTGCATCTGCGAAGCGCCCGTGAGGTCACCGGCTACCACGTCCTCGCGCGAGACGGCGAAATCGGACATGTCGAGGACTTCCTGTTCGACGACGAGAGCTGGCAGATTCGTTATGCCATTGTAGACACGCGAAATTGGTGGCCGGGGAAAAGGGTGCTGCTCCGGCCGCAGTGGATCAAGCGCATGAACTGGGCAGACAGAAAAATGCAGGTGAACATGTCGCGGGAGACAATCAAGAACAGTCCCCCATGGAATCCGAATCAACCGGTGAGCCGCACGTACGAGCTTCGCCTCCACAAATACTACGAGTCCCCTCCGTATTGGACTCTGGAGAAATAAATTCCCTCACTTTTTCGCCGGGTTTCTGGCGCCCGCAGCCGGTGAAGGTTGCGCGGACGCTGCAGGCGTCGCCACGGGGGTTAAATGCTCGGTCAGGCGAGTCTCCGCCTTGGTGGAACCGATGATCAGCAAGCGGTCATTTTCCTGCAATACGGTATCTCGTGCGGGAAGGACTACGTTGGTTCCCCGCAAAATAGCGACAATTTCCAATGCGGCGGACCCGGCCATCTCATAGCAGGCCTGTATCGTCTTTCCCACTAAAGCGCTCTGCGGATGCAGAACTCCCACGTTCAACCGTCTGCGGCCGGGCAAATTGACCGCCAGCCCGGAATCCAGAAGTGTAACCAGGTCAATGTGGCCGATCTTTGCGCTCTTCGGCAGCTGCCGCTTTCCAAGTACGCTGAGCGCCAGCTGCACATTGTCCTGGTACCGGGCCGGGGATTGAGACCGCCCCAGAACCTGGGCCTCGTACAAGCTGTTGTATTTCAGATGAGCAGACAACTGCGTTTGAACCAGGTAGCTGAGCAAAACCGCAAAACCCGCGGCAGGCAGCAGTTGGTACCCCCCGGTCATTTCCGTGACCATAACCAGCGCAGCGATGGGAACGCGGGCTGCCGCCCCGAACACCGCCACCATTCCCACAACTACAAAAGTGGCCGTGGGAAGATGCGCCAGCGAGGCAACGAATCCGCCCAGCATGGCTCCAACAAAAAGGGTGGGGGCAAAGACCCCTCCCGAGCCCCCGGAGGATACCGTCAAGGCAAATGCGAGAATTTTCAGGAGGACCAGAATTCCCAATAGTTGGATAGCCAGGTGGCCATAGATCGCCTCTTGAATCCATCCGTATCCGCCCCCTAGTATCTGCGGAAATTTCATGGCGATCAGGCCCACCCCGAATCCCCCAATCGCGGGATTCAGAGAGGCAGGAACTGGCAGGGCTCGAAACGCGTCGCGAAGCCGATAAAACGAAACAGGCAAAAGTGTCGCAATCAGGCCGCTCAATCCTCCCAGAACGCCGAACCATGCATAACTCCAGGGGTGAAGGGTAATCTGGCCGGAAGGAAAAAAGAACAGGGGTTGCCAACCGACAAAAAAACCATTGACGCCATAGGCGACGATGGACGCCAGCAACGTGTAGAGCAGAGCGCCGGACTCAAATTCCATGCTTCCATACAGCACTTCAACGGCGAAGAATGCCGCACCGATGGGAGAGCGAAATATGGCCGACAGACCCGCAGCCATGCCCATGAGAAGAAGGATGTTGCGTTCTTCGTCACGCCGATGGCCCAGAAAGGTTGCATAGATCGACCCCACGCCGGCACCGATCAAAGCGATGGGCCCTTCCCGGCCGGCTGCCCCGCCCGACCCTATCGTGATCGCAGAGGCGACCAGCTTGAGCGGGGCCACCCGCGCCCTGATAAATCCCCCGGTGCGGTGAAAGGCTTTAACGACGGTGTCGGTTCCATGGCCTTCCGCCTCAGGCGCGATGTTGTAGACCAATAGCCCTGAGATGAGCCCCCCCACGGTGGTCGCCAAGGGGATCAGCCAGAGTCCATGGGGGCCGATCACTTGTTTCAGAACGCCACCATCTTCGGGCAATCCTGGGGGATGGTAACCGGCGAACCAGAACAGGAACAAGTGCTCGGAAATGCGCAGGGACCACATGAACAGCTGTGCGGCCAGTGCGCCCACGACTCCCAGCACCGCAGCCTCGGCAAGAAGACGGGGTTCGCTTTCTCTTACCAGATCAGCCTCCAAAGAATACCGGACAGCAGAGGGTGTGCTGGTCAGTCACCGGTATACCCTCTGCCGCATGATCGGCCAAAGTCTGGCATGAAGCGTGGAACGCACAGACCTGCCGCACGCATGCTGGCGCGTTTGACGCAAACCATCCTTCGTAAAATACCATAGACGCAACGCGCGCGGTCCGCACATCGGTGTGAATCGCGCTCAAGCGGGGGAGAAATTACCCGTCCTGCGCGCGTTTTCCCCTGCAATGCGCTTGTGATCGTTTCCAGCGCGTCGAAATGGCTGAGACCTCCGGGAGCGGCTTACACCCTGGAAAGTTCTTTCACTAGGGACTGGCGCAGGCGCTCCTGGCGCTCTGGGGCGAGCTTGCCGCCGTCCGTCGTGAGGTAGAAAACGTCGATGGCGGTCTGTCCTTCGGTGTCGATCAGAGCAATGTCGATGTTGCAATTCTGCTCGGAAAAGACAGAACTGATGCGGTACAGCAGGCCGGGCCGGTCCGGCGTGACGATTTCAATCAGCGTGCTGTGCCCCGAACATTCATTGTCGAATTGAATTTGCGGCGCCCCGGAGAGGTTTACGGATTTTTCCCCTTCCATCTCAAGGCGTTCGCGGAGCATCCGCTTCAAGTCGCGCTTGCCGGAAAGCACGTCGTGGACCGTGTTTTTGAAGCGCTCCCATGCCGGGAGGTTCATCTCCAGCGTTCGGAACCGGTCCGTGAAAGAAAAGATGTCCACAACGGTACCGCTGGCGTTGGAGAAGGCGCCCGCTTTCCCGATGTTCATCCCGCAGGCGGCCAGCGCCCCGGCAACAGTGGCAAAAAGGCGCGGGCGGTCCTTGGTCACGACGGTCAGTTCGTACCAGTGGCGGCTGCGTTTGAGCGCCAGCTGCACGGGATCCTGCCCCAGCCGGTTTGCCAGTTCGAAGTGGCGCAGAATTTCATCCACCGGATGGGTGCGCAGATAGCGCCGGGGCAATCCGTCGAGAAACGTTTGCAGTTTCTTTCCCGCCGCGGCGGCCAGCGTGCGCAGATGATTCAAAACTTCGTCGTCCTCGTCGGCGTGAACCCGCTCATCCACGCTGCGGTTCAGAAAATTGGCCGTCCCAATGAAAAACTGCCAGAGGTCTTCCGCCTTCCAGGGCGTCAGGGCTTCCGGATTGACAGCCTGGATGTCCGCATAGGTGAACAGGCAGAGCATCTTCAGGCGGTCCGGGGTGCCGACATTTTCGGCAAACTGCGCCACAGTGCGCGGATCGAAAATGTCCCTGCGCAGCGTCGCCGCCATTTCCAGGTGGCGTTCGATGAGGAATAAAACGGTTTCCCTGCCGTCTTCGGGGAGCTGGAAACGTTCGAGGCAGCCCTGGGCGATGGCCATGCTTGCCGGGATGTGATCCTGCGCCGAAACGGCTTTGCCCGTGTCATGCAGCAGGATGGCCAGATAGAGCAGCTCCGGTTGGTCCAGCTCGCCGAGGATTTCGGCATAGCGTTCGTCCCGTTTGAGCTTGGATTGGCGCAGAAGGTGCAAATTTTCAATGGCCCGGATCGTATGTTCATCCACCGTAAAGCGGTGAGAAACCTCGCGCACGGCCAGCGCATCGATTCCCTGAAACTCCGGCAAAAACATCGTTAGCAAATGCAGGGAGTGCATGGCGCGCAGCCCATCGGCCGCGTGCGGCTCCGGCAATATTTCCTGGAAAAAGCGCCACACGCTGCTCCCCGGGGGGAGATGGCCCGCCAGAGCCGGCCGGGCCTGCTCCAGCTGATGCTCGGCCGTGGGACTGAGCTTGAACCCGCGCTGCGCAATCAGGCGGAAGGTGCGGAAGAATAGATCGGGATCGGCCAGGTTTTCCGGCTTCTGAAAAAACATCAATCCATCGACCACGGAAAAATCCGCGTCAGAAAATCCGGTGCGCCAGGTCTCCAGTTGCCTGTAAAACATGGATTGCGCGGCGGGCATTTCTTCCAGGAGCTGGCTGGAAATGTGCTCCACGGCGCGTGCATGCCCAAAATAGATTCGCATCCAGTCGGTTGTGTTGCTGATGTGGGCGCCGCGAGCGCCGATTTTTTCGGCAGCCGCTTCATCCTGCGCCGCCCAGGTCAGCAAATTGTCGTCCCGTTTGTGGCGGAAGTGAAGAAAGACCCGCAAGGAGGCAAAAAAAGCGAACGCCGCGTCCATTGTGGCTTGCGCCGCCGGAGAAAAATACTTGTCCGCCTCAGGCCAGCCCTGCTGCTTTTCCATGCGGGACATCACCGCCAGCCAGCGCGCCATCACGTAGTCCTGATAACCGCCGGGGCCATCCTGAACGTTTGGCTCCAGATGAAACACCGTATCGGCGAATTGGCGATGCCGGTTCCGGGTCGTCTCCGCCAGGCGTTCCACCAGAACCTGCGACTCCCTGGCCATAACCTCGGGAATCAGGCGGTTGCGGAGGCCAGAGAACAGCTCGCGATCGCCGGCGAGGAAACGGGCATCGAGCAGGGACAGTACCGGCTCGGCGTTTTCGGAATCGAATTGGGCCCACTGGGACAATGGTTTTGCCGTAATTGCCGGCTGCAAACCAAGGCCGCGCAATTGTTGGGAAAATTTCTGGATGGCCTGCGCGGATTGTTCTGAAGCGTCTTGGATTGCATGTTCGGTTGCAAATTCGGTCGCAAAAATGAATAGAAGATCAACATCCGAAGTGGGGAAAAGCGATTGCCTGCCAAAATCCCCGACGGCGATCAGCGCCGCGTCCGGAATCAAGGCCTGCTCAGAAGCCTGCTCGGAAGAAAGATAAGGCCCGGCGAGCCGGAGGACAATCGAATCGACCAGCGCGGACCGCCCGCGCAGGTAGTTCAATCCGTCCCTGGTGGCGAGGAATTCGCGCTGCAACCGCAAGGATTCGCCGTCGTATAAATCCTTGAGTTCGCTGGTCAATGGGGGTGGTGTGGGCATTCCCGCGTTTTTGATTTCTCTCCCAGGCGTTGCGCCGGACCGAAGTTTTCTTCAAAAAAACTTCGCCTCCCGGGAAGCCCCGCCCCCATGCGGAGGATGACGCTACGAAGCCTCCCAGTTATATCCTTCCTCTCCGTGCTGCGAAAGGTCCAGCCCCTGATTTTCTTGCTCCGGTGAAACGCGGAGGCCAACCCATTTATCCACGACAAACAAGATCGCCAGTGTGCCCACGATTCCCAAAATCCAGGCAATCGCAACA
>DATLTA010000149.1:0-8807 GCA_035533775.1 Candidatus Dormiibacterota bacterium | reverse complement strand
GCATCGTTCTGCATGGCGTTGGGATTGACCGATTTGGTGGCATTCAAAGCCTGGCGCGTCGCGACCATGTCGCTGGCCCATTGCGCCAGGTTCGTAAATTCATTTCTGAGCAGTTGCAGCGCGTCTTGATCAGAAGCGGTGGTTGCGGCCACGGCCGCCTGCATGAGGTTGGCATTGGCGCGGTTCCAGTAATCCTGTGGCCAGGTTCCCACCACCGGCAGGCCGTACGTGTAGATCGTGCCGATGGCCCCGCGCCACTCCCGCATCTCGGCCAGATCGGCGATTGCGAGCCTTGCGAATTCCTTCGACAATCCCGTTTGCGGTGGCGGCGCCGCCGCATCTGCGTCGGGCGAGGTCCCGGTCGCCGCAAACGTGAGCAGTACGCGATTGGGTTCGACGGTCACCGATCCGTTCGTGATTTTTGCGACCGTGTCGAGATCGACATACGATCGCCCGCCGATCTGCACGACCGTGCCCGCGGATTTTCCGTTCACGAACAACGCCCGGTCGGCGGAGCCCTGCGCGAAAAGCATGCCGGCGCATGCCAGGACGAGTCCGAACAGGATTGCGCAGGAGATCTTTCCGCGATGCGTCTTTCCGTGATGCTTCATGGTGCGCCTCGGAGGGGGCCGCGTTGCGGCGGCGTCCTGCAATCAGGTTACTGCGATTGTCCGCCGCCCGCCAGCGGGAGTTCCGGATTGCAGGTAAACAGGCACGTGCCGCGGTCCTAGCGGGCAATCTCCTCCAGGGCGAGGCCGCGCGTGCGCGGGCCGAAAATCCCGATGGACAGCACCACGGCCAGCATGGACACGGCGATGAATGCGAACACTCCGCCGACTCCGAAATCGCGCAGGAAAAAGCCGATCAGGAAACTGCTGAAGATGGCGCTCAGCCTGCTCCACGAATACACGAAGCCCACGGCCTGCGCGCGCACGCGCGTGGGAAACAGTTCCGACTGGTAGGCGTGAAACGCGAAGGACATCCAATTGTTCGAGCAGGTAAGCATCACGCCGCAGGCGATCAGCCAGGCGGGATTCTTCTGCTGCGCGAACAGCAGGCCGAATACGGCGATGAAGATCGCGCTCACCACGATCTGCCACTTCCGTTCGTAGCGGTCCGCGATGCGAATCGCCAGAATCGGTCCCAGCGGCGCGGCCAGGGCGATCAGGAACGAATAGCGCAGGCTAAGCGTGGTTGTAATCCCCGCCGCGATGATCAGGGTGGGCACCCAGGACGCGAATCCGTAATATCCGATCGTCTGGAAAAAATGAAAGACCACGAGCATCAGCGTGCGTCCCAGGTACGGCGGCCGGAAAATATCGGCAAAAGTTCCCTTCGCCGGTGCGCGCGCCACGGCAATCGCCGCGGGCAGCGGCTTTCCGATTTCCGATTCGATGCGCGACTCCATCGCCGCGATGACGCGGTCCGCCTCCTCCAGCTTGCCGTGGGCAATCAGCCAGCGCGGGCTTTCCGGCACGCCCCGGCGAATCACCCACACAAACAGCGCCCCCGCCGAGCCGATCAGCACCACCCAGCGCCAGCCGTCGAGCCCCAGCGGCTGGTGCGGCACCAGCAGCCACGCCACCAGCGCGACCAGCGGCACCGTGCAAAACTGCACGATCTGATTGAAGGCGAACGCGCGCCCGCGCAGTTGCTTGGGCACCAGTTCCGCGATGTAGGTGTCGATCGTCACCAGTTCCACGCCGATGCCGATGCCCGCGATCACGCGCCACACCAGGATTCCGGCGGCGGTGTGCTGCAGGGCCATCACGATAGTTGCGGCCGAGTACCACAACAGCGAACAGGTGAAAATGATCCGGCGGCCGGAGCGGTCCGCCGTGAAACCGAACGCCAGCGTGCCGATGAACAGCCCCGCGAAGGTCGCGGCCACAAACGCGGCCAGTCCGCTGAATCCGAAGAACGACGCCGAAGTGCTTGAAAAAATACCGCTGCGGACCAGGCCGGGGCCGATATAGGCGGTGAAAAAAAGATCGTAGTACTCAAAGCAGCCGCCCAGCGACAGCAGCAATACGAGTTTCCAGACGTACCGCGTGGCGGGAAGCCGGTCCAGCCGCGCGCTGATCGCGGCGGCATGTTCTGTGGGGATGGTGTTCAATTTGTCAGCGGATGCGCTGCCGCTTGCTTCACCGGAAAAACTCCGCGAGCAGGGAATTTGAAAATCTTAGCGGGTTGCCTGCCCGGTTAAGCCAGATGGCCGAACCAGATGGCCGAACCAGTTTGCCGAAAACAGTTTGCCGAAAACACAACAGCCCGCCCCCTTCTTGAGACGCAAGTTCGTGCGGATCGTTGTTGCCTGTATTGCGGGCGGCGCAGGCCGTCCTTGCCCCGCCGGGCGCGCACCCCTTGCTCCCTTTTCCCTGCCCCGTATTCCAGAACGCTATTACGGCTTGCCCAGGATTTTCAGGAATTCGTCGTTGGTGCCGGGATGGCCGTGAATCGGCACGTGCGTCGCCACGTCGAGCTTCAGCTTCACCATGTTCTCGTACAGCGTGCGCATTCCGGGGCTGACAACCGGCGGCTTCTCCCCGGGCGATGGCGGTGAATAGAGATCCGCATTGATCAGAATTTTCTCTTTCGGGAGATAGGCCATCAGCATGTCTTCGCTGTGATTGCCTTTGCGCAACGAAGGGTCCCCTAAATCGTATGCCAGGTCCTGCACGTGGAAGATTTCCATCATGTGCTCGCCGTCGGTGATGACGTATTTCCCTTCGCCACGCGTGTCGCCGCCCACCGTATCGATCGGCGCGGGACGCCGACTGATCATGTACATCGGGCTGTACTTGGCCAGGCGGTCCGGGTTCAGTTCCCGCGGGGCCGGGTAAAACATGATGTTGAGGTAATACTGTTTGTTCGATTCGTGCGTCACGATCGTGGTTCCCTGGGAGAGGTAGGTGCGCAGTCCCCCGGCATGGTCCATGTGGTGATGCGTATTCACAACGTAACGAATCATCTTGTTCGGAACCAGCCGGTGCACTTCCGCGATCACCGCGAGCGACCGCTCTTCGTTCAGCGGCGCTTCCACCACGGCTACGAAGTCCTTGAATTCCACCAGCACGCTGTTGTGGGTTCCCCCGCCCAGCAGCCAGACGCCGTCGGCCAGCTTTGTGCTCACCACCTTGACCGGCGGTACCGTTGCCGTTCGTACCACTTCCGGAACCGGCATGGTGGTCACCGCGACGTTCGGTTTTACGTCGGTCACATGGATCTCGAAGTAGTTGTGCGCCGGGTTCAGCCGGGGGTCACCCTGATGCACATGGATCAGGCCGGGAAACATCACTCCGTTGTAATCCTTATATTCGGTGTAGCGCATTTCGTAGTCCATGTCGCCGTACACGGGATTGGGGAACCAGGTGTCCACCAGCTCGACCAGATTCCGGTCATTGATT
Organism: Candidatus Dormiibacterota bacterium; assembly: GCA_035533775.1. Taxonomy (GTDB): domain Bacteria; phylum Acidobacteriota; class Terriglobia; order Acidiferrales; family UBA7541; genus Palsa-360. The sequence goes on along the minus strand of DATLTA010000149.1, from coordinate 5,400 downwards.
GTTCCATTGACTTTGTACTTTCCCATAGTGAACGAGACGATCGTCACGTACCGGCCATGCTGTGACAGTCCGAAGTCGGAAGCCCCCACGATGGGCAGTGTGATCGCGGTCGCGTCGGTGGACGCCAGCGCCGCTTTCAGGAATCCGTGCGGGGTCAGCACAAGCTCGAGTTGCCGCAGATCGGAATACGACACGCCGCCCAGGTACAGGCGCGTGAGGGGAACGGGCGTGTCGCCGTTCATGTCCCAGGCGTAGGTGCCGCTCAGGATGGACGTCACGTGCTGTTCCGACATGGGAAGATTGCCGAGCGTCGGATAATCTCCCTGCTTGCGCGTGTAATCCACGCGCGACCATTTTGCGCCATAGTCGATGGAGCGCGTGTAGTTGTCCACCTCGTAATGCGGCCAGTCTTCGGCCAGGCCGTAGGTCTGGCCGATGCGCGAGTACCAGCCGTGCGCGGAATATTGAATCGTCTTCAGGTTGTCCGCGCCCATGGCTTTGGAAGCCGCTTCCAAAGCCTTTCGCGCATCCACCGCCTGCGCTGATGCCGTTGCCGCGACAATGGCCAGCAGTCCAATGAGAGCGAGTATTTTTCCGGATATTCCCGGCATTCGTGTCATTCGAGACATAGAATTTTCCCCCATGGCCTTTGCGCCTGTTTCACCCTGCGCGGCAAAGTCCGCACTTCGGAATCTTGATTTCGGTCACAGATTTGCGCAGATCATACGCGGGGTGGTCAAGCAGTTCAAGCAGGTATCTGTGGAATCCGCGCGCCCGGCGTCAGGGGATGTTTCCCGGGCTAGTGCCCGGCGCTTTGCTGCAGCAGGCTCTGCTCAATCTCGTAGCGGATCAAGGCGAGGGTTCGATACACGAAGTGCACGAATTTTCCGTACGGCGCGGTGGCGAACAAGGCCGCAACACACGCCAGGTGCAGAACCAGAAAAATTCCCAGGGCGGAGGTAGCGCGCAGGATAAGGGTGAGCATGCCCGTAAGTGCGACCAGGCCCAGCGTCCCCAGAAACACGTAGTCCATGTGCTTCGCGCCGGTTGCCGCGGGTTTTTCATCGCTTTGCAGCTTCAGCCAGATCAGCCCGCCCGCTCCCACGATCAATGCAACACCGCCCGCGCCGCCGAAAATCACCGGAGCGCTCCCCAGCGAGTAAGGCGGCAGGACATGAAAAAAATCCTGGTAGATAAACGCTAGGGTTGTCGAAAGGAAATCCAGCGCAAAGCCCCAAACCGTCAGAGAGTGATACAGGCGCCGGACGCCGGAGGGGCGCTCATCCGGGTACGGGCATCCGGGTCCTCCGCCCTTCAGATATCGCAGGCCCAGCGCCGCGCCGGCCGCTCTGGCGAGCGCTTTGCCGCCGCCAGGCTGCTGCAAGATCCCGCGCGTCTCCGACCAGCAGCGCGACCCGCCGCGCATCCAGATCGCCAGGGCATAAAAAAAAAGAACAAGTGCGCCGACGACCATCACCAGATAAGGAACTACCGCATAGAACGCTCCCGCTCCCGTGTGAATGGAAAAAAGGGTGTCCGCGGGAATCAGCAGCAGCGATAGCAACATCACCACGGCTGCTACGGCGCCGGCCAGCGCAACCGTGATGCCCCGGCTCTTGAACGATTGAGCTAGGAAGCCCGGCCAACTCCACCGGCGGTAGGTTTCCATGCGCGCTTCCGCCAGAATTGTTGGAATGTTGATGGCAAATTCGTGCGGGGGCGTGAACATGCACGCGTAGTAGCAGGCGCGGCAATCGTGGCACAGGTTGGAGAGATAAAATACGTCGCTCTGGTGGAAATCCCGGCGCGTTTCAATGGCGCGGAAGACGGGACAGAAGCCTTCGCAGTAGCGGCAGGCATTGCAAATGACCAGCTGGCGATTGGCTTCGTCGAACAGGTTATGTTCGGGAAGCTTATGTTCGGGCAGATTGCTTTCGGGCAATTTAGGTTCGGGCATGGGCCGCCGCCTGTCTGCCGGCAAGTTCGCCGAATACCGAGCCGATGGTCATGCCGAAGCCCGCGAGATACCCACGGGTGAGTATATTTCCAGACATGATTTCTCCGGCCGCGTACACGTTCGGAAACGGCCGGCCGCCCTGATCCAGCACGCGCGTGCATTCATCCACGGCCACTCCCATATAGGTGAACGTGATTCCCGGGCGCAGCGGAAGACCGTAAAACGGCGGGCGATCGATGGGAATCGCCCAATTGCTTTTTGGCGGGGAAATCCCCCTGGTGCAGGCGCCGTCGAGGCGTTCGATCCGCATTTCCGTGTTTTCCGCGGCCGCGCGATTGTATTGCGTGACCGTATTTACGAAAGTTCCGGGGTCGAGGCCCAGAAGCGGCGCGAGCGCTGCCGGCGAATCGGCCTGATACGGCTTGAACATCGGGGGAAGAAATTTTCCGATGGTTTTGGCGTCCACGATGCAGAAGGCGATTTGCCCGGGCTGCGTGGCGATCAGGCTTCCCCAGATCGCGTAGCGTTTCGGCCAGAGGTCCTCGCCTTCGTCGTAAAAACGGAGTCCCTGCCGGTTAACGACGATCCCAAATGGCGTTGCGTCCAGGCGCGTCACGATGCCGCCATCGAATTTCGGCGCGCGGGCGTCCACGGCAATGGCATGAAAGCCTTTGGGGTCGCCGATGGGCTGCGCGCCATGTTTCAGCAGCGCGGCCAGCATCGTGCCGTCATTGTAGGGGGTTCCGCGAATAATGAAGTTGTCGGCCGCTGCCCCCCAGTGCCGCTGGAGCCATTCCAGATTGGCTTCATATCCTCCGGCCGCCACGACGGCAGCGCGGCCCGAAATCATTTCTTCCCCGTTTTCGGTTTTCAGGCGCACCGCCTCGAATCGATTGTTCTCGATGACCAGATCTTCCACCAGGGCGTTGTAGCGGACGTCGATGCCATTGCGGGCCGCCGTCTGATAGTACGCGTTCAGCAGCGCTTTTCCGCCGCCCAGAAACCAGCGGTTGGTTCGACCCAGATGGAGCGTGCCGGCAAGCGGCTGCTGCCAGTGCGCGCCGTGCGCGCTCATCCACGCGGGAAGCTTGCTCGATTCGCGCACCGCCAGCCGGGCCAGATCCAGGTTGGCCGGGCCGCCGGTCACGCCAATCAGGTCCTGCAGGTGTTCCTGTTCGGAGTAAGGTCCGGAGAAATATTCATCGGCGGCGGCGTGCGAGCAGCGGAGGTTGCGCGTGTGGCGCGTGTTTCCTCCGCGCATATGTTCGGGGGCGCGTTCGAGGACCAGCACGCGAGCCGCGGCATCGCGCGCGGACAGCGCCGCGCAGAGCGCGGCGTTTCCGCCACCGATCACGATGACGTCGTACTTCTCCATCACGTTTTTCTTTTCGCCCGGCGGAATTCGGGTTTTTGGATGAGTGGCATGTCTTCCACTTCTTCCCGCATCAGCCTTCCCAGGCGTTCGGCGCAAGCGCTTCGATATCGCTCTCGATGTCGATGACTGAGGGGCGGCCGCTGGAAATGGCGCGGTCCAGCGCGGAGCGCAATTCGCCGGGCTTTGTGACGCGCAGGCCCAGCGCGCCCATGTTTTCCGCGATGGCGGCGAAATTCACCTTTGAGAAATGCCACATCTCGGAGGACTTCTTCGAAGGCTTTCCATCGTAGGCATGCCGGAAAATGGACGTTTCCTGGTTCAGTGCGTTGTTGTTGTTCACGCACGTGACAGTGGGAATACTGCAGCGCACGGCCGTTTCCAGTTCCTGCATGTGGTACCAGAAACCGCCGTCTCCGGTGAAGCACACTACGGGCCTGTCCGGCAGCGCGCACTTCGCTCCAAGCGACGCGGGAAAGGCCCATCCCAGCGAACCCGATGCGCGGATAAAGTCCCACGGCTTGCCCTCGACCCAGAGTTGCTGCGCCGACCACATGCCCGCATGGCCCGTGTCGCATGCGACGATCGCATTTTCCGGCAGCCAGTCCCCGATTTCTTTCAGAATCCGCTCCGGGCGCATGGGGGCCGCTTCGGATTCTCGCAGGGGCCGCACTTCTTCCCGCCATTGCTTCACCGCCGCTCTTGCCTCCCCTGTCCAGGCAGTGCGCTGCGGCGCCGGGCCCGCATCGCCGGCAACGGCCTGGCTCAGCGCCTGCACCGCCACTTTCGCGTCGCCCAGCAGCGAAACACGATTCGGATAATTCCTGCCCAAATCGCCAGGATCAATTCCGACCTGAATTACGGGAGTGCCGGCTGCGGGAATTTTCCAGAAATGCGTGACCTGCCCGCCGGTCTGGCTCCCGATATAGAGAACCAGATCCGCGCGCATCAGAATTTTATTCGTGCACGAGCGCGAGTACGAACCCGGAACTCCGATATAGAGCGGATGATCGTCCGGGATCAGCGAGTAGGCATTCAAGGAAGACGCCACGGGAATGGAAAGCGCTTCGGCAAGCTTCAGGGCTTCCGGTCCGGCGCCGGACCATCGCGCTCCGCCCCCCACGACCATCACGGGACGCTGCGCCTGTTTCAGCAGGCGAGCCGCTTCGGCGATGCGCGCCGATTCCGGCGCGGGGCGGTGCGCCGGAACGCGCGTCGAGGATTCCTCGACGATCAGTTCCAGGTCCGCGACGTCATGCTCGATGTCGCCTTCCTTCCCCGCGAACAGAAGATTCACCGGACCGGGCGTGCCCGACGTGGCTTCTCGAAACGCCTGCCGAAGCAGATCCGGCAACCGGGCCGCTTCGTCCACCTGAAAATTTGCCTTGGTCACCTGGTTGAAGATCGGATAGTCGTCGATTTCCTGGTAATTGATTTTGTGCTTCTGGCGCCCCAGGCGCCCTCCAGTGAGCGCAATTACCGGGCTGTGCCCCATGTACGCGTCGCGCAATCCCGCGGCCAGATTTGCCGCGCCAACCGCCTGTGCCGCGCAAACGCCCGGCCGTCCCGAGGCGCGCGCGTATCCGTCCGCCATGTAGGCGGCGGCTTTCTCGCCGTGCGCCAGCACGCGCCGGATGGGCAGGTCGTCCATCTCCGCCAGGGCGCGGCTCAGCATTGTGGGAACGAAAAAAAAGGCGCTTACATGGTGGGCATTCAGGAAGTCTGCAATGAATCGGCCGCCAGTTATTTTCGGCAAAGTTTGCTCCCCTGAAAAACTTTTATGACTCGAGGGTATTTGACGGTATCGCGCTCGCCGCCAGTGTCACCGGCCAGTGCAGCCGCGTCCCAATGACGCAAGATATCGCATCATCGCGAAGCAGCAAAGAGACGTCTGCGCTGGCTGGAGAAAAAACAGGAACTGTTCGGCGCCGTTGCTCGCTGCGCGCGGCCAAGTCAGTGGTGCCGGCGGAGAGACTCGAACTCTCGACCTAGGGATTATGAGACCCTCGCTCTACCCCTGAGCTACGCCGGCACGGGCGGGACTTCCTCATGCTAAGGGCGGTTTTCCGCG
>DATLTA010000148.1:0-8524 GCA_035533775.1 Candidatus Dormiibacterota bacterium | reverse complement strand
GGTCAATTCCTATAATTTTGCTCATTGCGGCATGCCCTCCTTGCAAATCTCAATCCCGTAAACACCGGTATGAGTGCCTAACACGCAGAAATTATATGAATTGAGTGTGGTATTGTCAAGTAGTTTGATTATAACGTATCTATATTGTTTTTCAGACGCTTACCCGCACGCTGATCTCCTAATTCCCGCTTCCGAGTGCACTCTTCGGCCGTACTCAAACTGCTCCTGTGTTTACCCGGGCCTGGTCTCCCATTCTTCTCGCTTATTTCGAAAGTAGTGGCAGGGATCGTTTTGTGGATGATCGCTTATGGCGGAGCCGGGTCTAGCGATGAGCCTGCCCGAAAACAGATAACCTTAAGCACGTGCGGGACGTCTATCCGTGCAGGAGAGGGCCATTTCGGGTTAGAATAAAGGCGCTTACAAAATATAAGGAGAGAATCGCGTGAAACCGTTTCGCTTCAGCCGGATTGGAATTCTTCTACTTGCCGCGTTCGCGTTTACGGCACTGGGCGCGTCGGCACGGCCCCAAGTCGGGGCAATCACATCGAAATCTGAGGCCGGCACGATTCGAAAAGCGATCGGTTCGCCGAGCGCGCCGATCACCATGGAGATCTTCGGCGATTTCGAATGCCCGGCCTGCCGCGCATTCTTTGAGGACTCGGTAAAGCAGGTCATTGATAATTACGTTTCCTTGGGCAAAGTGTACCTGGTCTATCGCGATTTTCCATTGCAGATGCACCCCTACGCCATGAAGGCCGCGCGCATTGCCGATGCCGCCGCGGCGCTGGGAGAATTCGATACCGCCGAGCGCGCGCTGTACGATCACCAGGATGAATGGTCCGAGAAGGGGAATATCGATGAAGTCATCGCGAGTTCTTTTCCAGCGGGAGAATTCAAGAAAATTCAGGCGTATGAAGCGCGGCACATGAACGAAATCAATGCCTCGATTGCGCGGGAACGCGCCATGGGCGAGCAGCGGAATGTCAACCAGACGCCCACCGTTTTCGTGACAGCCCATGGAAAGACGGAAGGGCTGCCGGGTGGCGGCGTGGATTATAAATTGCTCAAGCAGTATTTCGACTACTTGCTGCGCCAATAAAAATGGCGAATCCCACAATTTCTCCTGCCGAAACATCCCCGGAAAGTTCTGCGCGCCCGTCCGCATGGCCAGGGGCGCTGCTGGCGACGGGCCGCGTCGCGCTCGGAGCGATTTTTATGTATGCGGCCTACGCCAAGCTCCATTTTGGCGGAGCCTGGCACTTCGGCGATTATCATTTTTTCTTCGCCATGGCGATTGATTCCTACAAGATGTTGCCTCTGGGCATTGTCGAGTGGATGGCGCGCATTCTGCCCTGGTTCGAGCTGGCGCTGGGCGTGCTGCTGATCGTGGGCGTGGGCTTGCGCTGGGTCGGGTCGGTCGCCAGCGGCCTGCTGCTGGTTTTCATCGCGGCTATGACGCGGGCCAAGATTCTCGGCCTGGAAATCAACTGCGGCTGCTTCGGAAATAACGAGAAGCTGGGCACACTGACCTTGCTTCGGGACAGCAGCCTGCTACTGCTGGCTCTGGCAGTTACCTTTGGAGCGTTTGTGATCAAGAAACGGCAGCGCACAGTTTCCCTCTGATCGCCGCGTCCTGCCAGGCCATTTGCGCTAGAATAAAAGTCTCATGGTAGAACAGCCGCCGATATCGGTACGCCTGCGCGGCCGCATGGTTGTCGGGCGGGTTGCCTTTTCGTTGCTCTTGCTGGCGGCCATTGTGTTTGGCGCGGTGGCAGGATACCTGTTCGTCGACTCCAGCGACCTCCCCGAAATCCGCGCTCTGGAGGATTACCGGCCCGACGTTGTCACCGAACTGTATGCCGACGACGGCCAGGTAATCGGCAGCTTCTCATTGCAGCGGCGCGTTCTGGTCACCTACAACCAGATTCCCAAAGTCTTGAGAGACGCCATTCTCACCACCGAAGACCAGCACTTCGAAGAGCACTGGGGCGTGGATTTCACGCGCGTGGCCGGCGCGGCCTGGCGGAATCTTCTCGCGGGACACATCACCGAAGGCGCCAGCACCCTGACCATGCAGCTTGCCGGCACTTTATTTTTGGACCGCTCGGACCGCAGCATGCATCGCAAAATCCAGGAAACGCTGCTGGCCATCCAGATCGAGCGCCACTATTCAAAGCAGCAAATTTTCACGATGTACTGCAATCAGATTTATCTCTCCCACGGCAATTACGGTTTTGAAGCGGCTTCGGAATATTATTTTGGAAGGCCCGTGGGCGAACTCACGCTGCCCGAAGCGGCGCTGCTGGCGGGATTGATCCGCGGCCCCGCCTACTCGCCCATCCTGCATCCGCAGCGCTCGCTGGCACGGCGCAATCTGGTGCTGGAGCTGATGGCTCGCGCGGGAAAGATCACCAAGGCGCAGGAGCGGCAGGCGATTGCCCAGCCCATGGGCCTGGATGTGCAAGCGCCGCGGGATTCGCTGGCTCCCTATTTTGTCGAAGAGATACGGAAATATCTGGAAAGCACTTACGGCACCGAAGCGGTGCATCAGCGCGGGCTGCGCGTATATACCACGCTGAATGTGGCCATGCAGCGCGCCGCCGATCAGGCCGTTCGAGACGGCCTCCACGCCTATGACCGGCGTCACGGCTGGCGCGGCAAGCTCGAAAATATTCTGACTCGCCCCGGCGTCACGCTCGCCTCCTATGAAAACAGGGACTGGCGCTGGCCGATCACCAAAGGCGAATACGTGACCGGGCTTGTCACCGCAGTGAACCGCAAAGAGGCAAATATCAAAATCGGCCCGTACCATGCGCTGCTGACGCAGCCGGATTTCTCCTGGACGGGCCGCAAATCTCCCGCGGAGCTGGTGAAGGTTGGCGATCTGGTGCAGGTCAACATTAAGGACATCAAGGGCCAGGTAGCCCGCGTCCAGTTGGAACAGAACGTGGGCCCGCAAGCCGCCATTGTGGCCATCGACAACCCCACCGGAGAAATCAAGGCCATGGTCGGCGGCTACAGCTTCGCGGTATCGAAATTCAATCGCGCCACGCAGGCCCAGCGGCAGGTCGGATCGTCTTTTAAGATTTACGTTTATTCGGCCGCCTTCGAACAGGGCTATAACCCCTTCGACACGATTCTGGATGCCCCCTATACGACGATGAGCGGCGGCCAGCCCTACTCGCCGCACAATTACGATAATAAGTTTGAAGGCATGATTACGTTGCGGCGCGCCCTGGAAGATTCCCGCAACGTTCCCGCAGTGAAGCTGGCCGAGAAAATCGGAATCAACAGCGTGATCGACATGGCGCGCCGCTTCGGCATTACCAGCCCCTTGCCGCCCTATCTGCCCATCGCCCTGGGCGCGGCGGACCTGAATCTGCTCGAGCACACATCGGCGTTCACCGTATTTCCCGATGACGGCATCCGCATCGATCCGCACATGATCCGCCGCGTGACCACCTATGACGGAGCCTTGCTTGAGCAGGCGCACCCCGCCGTGCACGATGTGATCGAACCTGAGGTGGCGCGCAGCATGACGGCCATGCTCGAAGACGTCGTTCTGCATGGAACCGGCATGGGCGCCCGCGCCTTGGGGCGTCCAGCCGGCGGAAAAACGGGCACCACCAACGACTTTACCGATGCCTGGTTCATCGGATTTACGCCGGAAATCACCGCCGGCGTGTGGGTCGGCTATGACAACAAGGCCATATCCCTGGGAAAACCGGAAACCGGCGCGGTGGCCGCTCTGCCGATCTGGCTGCAATTCATGCAGGGCGCGCTGGCCGGCAAGCCCATCCAAAAGTTCCAGAATGTTGTGCCGCTGGAAAAGCTCGCGCTGACGAAAAACGTGATTGTGGACACCCCGGATGACGCGCCGGACGATGCCGGCGAATCTCCCGCGATGAGCGGCGCGGCGCCGGACAGCAGTCCGCCCGCCCCCCCAATTGAAAATCGAATCCAATAACACCGTGCGGCTCGGTTCGCGGTTCACCGACCAAATCGTGGTCATTCATTTTTATCCGCACGGCTATTCAGCCGATGCGCCGCCCCTGCCGTAACGGATTGGGCCGCGCATGTGTGCCGTGAATTTCGCGCGCCTGGAATTTTCAGTTCCGCTTGATGAAGGGGTCCCAGCCTCCGGGCGGAAGCTGCGCGCTGTGCCCGCTGGAATCGGTCAGGCGGATTTTTTTCGCGCGCGTAATTTCGCCGATGGCGGTGATGGGGACGCCCTTCACTTTCCCGGGCAGGCGGGGAGCCAGCCGCTTCGGCACGGTGAATAACAGTTCATAATCTTCTCCGCCGTGGACAGCCAGGCGCAAAGGGTCCAGGCCTTTCCGCTGCAAAGCGGGCGGAATGTTCACCGCCGGGATTTTCGCCTCGAACAGATTCGCTCCCACGCCGCTGGCCTTGCAGATGTGTCCCAGGTCGGTCGACAATCCATCCGACGTATCGATCATCGCGGTTGCGCAGCGGCGCTTTCCCAGCCACTGCCCCAGGTCAAATCTCGGCTCGGGATGAAAATGCTTCCGCAGCAGATTTTTCCAGCGTTTGCTTTTGTGCAGCCCCCGCTGAACCAGCCGCAAGCCCAGCTCCGCCTCTCCCAGTCTGCCGCTGACGTAAATCAGATCTCCCGGCCGCGCTCCCGATCGCAAGATGGCTTTTCCGGGATCGACCTCTCCGATGACGGTGAGGCTGGCTACGACCACGGGGTACTTCGTGGTGTCGCCCCCAATCAGCGCCAGGCCGAACCGCCGCGCCGCGCCGGCCATGCCGTCCAGGAAATCGTCCAGCCACTTTTTGGTGCATGAGGCAGGCAGGGCAAGGGTCAGCAGAAAAAATTTTGGTCGCGCGCCCATGGCGGCGATGTCGCTGGCGGCGCGGGCCAGGGCCTTGTGGCCTACTATTTCCGGCGGGAATGCCTGGCGAAGGAAATGGACGTTTTCAAGAAATGCGTCCGTGGTGACGACCCACTCGGTACGGGCGCGGGGGCGCAAGACCGCCGCGTCGTCCCCGATCCCGACGCGCAGGCCGTTCTGTGGTGCAGGAAACTTCCGACTTACCCGTTCGATCAGTTGATCTTCGCTGTCCATCAGTTCAGTTGTCTCAACGCTGCATTCTATGCTCTCATAGCCGGCGTGATTACGGTATGGGGGTCGAACGGCATCGCGCGGGGCATAGCTGGGAGCGGGAGAAAGTGGTTGACTCCCTGCACAACCTAACTCTAGACTGTGTTGGGTTTCGAACCAAGGCCTTCGGTTCAAACGGCTTTTAGTAAATCGAGTTGCCGTTCATCGGTTCTCAGGGATTTCTCAGGGATAGGGTTCTCAGGGACAAGGATGGACGGTTCCAGCCTTTCGTAATCGCAAGGACTATCGCAAGAACTTAAGTTGGAACTTTTCGATTTGTTGATGAAGCCAGAATCTTACACACTTTTTGTTGCTTCGAGCCGGAAGGGAACCTTCCGCAAGATCAACGTACCCGTCTACGCCCTGCATCTGCTTGCCGTTCTTGCCTTGGTCGGCGGCGTGACCGTGCTTGCCGCGGCCGGTTCCTATACCCGGATGCTCTGGAAAGTAGGGAATTACAATACGCTGCGGCGCCAGCAGGACGCGATGAAGCGCAATTACGAAAAGCTTCAGTCCAGCGTCGAGAACACCAATCAGCGCCTGCATTCCCTGCAATCGCTGGCCACCGAAGTGGCCATGACCTACGGTTTCATGCGTTTTCGCCAGAGCCCGTTCGGCATCAACGAACCCACACACGGCTCGAACGCGAATTTTGCGAATTCCGTGGCGCAGTTTAATTTCCTGGAAAAGAATGCGAGTTCCGCCACGCTTCCCGCCGGGAGCTTGCGGCTGCTTTCCACCAGCGGCTTGGGGGATGCGTCCTCCACGCCCTCCCTGTGGCCCGTCATTGGCCGCCTGACCAGCACGTTCGGCGAGCGCATGGACCCGTTCAGCGGGGAAGGCGCCTTCCACACGGGCGTGGACATTGCCACCCAATATGGCGATGCGGTTCACGTGACGGCCGACGGCATTGTGATTGAAGCGGATGATCGCGCGGGCTACGGGCGGCTGGTCGTTGTCGACCATGGCTTTGGCATCACGACCTATTACGCTCACCTGTCCACCATTGATGTTGTGGTGGGCGAACAAGTCCGGCGAGGCGATACGATTGGCAACGTTGGTGTCAGCGGGCGGACCACCGGGCCGCACGTGCATTACGAAGTTCGCATCAATGGCGCGCCCGTCAATCCCATGCGCTACCTCCACCAGGCTTCCGCGGCGGACTGACCTCGCCTCGCGCTTTTCCGCTGCGCTGATTTCCTGCCGTAATATCTTCCGGTTTACCGCGGGCTTTTTGGCAGCTTCAATTTCAAGATGTCTGGGGTAAGCTCGACCAGAATGCGCACGCGTGGGCCTTCTGCCGTCACGTCGGCTGACTGCAACAGCTTTTGCAGGGCTGTATACGTGGCGGCATCCATGGACTGGCGCGCTTTCGTGCTGGCCAGGCCGGCGCGTCCAAACATGCGCAGGACTTCCAGGGCTGCCTGCAGCTGGCGGGCGTCGGTGGGGCTGGAACAATCTCCTTCCAGCGATACACGCACATCATCTCCTTCGGGCCGCGCCGCCAGTGTGACCCATTGCACCGAACGCGCCAGGTTTGCCAGTTGCGCGGATTGCACGCCGCCGGGGGCAAAGTTGTCCGGAATCGGCGGCACGCGAGTGATGGCAAATACCGCGGCGCCATCCACGCGAGAGGCGCGCTCCCGCGCGGGATCGGCGGCGGAAGCATTGGAATGGGCGGAGAATAGCGGCGCGACGCTCTCGCCTTGGACGAGCGCGATTCGATGATCGTCCAGAAACGTGATGGCGTTCCACTGGCCCGGATCTTTCGCAGGGAACAGAAATACTTCGTGCCCATCCTGGCGTTCGAGTTTTCCCTTGCGCATGGCGTAGTCGCGAATTTTTGCGCGATCGAAGCGGCCCTCGGCGATGATGACGGCTTTCCTTTCCTTTTCCCCCGGTGCAGCGGGCCATGCGCCCACCGCTACCCGGTCCAGATCTTTCTCGAAATTGAATCCAGTCGAGCGCACAAAATCCGCATAGCTCTTATCGGGCACCGCGATGGGTCCCTTGTCCGGACGATGCTGGTAAAACCAGGAAGCGCGCACGGCCGCGAGATCAATGAAGATCAGCGTGGGCGCTCCGGCGGGCAGCGCGGAAAGCAGCGCCGGGGCCGGGGAGGCGTGCGTGGTTTCGCTGCGCCGGAAGTTCCCGTACAACAGGAAGGCCGCGGCAATTCCTGCGGTCGCAAGCACCGCCGCTGTGAACAGAATTTTACTGCGCATGCGCACCCGCGTTTCCTCCGTGCTGTATTCTCTCACTGTCGGTCTGGACGCGCCACGGACATTGAAGATGTGATGCTGGGCGAGCGATGGCGGCTGGGATATCGCCAAATACTGCCCGCAGGGAAAGGCTATAAAGATTGTTCCCCGGCGGCGGCGCAAAGGTGTAGTATTGAGTTTCCAGCGCGGTCTTGATGGAGTAGACATGGGTGTGGGCTCGGTCCTGAGCCCATTAACCGGCAGGCGAAGTTTGCACAGGTCTTCCACAGGGGGCCCTTGCAATTACCGTACCCTTTTGTTATATTTCCTCGGTTTGCGCCGTGCTGGCGTAGCTCAGTTGGTAGAGCATCTGATTTGTAATCAGAGGGTCGGGGGTTCAAATCCCTCCGCCAGCTCTGCTAAAAATTTTTTGATTCAGGGGATGAATCCCAATTTTTTGCGGGAGGCAGGTTCCTGTATCGCGAAGAATGCGTCATCGTGTCTTTTAAAACTTCGCGGATGCTCAGTGACCTTCTTTGTTCGATTCCCCCCGTGCGGACGGGTGGGTGAGTGGCTAAAACCAGCAGACTGTAAATCTGCCGCTCCTTGCGGGCTACGGAGGTTCGAATCCTCCCCCGTCCACCATCTGATCGCACCGCAGGAGAAGACCTGAAGCGCGAACTGGTTCAGAGCGGGATATTCCGTTCATGAGACTGGGGCGCGTTGTGAAATCCAACGAGCGGATTTTTCTTTATTCAGTGATGCAAGATTGCGCTCTATGCGGCAAACGGAAATCGCCTGGGTAGCTCAGATGGTAGAGCGCGTCCTTGGTAAGGACGAGGTCACCGGTTCAATCCCGGTCCCAGGCTCCAGAGGTTGTTCGTATGTGGAAGGCTGGGCGGGGGTAACTCAACGGTAGAGTCTCGCTCTTCCAAGGCGATGGTTGCCGGTTCAAATCCGGTCCCCCGCTCCAAAGATTTGGTTTCCTGTCAGGGCTCTACTGGTTGACCCTGTATTTTGAAGGGGAGCCCGCCAAAATAAAGAGGACTTGACGCGATGGCGAAGGAAAAATTTGAGCGAACAAAGCCGCACCTGAATATCGGAACGATCGGGCACATCGATCATGGCAAGACGACGCTGACGGCGGCGATCACGAAGGTGCTGAGCAAGCACAACGCGAAGGTGGCATTTCGG
>DATLTA010000147.1:0-12866 GCA_035533775.1 Candidatus Dormiibacterota bacterium | reverse complement strand
CCGAAATGCCACCTTCGCGTTGTGCTTGCTCAGCACCTTCGTGATCGCCGCCGTCAGCGTCGTCTTGCCATGATCGATGTGCCCGATCGTTCCGATATTCAGGTGCGGCTTTGTTCGCTCAAATTTTTCCTTCGCCATCGCTGTGTCAGCTCCTCACCGGTTACGTTCGCTTGAATCCAGCTAAAATATTTTTTCTGCCGAGCAACCCTTACGCGCGAGTCGACCGGCCCGTCGATTTCGCAATCACTTCCTCGGCGACCGACGACGGAGCCTCGGCATAATGCGAGAAATGCATGCTGAAGCTTGCGCGGCCCTGCGTGCGGCTGCGCACATCGGTGGCGTAGCCGAACATCTCGGCCAGCGGCACTTCCACGCGAATCACGTTCGCGCCGCCGCGCGTTTCGGTTCCCTGAATCTGGCATCGCCGGGAATTCAAGTCTCCAAACACTTGCGGCATGTATTCTTCCGGCGTAACCACTTCCACCTTCATGATGGGCTCGAGCAATACCGGGCTGGCCTTGGCGCAGGCCGACTTGAACGCCATCGAGCCCGCAATCTTGAACGCCATTTCAGAGCTGTCCACGTCGTGATAGCTGCCATCGACCAGCAGGACGGCGATATCCACCATTTCGTAGCCCGCCAGGATGCCATTTTCCATGGCCTCGCGGATGCCCGCGTCAATCGGGGCAATGAATTCCTTGGGAATCGAGCCGCCCACCGTCTTGTCGATGAACAGCATGCGGTGTTCTTTGTCAAAGCGCCACTTGCCGCCGGAACCGCCCACTTCCTTGGCCAGGGCATCCAGCTCATCGCTGGACATCTCATGCATATTTTCATGCGCCGAAGATGGCAGCGGAAGCACTTCGATTTCGCAGTGGCCGTACTGGCCGCGGCCGCCGGTCTGACGAATGTACTTGCCCTCGGCTCCAGCCCTCTTGCGAATCGTTTCGCGGTAAGCGACTTGCGGACGTCCTACGGTCGCCTGCACGCCAAACTCGCGCATCATGCGGTCCACAATAATTTCCAGATGCAACTCGCCCATGCCGGAGATCAGCGTCTGCCCGGTATCCGGATCGGAGAACACACGGAAGGTCGGATCCTCCTGCGCCAGCTTTTGCATGGCCTGGCCCAGCTTGTCCTGATCCGCCTTGGTCTTCGGCTCAATCGCCACGGAAATCACGGGCGCCGGGAAATCAATGTTCTCCAGGACGACGGGATTCGCCTCGTCGCACAGCGTGTCGCCGGTCGTCACGCTCTTCAGCCCCACGCACGCGGCAATGTCGCCCGCATAAATCGCTTCGATTTCCTCGCGCTTGTTGGCATGCATCCGCAGCAGGCGTCCAACACGCTCGCGGGTGCGCTTGGTGGAATTGTAAACGTAACTGCCGGACTTCAGCACGCCGGAATAGACTCGAATGTAGGTCACGTGGCCGACGAACGGGTCGGTCATGATCTTGAACGCCAGGGCCGAGAACGGCTGGTCATCGCTGGCGAGCCGCAATTCCACTTCGTCGTTGGCGGTAACGCCCTCGACCGGGGGAACGTCCAGCGGCGATGGCAGGTAATCCACCACCGCATCGAGCAGCGGCTGAATTCCCTTGTTCTTAAAGGCCGAACCCGCCAGTACCGGCACCAGTTTCAAGGCAATCGTCGAACGGCGCAGGGAGGCGCGCAGTTCCTCGACGGAAATCGGCTCCCCGCCCAGGAATTTTTCCACCAGCGCGTCGTCGTGCTCGGCAATATACTCGATCGCCTTTTCCCGATGTTCCTTGTAATACGCCTCGTCCAGCGCTGAAATCTTCAGAGCCGCGGCAATATCCGGCCGTGTGGCCACGAACGCCGCATCCCATAGCTTGGAAACTTCAAAGACTTCAAATTTCGCGCCCAGGGTTTCCTCAAGCCAGATAACCGCATGCTCTTCCAAGAAGTCGATGATGCCGATGAACAGGTCTTCCTTGCCAATGGGACATTGGATGGGAACCGGATGCGCGCCCAGCCGCTGGCGCATCGTGCGCACGGCATGATCGAAATCGGCGCCGGTACGGTCCATCTTATTGATAAAGGCCAAACGCGGAACGCGGTACTTGTCCGCCTGGCGCCAGACCGTTTCCGATTGCGGCTGCACGCCGGCGACAGCGTCAAAAATCGCGACCGCCCCGTCCAGCACGCGCAGCGACCGCTCGACTTCCACGGTGAAATCCACATGGCCCGGCGTGTCAATAATATTGATCAGGAAGTCGGTACCGCTACGCTTCCAGGATGCCGTCGTCGCAGCCGAGGTAATTGTGATGCCGCGCTCGCGCTCCTGCTCCATCCAGTCCATCGTGGCCGTGCCTTCGTCGACCGACCCGATCTTGTACGTCACGCCCGTATAGAACAGGATGCGCTCGGTCGAAGTGGTCTTGCCGGCGTCGATGTGCGCCATGATGCCGATGTTGCGCGTTTCCGCGAGTTGTTTATTGCGCCCCATTACTGAATTCCCGTTACTTTCTCCCTGCAGCTTGAAAAATAATCCGGCTTTCTATGCCGGCGAAATCACAAAATCCCAATCACCCATTACCAGCGATAGTGCGCGAATGCCTTGTTGGCTTCCGCCATGCGATGAACGTCTTCCTTCTTCTTCATGGCGCCACCGCGAGCGTTGGCCGCATCCATCAATTCCTCGGCCAGCCTGTCGGTCATCGTCTTGCCCCCGCGCGTACGCGCATAGAGCAGCAGCCAGCGAATGGCCAGCGATTGCCTGCGGAATGGATTCACTTCGACCGGAACCTGATAGTTGGCGCCGCCCACGCGCCGCGTCTTCACTTCCAGCACGGGCTTGACGTTGTCGACGGCCTTCTTGAAGACCGCCAGGGCATCGCCATTGGTCTTCTGCGCGATCTGGTCCATCGCGCCATAGAAGATGCGCTGCGCGTTCGAGCGCTTGCCATCCCACATCATCGAATTGATAAATTTCTGAACCAGGTCGCTTCCGAATACGGAATCGGCCGGAACCTCACGTCGTGGAACGAATCCTTTACGGGGCATCCGCGATCTCCTACTTTTGTGCGGCTTTGGGCCGCTTGGCGCCGTATTTCGAGCGCCCCTGCTTGCGGTTGTCGACGCCTGCAGCGTCGAGCGTTCCGCGAATAATGTGGTAACGCACGCCGGGCAAATCCTTCACGCGGCCGCCGCGCACGAGCACGATCGAGTGCTCCTGCAGATTGTGGCCGATCCCGGGAATGTACGTTGTGACTTCGATGCCGTTGGTCAGGCGGGCTCGGGCAACCTTGCGCAAAGCGGAGTTCGGCTTCTTCGGCGTCTGCGTGTACACGCGAATGCATACGCCGCGCTTTTCGGGACATCCCTGCAATGCAGGGGACTTAGTCTTGGTGCGGATCAGATCCCGCCCGGATCGAACCAGTTGTGCAAACGTCGGCACGGCTCTCCCTCAAACGATCTAGTATTCACTTCACATTCCACACCGCGAAATTCCGCAGTGCAGCGTGTCGTGGAGTTCACGCAAAGAAAGGGTACGGTGGCGAATCCGGAGCACCCGACAACTATCCCCGCACTACTACCAGTGAGCAGATACTTTCTGGTCCAAGCGGAGAGGGTAACTCGGCTTTGCGGGACTGGCGTCCCATTCCGGCCGCTCTTCAACCCCCGATCCTTCGTACATTGTTCCGGGGTTTGAAGACATTCCCTTTCACTACAGGGCAAAACTATCCCTGACGAAGCCGTAAGTATAGGCAAAGCTATAAGCTATGTCAAACAAAAATCCTGCGACGCCAGTGGAAAACTCTTTCGCCTTATTTTTTTCTTCGCCGGACTTCGCCTGCCTTCGTCGGCCGGGACCCGTATTCGCCTCACCGAGACCCCACCGGGCCGGCGGAATTTCTTTTCGGGCGAACAATTTCGAGCACCCGTTCAGGCGCTTGTCCAGGCACCCGGGCCGCTTTGTGGCCCGGGAACAGCGCTAAAAGACCGGCAGCCATAACCGCCTAAACCATTTATGTTAAAGTACTTAGTAATTGAATGCCCTTAGATCGACCCGGCGTTGAATTCCCCAATTTTCAAATATCTTTGCCCGCGGCGCGCTTCCCCAAACATCGCAGGCCTGGCAGGCGCCGCGGAGGGGGGCTTGCCCTGCTGCAGTTCGGTCCTGCACTTCGATGCTCTGGGATGCTCTAGACCTCGAGGAGTTCCTTTTCCTTGAATGCGGCGAGATCTTCGATTTTTTTCGTTTCCGAGTGAGTCACCTTGTCGAGTTCTTCGAGCGAACGCTTCTGCTCGTCCTGGCTGATCTTTTTTTCCTTCTCCAGCTTGTCCACCGCTTCCTTGATGTCGCGCCGGATATTGCGCACAGCGGTGCGGTGATTTTCCAAAACCTTGTGCATGTTCTTGACGATGTCCTTGCGGCGATCCTCGGTGAGCGGAGGAACCGGCACGCGGACGATCTTGCCGTCGTTGGTGGGATTGAGGCCCAGATCGGACGTGCGAATCGCTTTATCGATCAGCGGCACGGCCCCGGGATCCCAGGGAGATATTACGATCATGGAGGGCTCGGGCACGGAAAGCGATCCGAGCTGGTTCACCGGCATGGCTGTGCCGTGATAGTCGACGCGAATGTGGTCGAGTAGTGTGACATTGGCGCGGCCCGTGCGCATCCCGGAAAGCTCCTTGCGGAAATCCTCAACCGCTTTTTCCATCCGCGTGCGCGCCTGCACCATCGCTTCCTTGCTGTTCGAAATGGTCGTCATTGCTCTCCGCTCCGGATTCCGTTTATCCCGCCGTCACCGTGGATCCCACTTTTTCTCCCATCACCGCCCGGCGGATGTTTCCCGGAATATTCATATTGAAAATAATGATGGGCATCCGGTTATCCATGCACAGCGAGATGGCGGTGGAGTCCATGACAGCGAGTCCTTTTTGGATGACTTCCAGGTATGTGATGCGGTCAAACATTTTCGCGTCCGGGACTTTTTCCGGGTCCGCGTCGTAAATGCCGTCCACGCGCGTGGCCTTCAAAATCACGTGCGCCTTGATTTCCATGGCCCGCAGCGCCGCGGCCGTGTCGGTGGAAAAATAAGGATTGCCCGTGCCTGCGGCAAAAATCACGACGCGGCCTTTTTCCAGGTGGCGCATGGCGCGCCGGCGAATGAAGGGTTCGGCCACCTGCGCCATATCGATCGCGCTCAGCAGGCGAGTGAGCACGCCCTGCTTTTCAAGCGCATCCTGCAGGGCCAGGCCGTTGATGACGGTGGCCAGCATGCCCATGTAATCGCCGGTGGCGCGATCGATGGAAAGCGCTTTCTGGCGCGTCCCGCGGAAGATGTTCCCTCCGCCGACGATAATCGCCATCTGAATGCCCAGATCGTTCACTTCTTTCACTTCGCGGGCAATGCTGTGAACGGTCTCGGCGTCGATGCCGAATCCCTGCGAACCCTGAAAGGATTCTCCGGAAAGTTTTAGGACGATGCGTCTGTAAGTGGGCGCCGGTGGGGTACTGCCTGGTTGGGACGTGCGGTCGTCGTTGCTCATGCTCTCGGCGGGCATTCTAGCAAAGATTCATCCTCGCCGCACGGCTCTCGCGCAAAATTTCGCGAAGCCTCCGCGGATGGCAGCCTTGCAAAGCGCGCCAGCTTGCCCCGTATTTGTGGGGCGAGCGCGGCAAAATGGCAATTTCCCCGAAACCAAATTCCCGCTCCCCTGAAATCGCCGGGAACGGCTTAGCTCGCTGGAGCGGCCACAACCGCGGCCGGCTCGGCGGAGGCTCCGGCGCTTTCTCCAACCTTGAAACGGACATAGCGGCGAATCGAAATGTTCTCGCCCAGTTTATGAATCATCTGGGCAACCATCTCGCCAACCGTGACCGACTCATCCTTGATGAAGTGCTGTTCGTAGAGGCAGTTTTCCTCATAGAACTTCTCCATCTTGCCGTTGACAATTTTTTCGATCACCGGCTCGGGCTTGCCGGTCGCGCGGGCCTGCGCCATGTAGATCTCGCGCTCGCGGTCGAGAATTTCCGAGGTGACTTCCTCGCGCCGGACGTACCGGGTATCGAGCGCGGCGATGTGCATGGCCACGTCGTGGCACAGGCGCTGAAAATCCTCGGTGCGCGCGACGAAATCGGACTCGCAATTTACCTCGATGATGACTCCGATTTTTCCGCCCGCATGAATGTAATGGCCGATCAGGCCTTCGGTGGCCTGCCGCGCCGACTTCTTCTGCGCGGCGGCCTGCCCCTTTTTCCGCAATACGTCGATCGCGCCTTCGATATCGCCTTTCGCCTCGACCAGCGCCGAGCGGCAATCGGCAAATCCAGCACCCGTGCGCTCGCGGAGGTCCTTCACAAGCTGCGCCGGAATATTGACCGGCGTGGTGGAATCGGATGAATTTGTCATAGCTGTATGTATTCCTTTATCATCTGCAGTTTCTAGGATTAGAAAACAAAGCCGCCCGCGCGCGGCCCCGTGAACCGGGGCTCCCGGCTCACACCGGTTCGGCGGCGTCTTTTACAGAACTGTTGGATTCAGGCTCGGGTTCGGCAGCGGGTTCAGCCAGGGACTCGGCAGCGGGTTCAGCAGTCGGCTCGACGAAGTCCCCTTCCTGTTTCTCGTAGGATTCGTAAGCGCTGGTGTCCACATACTCGACTTTGTCCCCGGCTTCGAGGGCATCGGCGGCGGCCTTCTGATCGGCGATTTGCGACCGCTCGTACGCCTGGCGTCCTTCGATCACGGCGTCGGAAATTTTCGATGTAAACAGCTTGATCGCGCGCAGCGCATCATCATTGCCCGGAATGACCCAATCCACCTGATCCGGATCGCAATTGGTGTCGACGATGGAAACGACAGGTACGCCCATGCGGCGCGCTTCGCGAACCGCAATCGCTTCGGCGTGGGAATCGATGACGAACATCGCGTCGGGCAGCGCCGTCATATTTTCCACGCCTGACAGATTCTGCTTGAGGTGCTTCATTTCGCGATCCAGGCGCGCGGCTTCTTTTTTCGAAAGGAGCGCCATGCGGCCGTCTTCGGTCATCGCTTTCAGCGTCTTCAGGCGCTTGATGGATTTCTGCAGGGTCGACCAGTTGGTGAGCGTGCCGCCCAGCCAGCGGTGATTCACGTAGAACATGCCGCAGCGATTGGCTTCCTCGGCGACCGATTCCTGCGCCTGGCGCTTGGTTCCAATGAAAAGAACGGTTTTGCCGTTGCTGCTGAGTTCGCCCACAAAGCGGGAGGCCTCGCGAAACAGCTTCAAAGTTTTTTGGAGATCAATGATGTGGATTCCATTGCGTTCACCGAAAATATATTCCTTCATCTTCGGGTTCCAGCGGCGGGTCTGGTGGCCAAAGTGAACTCCAGCCTCCAGCAATTCCTTCATCGTAATTTCAACTGCCAACGTTCCTCCTCAGGAGATAGATGCTTGCGCGCCCCGGGCCATCGTGCGACACCCCCGGACCGGGACCGAACATCCTATTGCCGGCTCCTTGCCGGCCGTGAATTTGTCCCGGCAAACCGGGACCGAACTGTGGCGGACTCCCCTTTTTTGCCGATCCGGCCGGCTAGGCCGGAGCGGTCGGCGAAACATCGGAGCCCGCGCCAAAACACGTCTAGCGCTTGCTGAACTGGAAGCGCTTGCGGGCGCCCTTCTGCCCGTACTTCTTGCGTTCCTTCATGCGCGAATCGCGCGTCAGGAAGCCGTTCTTGCGCAAACCCGCGCGCAGTTCCGGATTGAACAAAGAGAGTGCGCGGGAAAGCCCCATGCGCAGCGCGCCGGATTGTCCTCCCACGCCGCCACCCTTCACGGTGGCCACAACGTCAACCGAGCCCGACGTTTCGGTAAACTTCATGGGCTCCACGGCGCGATTGCGCCAGTTCACGTTGCGGAAATATTCGTCCACGGTGCGGCCGTTAATGGAAACGTTTCCGGACCCGAACGTCAAAAACACGCGCGCGACCGATTCCTTGCGCCGACCGGTGCCGTAAAATTTTTGCTTCGCGCCTTCTACAGGCTGTACGCTGGAACTCAACTTTCCTCCTCACAAATCCAGAAAATTCAAAAAGTGTAACGATCGGCGACGCGGCTTGCTACTGAGCGAGCAGTTGTGGTTTCTGGCCGTCGTGGCGGTGCAAACCCTTGTCGTCCAGATAAATACGCAATTTCTTGGCGCGCAGGGCCCGCAGCTTGTTCTTCGGCAGCATGCCCAGCACCGCTTCGCGCAACATCCAGTCCGCGCGCGTGGGCCGCAAACGCTTCGCCGGAACTTCCTTCAAACCGCCCGGAAAGCCGCTGTGATGGCGATAGATTTTCTGTTCCAGCTTGTTGCCAGTGAGCCGGATCTTATCGGCGTTAATTACAATGACGTGATCCCCGCAGTCCAGATAGGGCGTATAGTTTGCCTTGTCCTTGCCGATTAAAATGCGCGCGATGCGCGTGGCTACACGGCCCATTGCGAGTCCGGAAGCATCCACGACAAACCAACCGCCGCCCTGTTCGATCTCTTCGGTATCCCGTCCCCGGGGAACATACGTACGCATGTGCTCAGTCACACCTTTCCATGAATAGTCAAACTTAGACATTATCGGGTGCGCGTACTTTTGTCAATGAAGGCTTTTCTTCCAGAGTGGCCCGCGATTGGTTCCGTCGGGTAGATCAATCAGGCGTAGTCAGGACCGCAGCCAGAAATAGCCAGAAATCAGGAACGGAAAACTTGCGCGCTTTGGCTGGCGCTCCCCAGGCATGAAGTTGACGCGTGGGTTGGAGGACGCCATCGCCGCGCGGTGCAACGCGTCTAGGCGCGGCACCGCGGGCGAGCCTGCCCGCCCGGCAGGCGGAGGCAAAAGGCTGGTTCTAGGACGAGGACTTCGTCGCGGCCGTGTGCGCCGGAGACGTCGCGGCGGTGGCCGTGACGGCTCGGGAAAACGCGGGCTTTTCAAGATCGGTGTCGCTGCCGGATGCGGAGCGATCGATCTCGATGGAGCCTTTGAAGTACGCCCCGTCCTCAATCATGATGCGCGCGGTGGTCAGATCCCCAACCACCGACCCATCCTTCTTGATTTCGATGCGGTCGCGGGCCCTCAAATTGCCCTTTACGCTGCCATAGACAACAACTTCGCGCGCCACCACGTCGGCGGTCAGCTTCGCGCTGGCGCCCACGGTCAGTTTGCGGTCTTCGAGCTGAATCAGCCCCTCGACGCTGCCATCGATATGCAGATCTTCGTTGCCGGAAATTTCACCCTTCACATGCAAGCTGGCGCCAAGCCGGGCGGTTGAACCGGACGGCGTTGTGCTCAGCGGACGCATGGCATCAGTGCTCATGGCTATTGCCTCCGTTTTTGCCGAAGCCGGCTTCGCTACCGGTGCTGGTGTTTCCGGAGCTTTCGCGGTAGTCGGTTGCGGCGTATCTGGTTTCTTATTTCCCCACATTGATTCTGGCCTCCTCGGTCAGAAGCATTACTTTGGTACAGATGGTACTGAGCCGGGGTGGAAAACACTGTAGCCCCCTGCACAAAAATGGGACAAGGGGATATCGGGCGTGCTGTTCCTGAAAGTAACACGGGCTGGAAGCCCTGCTGGGGAGCCAAACAATACCGGAAGGTAAAACCTTGCGCAACAGAAAAGCGATGCCTCGTCAGGCAAACCAAAAATACAGCCCGCGCCACCGGCTCATTCCAAAACGGGAATCAATACTTGCGCAGCACGCCGACGACGCGGCCTTGAATTTTCACGTCGCTCGCAGGAATAACGATGGGAGCCATCTCCGAATTTGCCGGCTGCAGGCGAATCTTCCCCCCCGCCTCGCGGTAAAAGCGTTTGAGGGTGGCTTCATCATTCTTCACTAGCGCCACAACGATTTCGCCCGGATTGGCCACCTGCGTGGGCTCGATGACCACGTAATCGCCATTCAGAATGTGGTCGTCAATCATGGAGCTGCCCTTGACTTGCAGCACGAACGTCTTGTCGGAGCGCGCAAACTCGCCGAGCGAGAGTGTTTCGCGCTCTTCCACCGCTTCGAGCGGCCTGCCCGCGGCAATGCGGCCCAGCAGCGGCAACTCGGTCGCGTTGCGCTCCTGCACCTGCTCGCGCACCTGCTTGGGCAACTGCATCACTTCGATGGAACGGCTCTGGTTATAGCCGCGCCGGACAAATCCTTTGCGTTCCAGCGTGGTGATATGCTTGTGGACCGTGGCGAGTGAAGTCAATTTCAGCGACCGGGCGATCTCCTCGAAGCTTGGCGAATAGCCGTGCTTGTTGTGGAAGGTGACCAGAAAATCGAGGACTTCTTTTTGCCGCTTCGTCAGTGTCATCGAGCGCTCCTGGATTGCGCCTCCACTTTAGGCGAAGTAAAAGCGAATAGTCAAGCGATTTGCGTTAATTCGGGATACGGATTCGCTACCGGCCCGAAATAAATCATCGAAAATATCTGTTTTGACGGTTGCGATCACCAGAGCCTGGTCCTGCGGCGGTATGATGGCTGGCAGGGCCTTCGCGTTTTTCGAAGGGGCTGAGTTCTGACCTTCCAGTTCCGTATCCAACAAACTCATTCGTATTTACGGGCGCGGGCGCATTAGCAAAAGGCAAAAGCGCACAGCAAACGCAAAAAGCAAAGGCACACAGGCTGAAGCCTGTGCTACCTGAACCCACCCAGTAGAACAGGCTTCAGCCTGTGTGGGGTGGTGCTTTCGGTCCTGTGATGCGATGGGGAGAACGAATCCAGATCATCCCCCAAGAAGCAAAACCACACTCTCCGATACTCGAAAAACTGCGACGGAGGGGCCACTCTCCCAGATTCGGAATCCAGAACCGCTACCGCCTCGAAGGAAATCGCCGAAAATATACGTTTTTGAAGGGATCAGGCGTCAGATTTCCGACGTTGTACTTGATGTTCTACGGGAAAAGCAAAGGTTACAGCGCTGACATGTTGAAAACGGCTGTGGGAGACGATGTGAAGCGGGAGAGTGCGTCCGCGCCCATCACTGTATCGGTGGAAGTGCGAACACATATACTGTCTCGTTATTTAGAACTGCGAGCTGCGATCCATCCGGCGATAATGCAAAATCATTAGGCCTAAGATCTTTGATTTTGGGTCCCTTCACATCAAGAACGTAAGGCTGTCGATGCGATGAAATGTCGAAGACTAGAAGTGATCTCAATACTGTATGTCCATCTATGTCCAAGGCCGGATGTGCTCCTTCAAAGGCAGTCCGGGAGCGATAAATCGCTTGCCGCCAGATGATCGGACTGGAAGATCGCACCATGCACTACCTTTCGAGGATATCTTTTCGCTGAACACTACCTTTCCATTCGCACGAATCAGTAGTGCCGGTGTGTTAGGTCCCCCAGGAAGGAAAAGCAGATCTCCGTTTACAAAAAATGCGTCGTGATTGTCGCTTGGTCCAATAATGGTCCAGTCCGTGGAGGGTCTCTTGATTTCAAGTTTTGGTTCGCACCCGAAATGCGTACATATCGTACTAAAAGCAATTTCATTATCAGTGATTGAGAGGATGCCATCTACTGGAGCGTCCCACGAGTGAACCACCTTAAGACTGTCAGTTTCAACCCACATCCATATACTGAGCCATCGTCCTGACTCTCGGTAAAACATTCTCAAGAGAATGTTTTGGCCGGTAGGTGAAGGTATTGCGCGCCAACCCCTATCGTCCGGCGATGGTACCCGCGGCAAGTTTATGCTTTTAATCTCTTTCAGATCAGAGCCAAAAAGTGTCAGTTTATATCCCGTCTCCGTGACGAACTTTCCGCCCAAAGTAGCCACAATGGCAGCATTTCTGGATTCGGACGGCCATTCTCGCGTGGCCGTGACCTTCCCGCTTGATGAATCAAGAAACACAGCCCGAAGTCGCAGCGGGAGACTCCCGCCTTTGCGGCCAGAAAGCTTCGGATTTCCAACCTCACCCTCGTCGGTCACGAAAGTAGCAACTATTGTGTGATTGTCTAAGAACCATAACGATGTGACTGGGATCCCCTTAATTTTGTCGGGACCGCCATAGATAAATGGAACTGGCGTACCCTGAACGGCAGAGCGCAGATCTGCACTCCACGCCGGAACGACTTTCTGATGTTGCGGTGCGGCGGCTACCGTAAGTGCGCTAATTAGGAAACACAAAACCAAACGCCCCACCAATTTCGCGGGCGGCGCACCCTTCCGGTCATATTCTTGTTGACGAGCAAGCACCGCTGGATGATACCACTCCAGTACGTCAACGCAGAGTGACTGTTTTGGCTTTTCCGGGCGGCAGATTCTTCGAGGTTTTGGAAGGGTTTGAGTTTTGATCGTCCAATTCCATGGTCAACAAACTCATTCGTATTTACGGGCGCGGGCGCATTAGCAAAGGGCAAAAGCACACAGCAAAGGCAAAAAGCAAAGGCACACAGGCTGAAGCCTGTGCTACTTGGTGGGTTCAGGTAGCACAGGCTTCAGCCTGTGTGCGTTTGCCTTTCGCTTTTTGCGTTTGGTCGATTGGGGGCAAGTGGCGCGATACTAGGGAATAAATCCAAATCCTCCTCAAGAAACCAAACCCCGCTCTCCGACCCTGGAAACCCGCGAGGGTTCGGGCACCCTGAAGTTCAAAAGCTGGCCCACCCGGCAGTCCAAATGCTCCTCAAAAGCTTTGCCACCCGCCTCGGCCCCTGGAAAATTCAAATGTGCCTCAAAGGCTTTTCCGTCGGCCCATTTAAAAGCAACAAGCAAAGGCACACAGGCTGAAGCCTGTGCTACTGGGTGGGTTCAGGTAGCACAGGCTTCAGCCTGTGTGGGGTGCTGCTTTCGGTCCTTCGGAATGCGAAATCGTTACCGGCCGGAAAGAAATCCCATGATGGTTGCGGTCACCAGAGCCTGGTCCTTGGGACGTATAAAGCACAGG
>DATLTA010000146.1:0-29808 GCA_035533775.1 Candidatus Dormiibacterota bacterium | reverse complement strand
GGATGCGGAACTTTCCTTCCCCGCGATGCTCAAGCAGGACTTAAGCCATTGGCACGTGGGCTTCCCGCCGGTTACGATCGACGGCCACAACGTGGAAGTCGTGGAGGGGACCGCTCCTGGGGGAACTCGCGTGAAACTGTTTTTTGATAAGGATTCGGGCCTGCTGATCCGGCAGGCGCGCTTTATCGATACGGTGCTCGGTTTTACGCCCATGCACATCGATTATTCTGATTATCGCGAGGTTGACGGAGTCAAGATGCCCTTTCAATGGACGGCAACGTGGGTGGACGGGCAATCCACCACGGTGCTGACCAGTGTGCAACCCAACGCGGCGGTCGCGGCGGATAAATTCGTAAGGCCGGCCGTATCAACTTCGGAGCGGTAACTGCCGGGACGGTCGCGGCGGAGCTTCGGCGCCGGCGGCCGGATCATGAGCCTGTTTGCAGGCCTTGCGATTTGCCGGCAATCGTAATGGCATTCGCTGTTCTATCGTGTTCGTGCAGGAAGTGTTCGTTGCAGGACCGCAGAGCGATTTTGGAGGCGTTTATGGCGGATTTTTTTCGGTCGCATGTCTTGGCTACGTTTGGCGTGATGGCGCTGTTTTCCGCGGCGGCAATTGCAGCGCCGCCCCCGCAAGGCCAAAACCAAAATAAAGATGCTGTCCGACATCCGCTGGCCTGGGCGTACGCCGTGCCCGTGGGCCCGCCTCGGCCACCAGCCCCGCCGCCGACAGCGGCAGAGGACGCCGCGATCGTACATCTGCCGGGCAGCAGCGTGACCTATACCGGCAAGCAGCTTCGCAATAGCGCCAATGCCCTGGACTGGTTCCCGAACGACCATCCTCCCATGCCGGAGATCGTGGCGCACCGCCGTTCCCCTACCGCAAATCCGTGGGTCGGCAGCTGCGCGTGGTGCCACTTGCCCACAGGCCTGGGCCGTCCTGAAAATGCTCCCCTCGCCGGGTTGCCCGAGGGCTACATCCTGGAGCAACTCAGCGACTTCAAAAATGGCGCGCGAAAATCCGCGGATCCGGGGAAGAAAAATACGGCTACGATGGCTGGAAACGCGGCGGGCTTGACCAAGGAAGAAGCCCTCGCCGCCGCCAAATATTTCTCCTCGCTCAAAATGACCCCGTGGATCAAGGTGGTCGAGACCAATACTGTTCCGAAGTACCACAACGTGATGGGCTTTTACTATGCCCCCTCGCCGGGAAATGAGACTGTGCCCATCGGAGATCAGCTGCTGGAAATGCCGGTGAGTGCCGAGCAAACCGAGCTGCACAGCCCCAAGGCCTCGTGGATTGTCTACGTGCCCGTCGGCACACTCAAAAAAGGCGAGGACCTGGTCGTTCGCGGCGGCAACGGCAAGACAGTCGCGTGCGCCGCATGCCATGGCGAGGGTTTGAAAGGCAATGAAAATTTCCCTCCACTGGCCGGGCGTTCCCCCAGCTATCTCGGGCGCCAGCTCTATGATATTCAGCAATACACGCGCAACGGCCCAGGCGCCGAATTGATGCGGCCAATCGTCAAGAATCTGACACAGGACGACATCATGGCGATCACGGCCTATCTGGCTTCGCTCCATCCGTAGTCTTTTAAGACAGCGCCCGTCCGCCGCGGCGGACGGGCGCTGCACGGAGCAGCATCGGGTTTTCACACGGACGCTTTTTAGCCCCCTCGCAATTCAGTTCACAAGTTCAGTTCAAAGAGTCCAGTTCAGATTGTTTCGTTGCCGGTTTGCGGGCAGTAAACATCCTGATACGCCCGTTGTTGTAAACTTCGTTGAACAGCCACAATGCCATCGAAGCGTAGAAATTCACATTTCCGCTTTGCAATGGCCGCATCGAACCATCCGGATTCTGAAAATTGCTGAACCCGCCCTTATCATCCTGCACCGTCAGTATCCAGTCCGCCACGCGCCCGGCCTTTTCCCGGTAAACGTGATTGTTCATGCCGCAATAGGCGATGAGAAGACAGGTGGCAGGCCACAGCGCCGCCATGCGCGTGTCATTAAGGATAGGGATGGGGTAAACGCACGGCCTGCCGTCCCCATCCAGGCGCCTCGATTCCACCAGGCTTCCGGGAAAAGGACCCTGGCAATGGGTTTCGGTCCAGGCAATGGTGGCGCGAACCTGTTGCTTGAGGCGGGGAAAGTCGCAACTGCCGTCCAGCATGTCGAGCAGGCATTCCGCATCCATCAGACTCATGGCGTATTGCGGGAAGCTATCGATTACGGCCAGCGGCGCAAGGTGCTCGGAGATCCTTGCAACCAATCTGCCGCGCAACGGCAGGTGAAGCATGGCCCAGCGCAGCGTTGGGCGCAGCAGCCGCGCCAGAGCGTCGCGGCGCAGCATGGCCGAATCGAAGGGCCGCCACATGCCCTCCGATGAATCGAAGTTGCGTTCGATATGCGCCAGAAGGCGCTCGCCCGCCTGACGGAAGCGTGGTTCTTCGGTCGTCTTCCAGGCGACAAAGGCGAAATGGGCGTACTCGCCGATTTCGATCATGTCGGAGAGAAGCAGGCTGCCGTCGCTTGCCAACGTGCCGGTGATCATGCGATCGGCGGCTTTGACCAGAACCTGGTGATAGCGACGTTCGCCGGTGATTCGCTCAAAGGCGTTGAACCCTTCGAACACGCATTGCGCGCCATCCAGTGTGAAGGCGGAA
Source organism: Candidatus Dormiibacterota bacterium (assembly GCA_035533775.1). GTDB lineage: Bacteria > Acidobacteriota > Terriglobia > Acidiferrales > UBA7541 > Palsa-360. The sequence goes on along the minus strand of DATLTA010000146.1, from coordinate 27,142 downwards.
TGTTTCCTCCATCCGCCTCTGGAATCCTGGTGGGCGGCCAGCCAGTCGAGCGAGCGCCGTGCCGATGCAAGATAGATGGGCGATCCGGTAAGGACACTGGCATAGCAGCGGACCGTCACCGCATGGCCTACCAGCGTCGCGTCGCCGTGTATTCCGTAAAACTCGTCGCCTTCGGCATCGATGTAGCCCTCGCGGGTTTGCCGGCTGAGGAACCAGTCCGCGTTGCACACAATGGCGCTTTCATACGCGTTCAGGCCGTTGTCTGGCACGCCACCCTCCCGTTCTCCGATTGAAGAAATTTTCCTCTCTTTGGCCGCAGGCTTACTCTAAATGCGTTGTAAGCAACGGCCAGTGACTCCTGTCACATCTCTCAGTCAGCAGGGATGATTAGATTCCGGCGTGGAGGTTTTTCAATATGTCAGACGAACAGGTCCAAAAATCGGAACAACCCACGGCAGCGTTTGTGCTCTCGCTCCTGGCCGGCCTGTGGATGCTGGCTGCCGGAAGCATGATGGGAGGTTTCGGCCGGGGCGGCCTGATGGGCGGCTGGATGGGCAGCGGGCGCGGAATGGGAGGTTGGATGGGCGGAGGGATGGGCGGTTGGATGTACGGGCACGGCATGGCGAGTTTTGGAGTGATCTGGCCGTGGTTTGGTATTTTGGCGGGAATCGCCGTGCTGATCGGCGCGGTTATGCTTTACACCAACCCCCGGCAACGTCGCGGCTGGGGCGCATTAGTGCTGGTTGCTTCAGCCCTGAACTTCTTCGTGGGGATGGGAGGTCTGTTGGCGGGTGTGCTGGGCGTGATTGGCGGCGCGCTGGCACTGAGCGGGAAGTAATCGTGTTTTCAGATATTTTTTGAAACGTGGTTAAGTCCATCGCCATGAAATGGCGATGCCCGCGTCCGTAAATCCGAATGAGTTTGCGGGCCATGGAGTCGAGGGGAAACCAAAACCCAGCCCCTTCGAAAAGCGCGAAGGGTCTGCCACCCGGAAAAGCCGACCCAGTCACTCTGCGTTGACGTGCTGCAGTGGTATCATCCAACGGTGATCGCTCGTCAAAAACAAGAAAATGGCCGGAAGGGTGCGCCACCCGCCAGGAGGTTGCGAATGATGCGCAGCCTCCAAGTGCTCGTTCTGCTCTTGACGCTGGTTTCGGTCGCGTCTGCGCAGTCGGCATCGTCGGGCCACACGGGGTTCCACGCTACATTTAAGACATCGAATGGAAAAGTAATCACACTGGATACACGGACTGGAACTCTTGTTACACCACGTTCACGAAGTACAGGGCTCCAAGATTGCAGTGATAAATTTCAAATATGTCTAACCGACCACCATGGATTTGCGTTCGCTTACTTTCGAAAATGCACCGATGCGGCGGATTATAAGCGCCTCAAGTTCCCTCCAAAAATCATGTCAGTGTTGCACAATGACATATGGGTGGTTTTCGACGCTGCCCCCAACTATTTGTTCCATTATGCGTATTCTAAGGGCATTGTCGGGATCTTTATCGGGCCGACGGCTTCATTCGATTTTCGTAGTGTTTTCCATGATCGGAATTTTTGGGTGCTTAGCCTTGGTGCGGCAGAGTTTCGCATTACCAGTTCTGAAACCGTTGCTGCGTGCAGCGAGTGATTGCGATCTAACTGTTGCTCCGCCAGCTAAACCGTAGAGCTTCGGCGGGTGGCGCAGCCTTTGAACTTCCGGGTGTTTTTTTCTCCCTCATCAAAACAAAAACCAAACGCCACACAGGCTGAAGCCTGTGCTACTAAAGACCGCCTCCAATAGCACAGGCTTCAGCCTGTGTGGTTTTTGCTTTTGGGCGGGGCCGATGGCGCACCCTATGTGGCGGTTTTGAACTTTCGGGTGGCCGATTTTTCGTGGTTTTCGAAGGGTCAGCCATCCGCGAAAAAAAAGTCATCACCCGTCTGCCATCAGGTATGAAAGAATCGCCGGGCATTCCCAGGCGTCAATCCGCCGGAAGTCGATAACGACAGGCCGGAAGGGGCGGTCCTATGCCACAGTACATTTACCAATCGGCCTGCGAACTGGCCAAGTTGATCCGCGAGGGGCGGGCCGGCAGCGTGGACATTGTGAAAGAGCATGTCACGCGCATCCGGCAGCGCAATGCGGAGCTGAACGCGGTCGTGGACCTGTTCGAGGAAGAGGCTATGGAAACAGCCGCCGAACGCGACCGGCAGGCGCGGGACGGAAAGTTCCTGGGACCGCTCCACGGCGTGCCGGTAACCATCAAAGAACAGTTCTGGATCAAAGGCAAGCGAAGCACGATCAATTCGAAAATGCACAAGGATTTCGTCGCTCCCGTGGATGCCGTCGTGGTCGACCGCATTCGCAAGAGCGGGGCCGTGATCCTGGGCCACACCAACATACCCAGATTTCTGTTGGACTATCAGGTGTGGGGCGACATCTATCCCGAAGGGAAGAATCCCTACAACACCGATTGCACTCCGGGCGGCAGTACAGGCGGGGGAGCCGCGGCTGTGGCGGCAGGTTTCTCGCCCCTTGAGTTGGGAGGCGATCTGGGCGGGTCGATCCGCGTTCCGTCGAATTTTTGCGGCCTGTACGGATTGAAGCCCACCGAAAAAACGGTGCCCCTGCATGGAAACGTTCCCTTGCGCAAGAACGCCAAAACCTACATCGTGCACCTGGCGCAGGCCGGCCCCCTGGCTCGAACGCTCGAAGACGTCGAACTGCTCTGGAAAATAATTGTCGGTCCTCACGAAAGTGACCGGGACATCCCTCGCATCGAATGGCGCGTCCCCGCAAAAAAATCGCTGCACGATTACAGGATCGCGTGGGTGGACGGCTGGCCCGGCCATCCCGTGAGCGCGCAGGTCAGCAGTGCGATCCAGGGACTGGCCGCAAAGCTGGAACAACACGGTTGCCGGGTGGAAAACCGGATGCCGGAGGGAAATCTGCACGAAGAATCGCTCAATTTGTGGATGGGAATTTTTCCGTACATCATCGCCCAGGGTCTCCCCTGGATTGCGCGGCGATTCCTGAAGATGGATTTGAATTCAACGTTGCTGAAGGGAGTGGAGAAATACAGAACGGAATTCGACAAGGCCTTTGCAATGTCCGCCAACCATTATGGGGAAATGATGCTGCGCAGGCACCTTGCCGTGGCCAGGTGGGAGCGTTTCTTTGCCGACTATGATTTCCTGATTTGCCCCGGAAGCTTCGGCCCAGCCTACGCCAGAACCATGATCGGGAGCAAACTCCGCTATGACGGCGCGGAAATGATTTACGGCGATTACGCGTGGCCCTTCGTGGCCTGCTTCAACGCTTCCGGGCATCCCGCCTTGAACATCCCGCTCGGGCTTGGCAAAGAGGGACTGCCCCTGGGCGCCCAGATCGTCGGCCCGTATTGGAGCGAGCCAGAGCTGCTGAATTTTGCCCCGCAGGCATCTCCACTGACGGGGGGATTCGTAAAACCAGCCAACTATTGACGGGCGGCGCGTGGGGGTTCGTTTTGCGGCCGCAAATTCGCTGACACCGGGATGTCGTGATTGCCGTTCAAGGTTGTGAGACGCGGCCCGCGGATTGGCCAGCATTTGAGCTTCCTGTTTTTTCTTTTCCTCAAAAGAAAAACCAAAACCACACACAACCCCACACAGGCTGAAGCCTGTGCTACTAAATGCCCCCCGCCAGTAGCACAGGCTTCAGCCTGTGTGTTTTTTGCTTTTGGGCGAGTAGCGCAACCTAGGAGGCGGTTTGAACTTCCGGGCGACCATCGATGGCCACCCGCCGCAAATGCCCGGACCACGGGTGGAAGGTTTACTGACTCGATTTAGCGATTCCGTTTTGCGACTCGATTTTGAGAGTCGCTGACGCCGGGACGTCGTGATTGCCGTTCGTGGTTGTGAGAAGCGGCGGGTGCGCGCGCCGTCACATTTGGCGGCGGAAGTTCATCCGGCAGCAGCCGCGCAGTTTCGGGGCGGAATCCGCGTCACCCACCGGTTTCCGGGCAATCACCAAAAACTGTTTTCCAAATAGCGGCCACGAATCCGAGCAGTCCTGCTGAAAAATCTTCACATCCGACTCTGCCTGATTCAGGATTTCGGGGTTCAAATCCATGGCATATTTTGTGCCGGCACTAACATTGTTGATGAACTCGCAGTATCCCGCGCCGAGGTCCAGCACGGCGCCCTTCGGAGGCACCCACCGTCCGAAATAGGAAACCAAAACGCGCCAGATTCCGATTCAATAGGCGGACTTGCCAGCAAAGCGAGTCCTGTAGATTCGCTGCAGATCCTGTTTGTCATCTTGCCGCATCATTTTGCCTGGCACTCATTCCATCTGAAGTGTTTTTTCGGCTGACGGAAAATCGCACTCGATAAAGATACCGGCTACCCATTCCTGCATTCTTGCGTTTCGAGTTCCACTCGCATGGGTTCCGACAAGCAGCCACAGTACACGAAATTCCGCCACCGAAGGGCCTCAAAGGCAATTCCCGTGTCAGATTGTAACGGGGCGAGCAGATTCGTTTGCATGGAACAGCGGCGAAAACGCGGCGACCTTTACACAGTTCCGGACATCTGCCATGCAGCGGCAGGGGCGCGCCTTCCGCTCATCCATCCGCAATCCCTATCCCGCACGCTCGCATGGATTGCAATCGCGCGATACATTATGCTTCTGACTCGCAGACCGGGAGCAGCGACAACCCTGTTCCGGGCGGCGCACGCTCAAAAACGTTTTTGCCGAGGTCCCTGTGAAAAAAATCTGGCTCGCCACCATCACAATTCTGTTGATCAGCTGTGTTTCACTGCATGCGCAATCACCGGACACGAAAACGGCTACCGCGGCTGAGCCGCCGCTCAAAGTCACAATTCTAGGCTCCGGCGGCGGTGTGTCGGTGGATGTTCACCGTCTGGGCCCCAGCATCCTCGTGGAAACATCCAGTGGCGACAAGCTTCTGTTCGACTGCGGCCGGGGCTTCGCGGTACGCCTGACCGAATACGGCGTCTCCATGGGCGCGATTGACAAACTGTTCCTCACGCATCTTCATTCCGACCATATCCTTTCCATCCCCGACTTGCTTCTGATCGGTTGGCTGAAAGGGCGGAAGACCCCGCTGCAGGTCTGGGGTCCGGCGGGCACCCGAAGCATGATGGATGACCTGGGCAAAGCGTTCGCGGTGGATATCCGCGCTCGAAGCGTTTTTGACCCACGGCTTCCCCAAGCCGGCATTCGCACTGCCAGCACGGATATTCGTCCGGGAGTGGTTTACGAAAAAAAAGGCGTGAAGGTCACGGCGTTTTTGGTTGATCACGGCCCGATAAAGCCCGCATTCGGGTATCGCGTCGATTACGCAGGGTACTCGGTTGCTATGTCCGGCGACACGCGTTTTTCAGAAAACCTGATCAAACATTCCCAGGGGGTCGATCTGCTGATTCATGAAGTGGCCCCGATTTTTCCTCCCAATCCAAAACTGTCGGCGAGCGACCGCGCGCAACAGCAAAAAATCATCCACGAACTGCATACCACGGCGGATCAGACGGCCGTGGTCTTCAACCGCGTGAAGCCGCGGCTGGCCGTCTACGCGCATGGCGGGAGTCCCGCCATACTTGCCGAAGCTCGAAAGACCTACTCGGGGCCTTTGCTTGTCAGCGAAGATTTGATGACGATCGAAATCGGCAAGCGGATCGTGGTGAAAAGACGGGCAAACTGACAGAGCTTTGGCAGCGCCCCCGCAGGGATTCTCCGGCGGCTTATTTCCGGCGCTTGCCCAGGGGAATCAGCATCGGCGTGCTCCGGCGGATTTATTCGTGCTCCCCTTCGAATGCCGCTTCCGGGGCTGGCGCGCCTGCATCCTGCAGCGCAGGCGCCTGCTGCAGCATTTCCGGGCCGTTGCGCAGCGCTGTTTGTAGCGCCGGCAAATCGACGGCTCCCTCCATGCGAGCGATCACGATGGTGGCGAGCGAATTGCCCAATACGTTTACCGGCACGAATGCGGCCGACAGAAGAATATGAACGCCGAGAATGAGTCCCACGCTGGCGACGGGAATCACGCCGGAGGCGGAAAGCGTCATGGTAAGAATGACGATCGCCGAACCGGCCACTCCCGCGCCGCCTTTGGACGTGATCAACATGGTCGCCAGAAGCGCCAGCTGCTGCCCGATCGACAAATGAATGCCGACCGCCTGCGCCAGAAACACCGTAACCGTGGCCCAGTACAGGCACGTGCCGTCATGATTAAACGAGTAACCGGCCGGCAGCACGATGCCGACGACGGATTCCTCCACTCCCAGCCGCTCCAGCTTGGCCAACACCGACGGAAACACGGATTCACTCGAACTGGTGCCGACAACAATCATCAGTTCGGCCGCCAAATAGCGGATCAACCGCAGAATATTAATGCCGGCGGCCCAGGCGATTGGGGCCAGCACAATCGTCACAAACAGCACGCAGCAAATATAGAATTCGCCGAGCAGCTTGCCTAACGACAGCAGCGTCCCTGGCCCGAATTTGCCGACGGTGAACGCGATGGCTCCGAACGCGCCGAGCGGAGCCATATACATCACGAAGCCGATCATTTTGAACAGCACTTGCGCGACCGAATGAATGGCCTCAACCAACGGCTTGCCCTTCGGCCCCAGCGCGAGCAATCCGAAGGCAAACAGCAGCGAGAAGAAGAGCACGGGAATGACTTCGCCCCCGGCAAAAGCTCCCACGGCGCTTGAGGGCACTAGATTCAGCAGGAATTGAGCGAAGCCGACCGGCTTTGCAGGCGTCTTCACGGCGACACCGGCGAGGGACTTCAGGTCCACGTGCATGCCGGCGCCGGGCGCCCAGAGGTTGACCAGGACCATGGCCAGGACCAGGCCGATGGTCGTCACCACTTCAAAGTAAACCAGCGCTTTGATGGCCACGCGGCCGACCTTCTTGGCTTCGCCAACGCCGGCAATCCCGTGCACCACGGTGCAGAAGATGATCGGCGCCACCAGCATGCGCACCAGCTTGATGAAGAGGTCGCCCAGAGGTTTGAGCGACTCGGCGCTTTGCGGCCGCACGATTCCGACTAGGACGCCCAGCAGCATCGCCAGCAGGATCTGCACGGCCAGATCCTTGTACCAGGGACGCTTGCGGCGAACCGCTGCGGCGTGACCGGCCCGGTTATCGTCGAGTCTTGAGGACGGTGGCATGGAGCGTTCCTAGTCCAGGGCGCGCGTGACGTCGTTGAACAGTTCGTCGACGGAGAAGCGGCGCGGGATCAAGCCCTGCCGTTCGGAATACCGAATGATGGTTTCGAGCGACTTGCGCGCCGCCTCGACTCCGAATCGTAGCCCGCCCGGACGTTTCGCCGGGGCTGCGGCCGCGCTCTGCTTCAGCAAGCGGTAAACCTCGCGGACCACATCGGGGCGCGCCTCGGTGATGGATTCCCGGATCACCATCATGTGATTAATCGGCGTGCCGCCGTTTTTTTCGGCCCAGCGCCCCGCAACTTCCGCCGCATCCGGGATCAAAGGCTGGACGAACGTGTTTTCGGGATTTTTGCTTCCGAAAATGGCCGCGTCAATTTCGCCATCGAGCAGCATTTGCAGCAGCTCTTTGCCTTCCGGCGCGCGCTGCACCCAGGGCGGATTGGCGAACTCGGCGACGTGCGGCTCTTCAAACGTGATCCACTGAATGCTCCGGAAATCGACGCCGTAGTCTTCCTGCAGGAAGCCCCGCACCCAGGCGCCGGTCGTCTGCGTGTATGCGCGGACGCCCACTTTGCGGCCGTTGAGGTCGCCGGGATTCAGATGGCCGCGTTCCGGATTGTAAAAGATCGTGTGATGCTGGCCGCGCTCGACAATCACGGCGGGCATCAGAACATACGGCTTGCCGTACGCCTTCGCCTGCAGAAACGTTACGATGGCGATCTCGGCCAGGTCGAATTTCTGCTCCCGCACGACGGCTTTGAACGCCCTGTTCACGGTTTTGACGTCCGCAAAAATAAAATTTACCAGCGGGGATCGGAGTTCCCCGTTTCTCACGGCGATGGTGTTGGGGTGCGCCGCCAGCAGTGTCTGCAGCGCCAGCGCGGGATGTGTTTCGGGCATCGATTCTTTGCCTTTACTTCCTTGCCGCTACTTTCCGGCCAGCACGGGATAAAGGATCAGCGCCGTCCTGGCGAAAATCCAGTCGCGATCTTCGGCGGACAACGCGGACATAGCCGCTTGAGAAGCTTTCAGAAGTTCCGGAAGCGTTCCTTTGGATGTTGGGTAGTTCGATCCCCACGCGATCCGCGAAGCTCCGAATTTTGATACCAGGATCGGGAAGAAGGTCGCGTGAGTGGCCTTGCCGTTCTGGGCTTCCGCGACGGTGTGCGGGCTGACTTTCAAATACAGGTTCTTATAATCGGCCAGCCGAAACACGTCGGCCGCGCCGGAGTAAGGAGGCCCGTCGGACAGGGAGGGTTTTGCCAGGTGATCCAAAATGACCGTAACTTTCGGGAACCGCTCCAGAATGTGAACGAGCTGCGGAATCGCTTTCACCGTCATTTGCATGCACACGGGGATTCCCAACTCGCTGACGCACTCCCACGCGGGGAAGGATTGCGGATCGTCAATCCAGCTTGCCTGGTTTGGCATCGTACTGCCCGCGGTGAACAGGCGCATTCCCGTCAGCTTGCGCCCCGCCCAGTAGCGGATTTTCTCCGGCGCGTCGGGGGCGAGCGGGTCCACGGAAAAAACGCCTGTGAACCGGTCCGGGTGGGCGGCTACCGAATCCGCCACATACGAATTATCATTGCCGTAACAAGTGGAAGCCTGCACCAGAACTGATTTCGCAATGCCCGCGTCATCCATGGCGGAAATCAATTCCTCCGCGCTCACCGGTCTTTCGCGCGACCAGTCCGATTTGCGGCCGCCAACCGGCGCATTCGGATAACGGACCGTGTCGGTACTGATTACATGGGGATGGATATCGATGATCATGACGTCGCTAACCCTGCAACGGCACGCGGAACACTGCTCGGGGCCGGAAGGGAAATCCTGAGTGTCTCACTCTCGTTGATTTGCGTCCACGGAGCAGCTGCCTGCGAAATGGCCCGGCGAATCGGCCCCGAAATACCGCGAAAGGCGGGCAAAAATCGAACCTTAGGGCTGCCGTGCGCCCGACCTGCCGGCACGCAGTCTAAGTCAGGCAAAACAACCCGTCAATAGGACGCGGCGGCTGAGCTGTTGTTCGCCTGCAAGACCTGTTGCCTTGCCACGCAGTCCGGTTCTGCCGGCATCGACTGCAAAAGTATAAATCGCCGCACATCACATCAATGGAAATCAACGAAACTAGAAATTCGGCCACGAGTTGCGCGCCGGAGCTACACCCGCTCCGCGCTGCCCGCTACGCTGCAGGGCCGAGGCGACAAATCCGCTCCGCTTCATCTCCTCGATGTAGGACTGCAGAAATTCCCTCGCCGCCGGCCGCCCTCTCGGCGTTCCCATCGCCTGCTCGATCGAGGTAAATCTGCCGTCAATCACGCGAAGCCCGGAGTGCGCGCGCGCAAATTCGGCCAGGGGCTGCTTCACTCCCGCAGCCGCTTCCAATCCGGCATCAAAAAACAATTCCATGGCTCCAGCGGAAGTGTCGCTTCGTACCAATTCGGCGTGTTTCAATGTGCGCGTTAAAAAAAGATCATAGGCAGCCCCTTTTCCAACAGCAATCCGCACGCCCGGCTGGTCGAAATCTTCGATGGCATGAAAGGGTGACGTGTCGCGTACCAGGTAAGTTCCTTCGATCATGACGTAGGGCGCGGTAAAGAGAATCTGTTTCGCGCGCACAGGATCCAGAGCCAGAAAAGCAACGTCCCACGCATTGGACTGGATGGCTTCAAACACTTTTCCGGCCGCATCGAACAAAACCAGCCGGACGGGAACTCCCAGGCGCTCTGCCAGTTCGCGCGCTAAATCCACGGACACGCCGCAGGCCTCGCCGCTTTCGGGATTCATTTGCGCCAGCACGGGGTTACCGAGATTGATCGCCGCGCGCAGCACTCCCTGCGGGGCGAGTTCTTGCAATGCATCTTTGGACGCCGGATCCATCTTCTTTTTCTCCTGGAATGCTTGCAGATGCTTTCCATGATTTAACAAGCCGGGCACCGCTTGCAAGGGCCGGTGCCTGAGCTAATTTACGGCAAGGTTGAGACCGAATCAAAACGAACATACATCGCAGGGGCGGAGCTTCACCGTTGTGAATCTCCTGCAAACTTCAAACCGTAAACCCCGCCCTCGTCGCGGCGAAGATGGGGCGCCCGCGCCTTGGAAGTGGGTCAGGCTGAAGCCTTTCCCACGTGTATTTCCGCTGACGCACAAGGCGGTGGGAGAGCATTTCGAAGCTTGGTGTGAGCCATGTCACAGAAACCATGCCATGCCTCATTGAGAATGACAAAGGCGCGCTCCTGTACGACGCCGGAAAACAACATCGCACACGGCGCCGCCTCGCCCGGATCCGAACCCTGAGCAAGGAAGAAATTGCTTCGATGAGAACGGCCGCGACGTTTTAAGAACGAAGGCATTGAGACATGCAACCAGCCGGTCACCCAATGGGATGAGATCTTGCGGAAAATACCCCCAGGGTGTTTGATGAAACATCATGAATATAAGCCCATATGCCGGAAAGCCGGCCGAAGCGTCGATGCTGCTGGACGTTCCCAGACTCGTCACGGCCTACTTCACAGAGAGGCCTGACCCTTCGGTTCCGGAACAACGGGTTGCGTTCGGCACTTCGGGACATCGCGGGTCCGCATTCAAAAATGCTTTCAATGAGTGGCACATCCTCGCCATCAGTCAGGCGATTTGCCTGTACCGAAAGCAGCACCAGATTGATGGCCCGCTGTTTCTTGGCATGGATACGCATGCGCTTTCCGTGCCGGCGATGGCAAGCGCGCTTGAGGTGTTGGCGGCCAACGGTGTGGAAGTCATGATCGCGGAAGACGACGAATACACTCCTACGCCGGCCATTTCCCACGCGATTCTCACTTACAACCGCGGGCGCAAGACCGGGCTTGCCGACGGTATCGTCATTACGCCGTCGCACAATCCGCCGCACGACGGCGGGTTCAAGTACAACCCGCCGAGCGGCGGCCCGGCGGACGGAGTGGCCACGAATTGGATTCAGGCGAAAGCAAACGAATTCCTCGAAGCCGGATTGCAGGGCGTGAAACGTATTTCTTTCGAAAAAGCTCTGCACGCCCCCACGACGCACCGGCACGACTACCTCAATACTTATATTGCCGATCTGGCGAGCGTGCTCGACATGGAGGCCATTCGCGGCGCGAAGCTGCGCATCGGCGTTGATCCCCTGGGGGGCGCCGGAGTCCACTACTGGGGACAAATTGCCGAGCGATACGGGTTGCACTTCACGGTGGTCAACGAGGCCGTCGATCCGACCTTTCGTTTCATGACCGTGGATTGGGACGGCCAGATCCGCATGGACCCATCCTCATCCTACGCAATGCAGCGATTGATCGGGATGAAGGACCGCTTTGATCTTTCCGTTGCTTGCGACACAGACCACGACCGGCACGGGATCGTCACCAGAAGCGCAGGATTGCTGCCGCCCAACCATTATCTTTCCGTCGCTATTTTTTACCTCTTCGAGCACCGCCCGAAATGGGGCAAGGACGCCGCCGTCGGCAAAACGGTGGTGAGCAGCGGGATGATTGATCGCGTTACCGCGAAGCTTGGCCGCAAGCTCTACGAAGTGCCGGTGGGCTTCAAGTGGTTTGTTGACGGCTTGCTCGACGGTTCGCTTGCCTTCGGCGGCGAAGAAAGCGCTGGGGCCACCTTTTCCCGCATGGATGGCGCGGTGTGGACGACGGACAAAGATGGAATTGTCCCGGCCCTGCTGGCGGCAGAGATTACGGCCCGGATGGGCCGCGATCCGGGCGAAATTTACCGGGAACTTACGCGTGAGTTTGGCGAGCCTGTCTATGACCGCGTGGAAGCTCCAGCCACTGCTGAGCAAAAGGCGCTGTTAGCGAAACTCTCACCCCAGCAGGTCGCGCTCTCCGATCTGGCAGGCGAAAAAATCCAGACGGTGCTCACCGTCGCGCCGGGCAACGGCGCTCCGATCGGCGGGTTGAAAGTGGCGGCAGAGAGCGGATGGTTCGCGGCGCGTCCGTCAGGGACCGAGAATATTTACAAGATTTATGCGGAGAGTTTCCGGGGCGCCGATCATCTGCGCCGCATCCTGGAAGAAGCCCAGACGATTGTCAGCGATGCTCTGGCGGCGGGACTGAAAGCGGGGCGGCCGGCATAAGAGAAGTCTTGGCTGAACCGGTGAGTGCGATGAAGAACAGGGGACACCCGGCATTTGAGCAATACAAGTGACGGCAAGCTTGGAATATGGGCGGTGATTGCCATCGGAGTTGGCGGGATGGTCGGCGGCGGAATTTTCGCCGTGCTCGGATTGGCGGTGCAATTGGCGCACGGCGGCACTCCCGTGGCTTTCGGACTGGCGGGCATGGTGGCGCTGCTGACGACCTATTCGTACGCGAAGCTTTCCGTAACCTATCCGAGCCGCGGCGGAACGGTCACCTTCCTCAATCGCGCGTTCGGTGGAGGAATGCTCACTGGCAGTTTGAATGTTCTGTTGTGGCTGAGTTACGTGGTGATGCTTTCGCTGTACGCGTTCGCGTTTGGTAGCTACGGTGCGACGTTTTTGCCGTCGGCTTGGCAGGGGCTGGAAAAGCATGCGCTGATCAGCCTCAGCGTAATCCTGCTGGCTGGCCTGAATCTGATGAGCGTGGAATGGATCGGCAAGGCAGAAGACTGGATCGTGGGATTGAAAGTGCTGATCCTGGTGCTGTTTGTCGGATTTGGTCTTGCGAGCGTCAAGATTTCTCAAGTCGCGCCGGGCTCGTGGTCGCCGCCGCTACGGTTAGCGGCAGGCGGAATGATCATCTTCCTGGCGTACGAAGGATTTGAGTTGATGGCGAACACAGCAGAGGATGTACGGGACGCGGCACGAACTCTGCCACGCGCGTATTACACCGCGGTTGGGTTTGTTATCGTATTGTATGTGCTGGTCTCGTTCGTTACCGTTGGCAATCTTTCGGTGGCAAAGATTGTCGTAGCCAGAGACTATGCGTTGTCGGAAGCAGCCCGTTCATTTTTTGGGCAGACGGGATTCTCGCTGATTGCGGTGGCGGCCCTGTTGTCCACCGCATCCGCGATCAACGCCACATTCTATGGCACCGCGCGGCTGAGTTTCTGTATCGCGCGCGACCGTGAATTGCCGGTGTTTCTAAAACGGAAAGTGTGGAATCAGCCGGTGGTCGGACTGCTGATCACTGCCGGGTTGACGCTGGTTGTCGCCAACGCATTTGACTTGACCAGCATTTCAACGCTGGGCAGCGCCGGTTTTCTATTGATTTTCGCCGCAGTCAACGCCGCCAACATGAGGCACGCTCGAAAAACGAACAGCAACCGGTGGATTTCCGCCGCCGGAGCCGTGGCATGTCTTGCGGCGTTGGGCGCGTTGATCTGGCAGACGGGAACGACCGCGCCGGCAAAATTGTGGGTGCTCGCGGCGATGATTGGGCTCGCGGTGCTGATCGAGGGAGGCTACCGTGCGACCAAGGGCGATCTGCGGGCATGATCAGCAACGTCAGTCCATGGCTGTGTCCGCGCAGCCGCGCCGGGTAACGGCGATTCCATCGGCGGGTTGAAAGTGGCGGCAGATAGCGGATGGTTCGCGGCTCGTCCGTCAGGGACCGGGAATATTTACAAGATTTATGCGGAGAGCTTCCATGGCGCGGATCATCTGCATCACATCTTGAAGGAAGCCCAGACGATTGTCAGCGACACTTTGGCGGCAGCGCCGGATGCGGGACACAAATCATGAGCAAACGAACACAGATCAACCACCCCATTCACAACCTTCCCAGCGCGGAAGTCGAGGGGTTCGATTCCCTGGCGGAGCTTGCGCTGGACATGCGCTGGTCGTGGAATCATGCCACTGACGCACTGTGGCGCGCGCTCGATCCCATTCTTTGGAACCTCACGCAAAATCCCTGGGTTGTCCTGCAGACGGTCTCGCGGGACAAACTTGAGCGCGTGCTGGCCGATCCAACTTTCCGGAAGAACATTGATGGTCTGCTGCAAGCGAAGCAACAGGCCTCGGCGAAGCCTGCATGGTTTCAGCAAAGCCATCCCGGGTCTCCCCTGACCTGCGTCGCGTATTTCTGCATGGAGTTCATGTTGAGCGAAGCGCTTCCCATCTATTCGGGTGGACTGGGCAATGTGGCCGGCGACCAGCTCAAGGCTGCCAGCGATTTGGGCGTGCCGGTGGTTGGCGTGGGGCTGCTCTACCAGCAAGGCTATTTTCGACAGGTGATTGACAAGAATGGAGCGCAGCAGGCGCTTTACCCGTACAACGATCCCGGGCAATTGCCGATCACGCCGCTGCGCCAGCCGAACGGCGAATGGTTGCGGTTGGAAATCGCGTTGCCGGGTTACTCGGTTTGGCTGCGCGCCTGGCAGGTTCAGGCGGGCCGCGTCAAGCTCTACCTGCTGGATAGCAATGACGCGGCGAATTTCCCCGCTCATCGAGGGATCACCAGCGAGTTGTACGGCGGCGGCCCGGAGTTGCGCCTCATGCAGGAAATGCTTCTGGGGATAGGCGGCTGGCGGTTGCTCGGCGCGCTGGGCATCAGGCCGGAAGTGTGTCACTTGAATGAAGGGCATGCTGGATTCGCCGTGCTGGAACGCGCCCGAAGTTTCATGGAGGAAACCGGACAGCCCTTCGAAGTGGCGCTGGCCGCCACGCGAGCCGGAAACCTGTTCACCACGCACACGCCGGTCGCTGCCGGCTTCGATCTGTTCGATCCGGCCCTGATTCAGCAATACCTCGGAGGGTATGCGGAGAAGAGACTCGGCATAACACTCCAGGATTTGCTGGCCCTGGGCCGCCGGAATCCGGAGGACTCGTCGGAAAGTTTCAACATGGCGTATCTGGCGATTCGGGGGAGCGGGGCGGTGAATGGCGTGAGTCGCTTGCACGGGAAAGTCAGCAGGGGTCTCTTCGAGCCTCTTTTCCCCCGCTGGCCACAGGACGAAGTGCCTGTCGGACACGTGACCAATGGAGTCCACATGCCGACCTGGGATTCGGCCGCCTCCGACGATCTCTGGACGAAAGCCTGCGAGAAAGAACGCTGGCTGGGGCCGACGGAAGACCTGGACCCGAAGATTCGCTGTCTCACCGACGCCACGCTCTGGCAATTTCGAGGGGTCTCCAGAATGTCACTGGTGGAATATGCCCGCGAGCGATTGTCTGGGCAACTGGCCGCCTCCGGCTCTGCGCCCGAGGCGATCGATCGGGCGAAACATCTCTTCGATCCCAACGCATTGACGCTGGGTTTTGCGCGGCGCTTCGCCGCCTACAAGAGGCCGAACCTGCTCCTGCACGACTCCGAGCGACTGCTTCGCCTGTTGAGCGATTCCCGGCGCCCGGTGCAACTCATCATCGCTGGAAAGGCGCATCCCGCGGACCGCGCGGGACAGGACTTGATCCAGGAATGGATGCATTTCATCCGCCGGCCGGAGGTTCGTCCCCATGCCATCTTCCTCAGTGATTACGACATGCATTTGACCGAGCACATGGTGCAGGGCGTGGACGTCTGGATCAACACGCCCCGCCGTCCGTGGGAGGCTTGCGGCACCAGCGGCATGAAAGTGCTCGTCAATGGCGGCATCAATCTTTCGGAGCTGGACGGCTGGTGGGCGGAAGCTTATACGCCTGAAGTGGGGTGGGCCTTGGGAGATGGCCAGGAGCATGGCGACGATCCAGCCTGGGACGCCGCCGAAGCCGATGCCCTGTACGACCTGCTCGAACGGCAGGTAATCCCCGAGTTTTACACCCGAAACAAGAATGGCGTTCCCGTTGCCTGGATCAAACGCATGCGGGAAAGCATGGCGCTGCTGACACCGCTCTTCTCCGCGCACCGCGCGGTGCGCGAATACACTGAGCAGCTCTACCTCCCGGCGGCTACCGACTACCGGAAGCGCGTGGCGAACAAAGGCGCCATCGGCAGGGAAATCGTCGATTGGCGGCATGAGGTGGACAGCAAGTGGAGCGTGTTGCGCTTCGGGGACATGCGGGTCCAGACCAACTCGGACCACCACATGTTTGAAATCGAAATTTTTCTGAACGATCTCGACCCGGGCGGGTTGCGAGTGGAGTTGTATGCCGACGGAATCAGTGGCGGAGATCCAGTTCGGCAGGAAATGAAATGTGCGCGAACGCTGCCTGGCGCAGCTGGGTCCTGCGTCTACCGCGCGACGGTACCTGCTTCACGCCCTCTGAGTGATTACACGCCGCGAGTGATTCCGCGGCGTTCCGGGCTGGAGGTTCCGCTGGAATCCGCTCGAATTTTATGGCAACGATGAAGAAAACGCCCCAACGCGATTTGCACGGTTACACCTCGGAACTGTCCGAGCGCGCTGACGTGCGCGCTGGCTCTGCTCTGCCTTTGGGTGCCCGGGAAACCTGCGGTGGAGTTAATTTTGCAATTTTCAGCCGGTACGCCACCCGCGTCCGGCTGGAATTGTTCGACCATCCCGAAGACGCAGCGCCGGCCCGGGTCGTCGATCTGGATGCGGTGCGCAACCGCACCGGCGACGTGTGGCACGTTTGGTTGCAGGGGATCGATTCCGGGCAACTCTATGCCTACCGAGTGGACGGGCCTTACGAACCGGGCGAAGGACATCGTTTCAACTTCAACAGGCTTCTGCTGGATCCCTTCGCAGCCGCGATTTCGCAGCTGCCCCCGTGGGATTTCGCGTCGGCCTGTGGATACGATTCGTCGGCACCCGAGCAAGACCTGGTCATCTCGAAGCAGGACAATTCCAAGTCCATGCCGAAATGCGTCTTTGTCAACGAGCCTTTTGACTGGAATGGAGAACAGCCACCCCGGCATCCGTGGTCCAAAACCATCATTTACGAAACGCACGTTCGCGGGTTTACGATTCATTCCAACTCGGGCGTGGATCATCCGGGAACCTATCGGGGCCTGATCGAAAAGATTCCCTATTTCAAAACCCTGGGAGTGACCGCCGTCGAACTGCTGCCCGTGCAGGAGTTCAATGAAAATTCGCTGGCGCGCAAAAATCCACAGACGGGCAAACCCCTTACGAATTACTGGGGCTACGATCCCGTGGCCTTTTTTGCGCCGAAAGCTTCCTACAGCAGTTCGGGAGGCGCGGGTCAGCAAAAACTGGAATTCAAGGAAATGGTCCGAGCCTTTCACGCCGCAGGCATCGAAGTGATTCTGGACGTGGTGTTCAATCACACCGCGGAGGGAAACGAACTGGGCCCGACGCTGTGCTTCCGCGGGCTGGATAACGCGATCTTTTACACGCTCGCCGACGACAAACGCTATTACAAGGACTACACGGGGACAGGAAACACCATTAATGCCAACCACCCCGTGGTGCGAGACCACATTTTGGGCGCGCTCCGCTACTGGATGATGGAGATGCATGTCGACGGGTTTCGCTTTGACCTGGCCTCCGTGCTTGGCCGGGGACGTTCCGGCAACTTGCTGCCCAATCCCCCGCTTCTCGAGCGAATCGCCGAAGATCCGATTTTGAGGGATGTGAAAATCATTGCCGAAGCGTGGGACGCCGCCGGCGCCTATGAGGTTGGTAGTTTTTCAGAGCGACGCTGGGCGGAATGGAACGGCCGGTACCGGGACGATGTCCGGCGTTTCTGGCGCGGCGACGATGGAATGCTGGGATTGTTTGCCAGCCGCATCTGCGGCAGCGCCGACATCTATACCCAGTCCGGCAAAGGTCCCGATGGCAGCATCAACTTCATCACCTGCCACGACGGCTTCACTCTGAACGACCTGGTGAGCTACCGCTCAAAACACAATGAAGCCAATGGAGAAAACAACCATGACGGCACCGACGCCAACTTCAGCGACAACTATGGCGCGGAAGGCGAGACCGGGGATGCCGGGATCGAAACCCTGCGGAAACGCCAGATCAAGAACTTCTTTCTGACCTTGCTGATCTCACGCGGCGTGCCGATGCTGCTCGGCGGGGATGAATTTCGCCGCACGCAAGGCGGCAACAACAACGCCTACTGCCAGGACAACGAAACCAGTTGGGTTGACTGGAACAATCTTAAACAGCATCAGGAGATTTACCGGTTTGCCTGCGGCATGATCGCCTTTCGTCGCGCCCATCCCGTGCTGAGCAAGGAGCAATTCTATACCGACGCCGAAATTCACTGGTTTGGTCCGCAGGGGGGATTGCCCAACTGGACCGGGTCGAATGAAAAACAGTTTGCCTGCCGGATCGATGAAGACGAACAGAGCGCTCTTTACCTGATGTTCAATGCCGGCGCCGATGCGGCCGATTTCGGTTTGCCTCCCGCACCGCCGGGTTCCCGGTGGCATCTGGCCGTGGACACCTCCGGCGAAACGCCACGAGATCTGTTCGCCGCGGGCAAGGAACCGCTTTGGGAAGATTCACAGACTTACCGTCTTCTCCCCCGATCCAGCGCAATACTTCTTGCGCGACGCCCAGCGATCAAATGAGATCAAATAAACGGGCCGATCCCGATCTTCAGGAAGATACGTCCTTACCGGCTACGAGCACGCCTGCTTGCAGGGCGCAAGAGTTTTCTCACTGACTTTCATGCGTCATTTTGTTTATTTTCTCCCTGCCTGTTCCGCGCGTATTCATTGCCGAGAGAATGTCTGTTTTTGTGAGGATTCCTTGCAGCTGGCCAGCTTCGGACATGACGAGTAACATATGCATCCGACGCTGAGTAGTTAGCAGGCGCAGAGCCTCCCGCATGTCGCATTCCGGCGGCACGCATGTCATGTGACGATCCATCAGATCACTCGTCGTCATCTGGTCCCATTTTTCAGGTTCCACCTTGCTGAGGGAACTCACGGATACCGTGCCTGTCAATCTCCCGTCTTCGTAAACAGGATATGTGGAGTGTGCGTACTGCGACGCTACGCGATTGGCGAACTGACGCAATTTCGTTTCGCCTTGCGTCGAAATCACGCTTTTCTGCATGACATCGCGGACCATTATCTTTGAGAGCTCTGCGACTTTTACCCCTTCATGCAAGCGCTGGTCTCCGGAGACCGAGGCCTCGCCCGAAACTGCATAGGCTACGGCCGCACCAATCAGGGTAGGAATAATGTAGGCGTGCCCGCCCGTCGCCTCCGCGACAAAGACTACGGCCGTGAGTGGCGTCTTATATCCCCCTGCGATGAAGGCCGCCATCCCCACGGCTGCGTAAAGGTCAAGCAAAGGACTGCGCACGATCGATTGCGCAAAAGCAGTCCCGAACGAACCCCCGGTGAGAAACAGCGGCACGAACATGGCACTGACGCCGCCGGATGCCAAAGAAAACAGAGTCGCGGCCAGTTTCAGTATTCCGAACACCAGGAGTTCCATCGAACTATGCACTTGCTGCAGAATTTGCGGCACTGCTTCGTAATTAGGACCGATCGGGACCAAATTGCCTTTGAAAATCGAGACAAATGCCAGCCCGCACGCACCCGTCAACATTCCGCCCAGCGCCATCTTCGCCCAGTGTGGAACGGTGGCATTCACGCAAAATGAGCGCAGGCGGCGAAACGTGATATCGAAGGCCATCGTCACGAGTCCGCAGGCCAGGCCGAGCACTGCCGACCACAGGAGATCCGCCCGCGTGTACGCCGCTCCCGCAGCAAAATCAAACAGCGGTTTCGCCCCCAGGAAGGCAGCCATCGTGGCATAGGACGTCACCGAAGCGATCAGGGACGGCAGCAGCGCCTCATGTGCCAAGTCATCCTTATAGGGCATCTCCAGTGCAAAGATGATTCCAGTCAATGGCGCGCGGAATACGGCCGACATCCCTGCCGCCGCCCCACTGATCAGCATGATCCTTCGATCCTGCGCGTCGAGACCTAACCTCCCCAACTTTGTCCACATCCAGGATCCAATGGCCCCTCCGCCATAGATGCTTGGCCCCTCCAAAGCTGCGCTCCCGCCGCAACCCACTGTCGCGATTGCGGCCAGCAGCTTCGGCAAAAACGGCCGCATCTGCACATCGCCCTGATGTTCATGGTAAGACCGGATAATTTCTTCGGTGGAGTGTTCGTCCGGGTCCGGTGTCAGGTATTGCATGAGCAAACCAGCCATTATGAATCCAATGGTCACTCCCGGAATCATTGCGAACTTGTGTGCGAGAAAGTATTGGAGCACTGGGGGCCAGATCCATTTCAGGATGACCTCCGCAATCAGGGTGATCAGCAAACCTGTCGTTACGCCCAGGATCGGCGCAATCATGAGCCATCGGTGCAGGTCGCGCGAGTAGGTCGATCTCAGGTCTTCGCGCACCAGCAAGCTGTATTTGAAAATACGGGGATGGTTTCTCAGCCATCTCTTGATTTCAGTCATCTTGACGGCCTGTTCATCCCCCATCACACTTTCCTTAATCCCAGCGGCAGTCTGCCCCACTCGAATCTGGACAGTTCCTTTCGGTGCAGGCCAGATAGCTTCATCAAAACAGCACGCCCGGTGGGCGTAAGCTCAACCCGTATGAGGCGGTGGTCGCGGGCAACGACTCTTTTCCGAACAAGATGGGCCCGGGAGGCTCGGCTCACCAATGTCACGACCGCGTTATGCCTCTCCTGCAGGAACTCCGCCAGTTCGGAAATCGTTGCCCATCCGCGTCCGGTAAAGCCCGCGACACCCAGCATCAATTGATGCTGTTGGGGAGTAATGCCGGCGGCACGCGCTGCCTTTTCGCTGAATCTCAAAAACAGGCGCAGCTGATATCGAAACTGGCTCAACTGCTGCAGGACAGGAGTCGCCGGATGGCGTTGCACGCTGCGGGCTGGCTTTTTACGTGTCACTGGCCGGATAATA
The DNA here is from genome assembly GCA_035533775.1 of Candidatus Dormiibacterota bacterium. Taxonomy (GTDB): domain Bacteria; phylum Acidobacteriota; class Terriglobia; order Acidiferrales; family UBA7541; genus Palsa-360. Next base: position 6,259 of record DATLTA010000146.1, on the reverse strand, counting down.
TATCACAGTGTGATATATTTACGGTAGGGCGGCGACCCCGGGATTGCACTAACACAGCGTGTTGGCGGGTGACATCTCAAAGGACGTTATGTGACCGGCTTACCAATTTCTGAACGGTCGGACGGCTGGGAGCGAAACGCGGATGACAGGTGAGACGGTGCGCGGCTCAAACATAGAATTGTTCCATGCACCGCGAGTCTGTGAATTTTGTCACTTCAAATCCCTCGCCTCTCCTTCATGATCTCCAGGCAGGGGAGAACGGTCGCGCCCGCTGAAATCAGGCACATTCCCACTTCAACGCGGAGGTCCATTTCGTCATGCCTGTTCAAATTGGAGAGAAAGCTCACAACTTTTCTGATCCGACAGCACTTCTCTCGGACTGCCACCGGCGCATCGAGATGTTTCTCGGTTCACTCGACGCGGTCGCGAAAAGCATAGATCGTCCTTTGACCGATGAAGCTGTTCAGGCGTTCGATTCAGCTTTACGATACTTTCGAGAAGCCGCGCCAAAGCATACTTCCGATGAGGAAGAATCGTTGTTTCCTCGGTTACGCCAGGTTCACCATCCCGGCGTCGAAGCCGCGCTCATAAAGCTGGATTCCCTCGAACAGGAGCATCGCCGGGCGGCTCCTTTGCATGTTGAGATCGATCGGTTGGGGCAGCATTGCCTCTCAACAGGCAGCCTATCGCCCGGGGAAGCGGAGGCATTCCGCAAAGCGGTCGCAACTCTTATAGCCATGTACAAGGAACATATCAGCGTAGAGGATGGTTTGGTCTTTCCGTTGGCGGCTCGTCTTTTGTCCCGGATCGATAAGGCAGATATTGCGAATGAAATGGCGACTCGAAGAAAGGTAAGACTCGTGACAGATATCTCTCCCCTTTAAGGTCAGCGATGAAGCGATTTCTAAATTCGCCTGATCGCTCTCTGTTCGTGAAACGGGGATTCGCACTCATCGAGAATTCTGCAGTGGCCGTGCGCGGCCCCGCCTTTTTGTAGCAATTCTAGGGTGAGTTTTCCGCAGTTCGTTGTCCAGGGAAATCGCGGTTAGTCGAGATTTCCCCGGAGAATTCGTTCTGATCTGTACCTGGGAAGAGGCTTAGGCGAACGGTCGTTGCTAAGGTAAGAAGCGCGATTGAGGACCTTGATGGCCTTATCGATTCCTGAACTCGATCGAAAACTTCCAGGCCGCGCGGCGACTTCAGCAATTATGCCCCTGGCAGAAACAGAGGGGGCGCGATCCGGCCCGCGCGAGCCGGGAAAAGCGCCACCTCCGTTTTTGCCGATCCGAATAACGGGAACGGGTGTGAATGCCAGGTGAACGGCTCTGTTTTCCGCCACGCTCAGGCAAGGTCGAAGCGATCCAGGTTCATCACCTTGTTCCACGCAGCCACGAAGTCCTTCACAAACGCCTTCTTCGAGTCGTCACATGCGTAGACTTCCGCGATGGCCCGCAGCTGCGAGTTCGAACCGAATACAAGGTCGACACGCGTGCCGGTCCACTTCATTTTGCCCGTCGCGCGGTCGCGCCCCTCATACACGCCTTCGGAGGTGGAGGAGGGCTCCCATTTCGTATCCATGTCGAGCAGGTTGACGAAGAAATCATTCGTCAGCGTCTCGGGTCGGTTGGTGAAGACGCCGTGTTTGGAATGCCCGAAGTTGGCATTCAGGGCGCGCAGGCCGCCCACGAGAATCGTCATCTCGGGGGCAGTCAGCTTCAGCAACTGCGCCCGATCCACCAGCAGTTCCTCCGCCGGCATTTGTTGGTGTCCGTTCCGGAGATAGTTGCGGAAGCCGTCCGCGGCCGGCTCCAATACGGCGAATGAGTCCACGTCGGTCTGCTTTTGCGTAGCATCCGTGCGCCCCGGCGAGAAGGGAACTTTCACCTTTTGCCCGGCCCTTTTCGCAGCTTCCTCGACGGCTGCGCAGCCGCCCAGGACGATCAGGTCCGCAAGCGAAACCTTCTTTCCGCCCGACTTCGAACCGTTGAAATCCTTCTGGATCGTCTGCAGCTTCCGCAGAACCTTCGCCAGTTCGGCTGGCTGGTTCACTTCCCAATCCTTTTGTGGCGCCAGGCGAATGCGCGCCCCGTTCGCCCCACCGCGCTTGTCGGAACCGCGGAAAGATGCGGCCGATGCCCAGGCCGTCGTGACCAGTTGGGAGATCGACAGTCCGGACTTGAGTATCTTCGCCTTCAGAGCAGCAATTTCCCTTTCCCCGATCAGTTTGTGATCCAAGGCGGGAACCGGGTCTTGCCACAGCTGGGGTTCCTTCGGAACGAGCGGGCCAAGGTATCGCGTGATCGGCCCCATGTCGCGGTGCGTCAGCTTGAACCACGCCCGCGCAAACGCGTCCGCGAGCTGATCCGGATGCTCGTAAAACCGCCGTGAAATCTTTTCGTAAGCGGGATCGAGCCGCAAGGCCAGGTCCGTGGTCAGCATGGATGGCGCGCGACGTTTTGACCGGTCGTGCGGATCCGGCACCGTACCGGCGCCTGCGCCGTTTTTCGGTGTCCACTGATGCGCACCGGCCGGGCTCTTGGTCAGTTCCCATTCGTAGCCGAACAGGTTCGCGAAGAAATTGTTGCTCCACTTCGTTGGCGTCGTGGTCCAAATGACTTCCAGGCCGCTGCCGATTGCGTCATCCCCTTTGCCCGTGCCAAATTTGCCCTTCCAGCCGAGGCCCTGCTCCTCGAGGCCGGCTGCTTCCGGCTCCGGGCCCACCAGCGCCGCATCGCCGGCGCCGTGTGTTTTGCCGAAGGTGTGACCGCCGGCAATGAGCGCCACCGTCTCCTCGTCATTCATCGCCATGCGGGCGAAAGTCTCCCGGATATCCCGTGCCGCAGCAAGCGGATCCGGCTTTCCATTCGGCCCTTCCGGATTCACGTAGATCAGGCCCATTTGCACGGCAGCGAGCGGATTCTGAAGATCGCGGTCGCCGCTGTAGCGCTGGTCCGCCAGCCATTTGCCTTCCGGGCCCCAGTAGATATCCTCGTCGGGCTCCCAGACATCTTCGCGCCCGCCGCCAAAGCCGAACGTCTTAAAGCCCATCGACTCGAGAGCGACGTTGCCGGCAAGAATCATGAGGTCGGCCCAGGAGATTTTCCGCCCGTACTTCTGCTTGGTCGGCCACAGCAGGCGGCGCGCCTTGTCCAGGTTCACGTTGTCCGGCCAGCTATTGAGCGGCGCGAAGCGCTGCTGGCCGCTTCCGGCGCCGCCACGGCCGTCGCCGATGCGGTATGTACCCGCGCCATGCCACGCCATGCGAATGAACAGCGGGCCGTAGTGGCCAAAGTCGGCCGGCCACCAGTCCTGCGAATCCGTCATCAATGCATGCAGGTCCTTGATCACGGCGTTCAGGTCGAGGCTCTTGAATTCTTTCGCGTAGTCGAACTTCTCGTCCATGGGATCGGACAGCGGGGAGTGCTGGTGCAGGATATTCAGGTTCAGGTGATTCGGCCACCAGTGCGCATTCGTCGGAACCGTATGAGTGACAGCGCTGCCCATTACCGGGCACTTGGATTCAGCGGACATCTTTTGCTCCTGCTTGGCGGGTTCTTTTTCCATGAGTTCATCCTCCTTCGAATTGGCCAAAAAAAATTGCAATGAATTACAAAACCATCCCGGCTTTCCCGTGCGCGCATTCGCCGGCCGCGCTTTGCCGGCGCGCGCACTTCGTGCAGAGTCCCCGGAAAATGAGTTCGCATTCGCGAAAAATCCGCTTACCGAGAGAGCGCGAAGCGGGCCTGGGCACGTCGTACCACTCGATGTCCTCAACGTTGCCGCAGCGGTCGCAGATGAAGTGGTGATGCCGCATGCCTTTCGCATCGAATCGCGCGGCGCGGCCCTCGACGGCCACTTCACGCACCAAACCCGCCTGCACCAGGTCCCGCAGATTGTTATAGGTCGTGGCCCTGGAAGAGCGCGGATCCACGCGATTGACGGCTTCGAAGATTTCCGCAGCCGTGGGATGCCTGTTGTGTTCCATCAGAAATGCCATCACGGCATAGCGCTGCGGAGTGCACCGCAACCCGCTGCCGTCGAAGGACCGTTTAATCGCTTCGGCGTCCATGAGTAATTTAGACTATGTCTAAGCTTGGATTTTGGCAAGACTTATGCTTTGTTTGCTGCTGCGAGGTGAAGTTTCTCCCGGATTCCGGAGAAAAAGTTTCTGAAGTATTTATAAAAATGGCAGGTGCGTGCGGACTCCCGACAGGGTCGGGACAGGTCGAACCGCAGACCTCTACCGTGTCAAAGGGCCATGATTACGTACGGCCAATAACTTTCAAGGTGTTGCAGGGTGTTTAAGCACATTGAAGACTTCAGCTAGCAGCATCAGGAACACCGTTTTGACAAGAATCGCGTATAAGCTGCTTAGGTCGCTCGCACTCTGTGTTCGCGCGCACAAGATCATCCATCAGCGGCATCCCCGTTCGGGCTATTATTCTGAAATGTGACCGCAATGCCGAACACACATACCAAGACCCCACTTCGGACGGGCTTCCTTCGATCCTTTATTCGATGGCTTGTTATCGGCGTGGTGCTTCTTTGGTCGCTGGCCGCGCTGATCCTTGTGACCGCCCGGTGGATCAACCCGCCGACAACCGCGGTGCACATCGAGCGCCGCCTGCAGGCCTGGATTCACCACACGCCGTATCGCGAACGCTACAAATTCATTCCGCTCAGCCAAATCTCGCCCGATCTCCAGCATGCCGTAATCGCGGCAGAAGACGCGCGCTTCTATCAGCACCATGGATTCGATTGGCACCAGATCCAAATCGCCGCCCAGGGCGATTTGGAAGGCGGGCGCATTCGCGGAGCTTCCACCATTACGCAGCAACTTATAAAAAACATATTCTTCGGAACGAGCCGCTCGATCCTCCGCAAGGGTGCGGTGGCCACGCTGGTACCCGTCGCCGAAATCGTCCTGGGCAAAAAGCGCATTCTGGAGATCTACCTCAACGTGGTCGAATGGGGTCCTGGTATTTATGGCGCAGAGCCAGCGTGCCGCTTCTATTACAAAACCTCAGCTCGGAATATCGGCCGGGAACAGGCGGCACGGCTCGCTGCAATTCTGCCGGCTCCCCTGAAGCGACGCCCCGAGCGCATGAATAACTACAGCGCAATTATCCTGAAACGGATGGGCCAAATGGGTTGGTAATCGCGGCTTACATGTTACCAATGCAGCTGCTTTTACTACTCTCGCGCCGGGTTCTGAGCGTCTTGTTGGCAACCGGGAAGTTGGGATTTTCCCAACCAGCCGAAACTCCACTGCGAGCGATGGTGATGCCATCTTAGTGTGCGCGTTTGACGTGACCAGCCAGACTTGTTAGTCCAGGCGGAGTGAGAAACGTATGTGAATCCGCGACGCACTATCTGTTGAACCGAGAATCCATTGTCATTTACATCGGCAATCAGCATTTCTTTGAAATTGCGAATAAGTAATGCAGCATGTGGCTCCGCTGGTCCCGGAGAGTCCCTCGTTTTGCATAGTAAGTGCCTTCGATAATTCTTTTACTCTAGAAAAGCGGAAACCATCTTGGCGTGCACGATAAGACGCTGAGGAGCGGAGCCAACATAATTAAAAGGATAACAGGTGACCAGCGTCAGCGTTGGCAGTTGCGTAGCATCCAAGACCTCAATGGCACTGGGAAGAACGATGCGGAGAGAAACAACGCGATATTGAAACCTGCCGGCTGCGGTGAAAAGGAGAAGTTTGTATTAGTCAAGAGAGATCCCCGACAGGCTTGGATGACTGAACGAGTTCGCGAACTCGTTCCGCAGGTGTTTTTCCTTTGAGTGCGAGATGTGGTCGATCCTGGTTGTATTCGGTTTCCCATTTCTTGAGTTTTCGAGCTAAATCCCCTTTATGTTTGAACTGTCTTCCCTGATAGAACTCCTGAGCGTCGGTCTTTTGGCTTCGCTCGACCTTCCCGTTTACTTCCGGGCAGCCCGGAGGTATGTGTTTGTGGGAAATGCGGAGGTCGGAAAGATGCCAGGTGAACTGTGGCCCGAATGAAGAGCCGTTGTCAGTCTGGATTCTATGAATGGCAAAGGGGAAATGCTCACGGACTTCCTGAAGGAAGTTGTATTGCACCCAGCTAAAACTGGACACTTCAATTAGAAGCTATTGCACAACCCTGCGTAAGACGATCATGAAGCAGGCGATATGAAAGAACGCGCCATAGATCGTGAGCGAGCGGTCGTACCGTACGACCAAGCGCCGGAAGTTTCCCAGCCAGGCGTTGGTGCGTTCAACTAT
>DATLTA010000145.1:0-19169 GCA_035533775.1 Candidatus Dormiibacterota bacterium | reverse complement strand
GAGCACGCCAACGTGCAGACGCACTCGGGCACGCAGGCGAACGTTTCTGTCTACATGGCGGCGCTGCAGCCGGGCGACACGGTCCTGGGCATGAATCTGGCGCACGGCGGGCACCTGACGCACGGCCACCCGCTCAATTTTTCCGGCAAGATGTACAAATTCATTCCCTACGGCGTAAGCAAGCAGACCGAGACCATCGATTACGAAGAGCTCGACCGGCTGGCCAAAGAGCATAAGCCTAAAATGATTGTCGCGGGCGCCAGCGCCTATTCGCGCATTATCGATTTCCCGCGCATGGCGGAAATCGCGCGAGCCGTGGGAGCGCTCTTCTTCGTGGACATGGCGCACATCGCGGGACTCGTCGCCGGAGGGATGCACCCCAACCCGGTGCCGCACGCCGATTTTGTCTCCACCACGACGCACAAGACACTGCGCGGGCCGCGCGGCGGACTGGTGCTGTGCAGGCAGCAATTCGCCAAGGATCTGGACCGCGCGACGTTTCCCGGCACGCAGGGCGGCCCGCTGATGCATATCATCGCGGCCAAAGCCGTATGCCTGAAAGAAGCCGCCGATCCGGGATTCCGCGATTACGCCAGGCAGATCGTCGCGAACGCCCAGAAACTCGCCGGAGAAATGGCCAAGGCGGGCTTCCGCATCGTCAGCGGCGGCACCGACAATCATCTTTTCCTGATCGATCTGTACTCGCGCGGCATTACCGGGAAGGACGCGCAACCCGCGCTGGACCGCGCGGGCATCACCGTGAATAAGAATTCCATTCCCTTTGATCCCACGCCGCCCATGACCGCCGGCGGCATTCGCCTGGGCACTCCCGCCGTCACGACGCGGGGAATGCGCGAGCCCGAGATGGAGCGCATCGCCGCGTGGATTGCCGAAATGCTGTTGCACCTGGGCGACGGCGAACGCGAGCGGCGCATTCGAGCCGAGGTTGCCGAATTTGCCGTGCAGTTCCCTCTCTACACGCGCCGCTGGGAAGGCGCGCCAGAGCCGGCCGGTAGAGGCAACACCGCGCGCTGAGCGCGATCGCCGATGCGTGTTGCCATCGATATCCGACGCGCCGGCGACTTCGGATACGGCACGTACATCCGCAACATCGTCAACCAGTTTGCCCGCAGCGACAGCGAAACCGAATACCTGCTGATCGGCCAGAAGTCCCACATCGAGCAATTCGACCCGCTTCCCGGCAATTTCAAGCTGCTGGAATATTCGGCCGATCCCGGCTCCTTCCGCACGCACATGCACCTGCCGTTTTTGCTGCACAAAAGCGGCGTCGATATCCTGCACATGCCGTGGTTCTACGCGCCGGCCGTTGTGCCCAGCCGTCTGGTGATCACGGTGCACGATTTGACCGACGTGCTCTCCCCGCCGTCCGGCGTGCCGGCCATGGTGCAGGCGGGACGCATCTATTTTGCGCGGCGCGCGCTGGCCCGGGCGAACCGCATTCTGGCCGTTTCCCATGCTTCCAAGCGCGAGGTCTCGCGGGTGTTCGACGTGGCGGAGGAAAAAATCGAGGTCGTTTATAACGCGCTGGATGAGCGCTTTCTGCTCGAACCCATGCCCGGCGACGCTGATCGCATTCTGGAGCGCCATGCCGTTGCCGATCCCTTCGTGCTTTACGCCGGAAACATCAAGCCGCAGAAAAACCTGCCGCGCCTGATCGAGGCTTTTGCCGTCGCGAAAGAGGAATTGCGCGATCACCCGAAATACGCGAACCTGAAACTTCTCCTGATCGGCGATTCGGCCGAGGAGCATGCGGACTTGCGGCGGGCAGTGCTGCGTTCGCGACTGCAGGGCGACGTGCGATTTCTGGGATTTGTGCCGCACGACGTTCTGCGCGTGTTCTATTCCCGCGCCAGCGCGTTCCTTTTCCCTTCGCTCTACGAAGGCTTTGGCCTGCCGCCGCTGGAAGCCATGGCGCATGGTGCGCCGGTGCTTACTTCGAGCGCGTCTTCCCTGCCGGAAGTATTCTCCACCGCCGCCCTGCTGGTGAATCCCGAAAATATTTTTGAAATTGCCCGCGGCATCTGTCAGATACTGACCGAAGACGAACTGCGGGAAACCCTGGTCCGGCGTGGCTACGAACTCGCCCGGAAATATTCCTGGGAACGCGCGGCCGCGCAGGTCCGCGAAGTGTACAGGTCCGTCGTCAACGGCTCCCCTATAAAAACAAAACAATCCACCTAGGACAGGCTTCACAGGCTGCGGAAAAAGTGGAAATATTTGTGGGTCGTGCCTTCAGGCACGACATAACACCTACGTTTTTTCAGGGATTTTAACCCCTGAAGGCGTACAAATCGATTTTTCCGCAACCTGTTCAGCCTGTTTGATTTTGCTTGTGGTAAACGGAAACCGGACAGGCTGAAGTCTGTCCTACTTTCTCAAGAAACAATTTTCAGCTCTTCCGTGCGGCCGTCGCGGATCGAAAAGGCGCGGACGGGGCGCGGCGCGGCGGGCTGCGGGGAGAGCACGAAGTAAGCTTGCTCGGGGTAATACGCTTGCGCGATATCGCTTGCCGACGGAACGTTCTCGCCCGACGGATGCGAGTGGTACAGGCCCAGATGCTCCAGCCCTTCCTCGCGCAGGCGCTTGAACAGACGGAACAGTTCCTGCGGAGCGATTTCGTAGGACGTTGCGCTGGCCAGCGCATTTTTGGCGGGGAAGATCGCGGTAATGATGCCGGCGCGGCCCGCAAGCAGGCCGCAACATTCCATCTTCGGCTCGCTCCGCGCCTGTTGGAGCAATGCCTCCAGAATTTCCGCGCGAATTTGAATCCTGCCGCCCATGCGCGCCAGTGTATCTCTTTCCTGGCGCCGGAGTCTCGCCTCCGGATTTTCAGATTATCGCAAGGCAGGAAAGACCGTCACCTGGAGAAGTTTTGAATGGAGAAGGCTTAACATCGAAAAGTGAAAAAGGAAAAAGCCGGGCGTCGGAATGACGCCCGGCTCTCCATAAAGACGGCCGCTGCTATGCTTTTTGCGCGGCGCGGCGAAGAAACGTGGGGACATCCAGATCATCCGCCGCAGCCGTATCTTCCTGATGAATCAATTCATTGACGGTCGGGCGCGGCGCTTCCTGCGGAATTTCCTGCGGCTCGGGCACAACCTGTTCTTCTTCGCGCCCGGCTTTCCAGGTCTTGGGCAGGTACGCGGGTTTCTGGTGCGGCTGGCGTCGCGCGGCCTCGCGGAAACCGGCGGCGATGACGGTGATCTTGACCTGCTCTTTCATGGCGTCGTCCATGACGGCGCCAAAAATAATGTTGGCGTTTTCGTGAGCGGCCTGCTGGATGACCGAAGAAGCGTCGTGGACTTCGCTCAGCGTCAAGCTCGACGATCCCGAGATGTTGATGAGGATGCCCTGCGCGCCCTGGATCGAATTGTCCTCAAGCAGAGGGCTGTTGATCGCGCGGTTGGCTGCTTCGACCGCGCGGTTGGCGCCGGAGGCGACCGCCGTGCCCATGACCGCGTATCCCTGCCCCTGCATGATGGTGCGCACGTCGGCGAAGTCGCGGTTGATGATGCCGGGAATGGTGATGATGTCGCTGATGCCCTGCACGGCCTGGCGGAGAATATCGTCGGCGATGCGGAAGGCTTCGAAGAAACTGGTTCCCGCCTCGACCGTCTCCATGAGGCGTTCGTTGGGAATCACGATGACGGTATCCACGCAGCCCACCAGTTCCGACAGGGCCTGCTCGGCCTGCTGCTGTCGGCGCTTGCCTTCAAACGCGAACGGTTTGGTGACCACGGCAACGGTGAGCGCGCCCAGTTCGCTGGCCAGCGAGGCAACCACGGGAGCCGCGCCGCTGCCGGTGCCGCCGCCCAGGCCGGTGGTTAGGAAAATCATGTCGGAGCCTTCCAGGGCTTCGATGATTTTGTCGGTATCCTCCAGCGCGGCCTTGCGGCCGATCTCGGGATTGGCTCCCGCGCCGAGACCTTTGGTGAGTTTTCCGCCGAGTTGCAGCTTGACCGGCGCTTGGGAGAGCTTGAGCGCCTGCTGGTCGGTGTTGGCGGCGATGAATTCGACGCCCTCGACCTTGGCGCGGATCATGCGGTTGACGGCGTTGCATCCTCCGCCGCCCACGCCGATGACCTTGATTTTCGCGCCCGGTTGACTTTCCTCGCTAAACGAAATCCGGATTCCCGCGTCTTTTGCCGTCATATTCGTTCCTCCATCAAAAAAATGGCCCTGCCCTGCCGGAGTTTTTCGCATTACCCACCAGCGAACATGCTTTTGATTTTTGATACCAGGTTCGCCGGCTTGGGAGGCGCCTGGCGCCGGGCTCGCGCGCCATAGAGCATCAGACCGACAACCGTTGCGTATTCGGGCTGGGAAAGCTCCGCGGGCATTCCTTCCAGGCCGCGCGGCGAAGCCAGGCGCACAGGCAGATTGAACATGTGCTCGCCCAGCTCGATCAGGCCCTTCAGGTGCGCCCCGCCCCCGCAAAGCACCAGTCCTGCGGGGATCAGCGCGGCAAAACCGCCGCGCTGCAATTCATCGCGAACCAGCGAGAGCAACTCATTCGCCCGCGGCTCGACAATCTCGTTCAGCATGCGCGTAAAGACCGTGCGCGGCGGGCGATCGCCGACGCTGGCGATTTCGATCGCGTGATCTTCCAGGATCAGATCCTTGAACACGCATCCATGCTCGCGCTTGATTTTTTCAGCCTCGGGAATCGGCGTCCGCAATCCCACGGCTAAATCGTTCGTAAAATGATCTCCGCCCACAGGAATGGCCGCCGCGTGGCGCAGCATGCCGCCGGCGTAAACCACCAGTTCGGTCGTGCCTCCGCCGATATCGAGCAGGCAGCAACCCAGTTCCCGCTCATCCTGCGTGAGGCAGGATTCGGCCGAAGCCAGCGGCTCAAGAACGGTGTCCACCACTTCCACACCCGCCTGATTGACCGCAATCACCAGATTCTGCATCGCCGAAGCCGAGCTGGTTACCAGATGAACGTTGACCTCCAGGCGCTGGCCGACCATGCCCAACGGATCGCGAATATTATCATGGGCGTCCAATAAAAACTCCTGCGGGAGCACGTGCAGCACCACGCGATCCTCGGGGAGCGTGATATTGCGCGCCGCGTCCACGGCATGGCGAATGTCTTCGCGGCTGATGTCGCGCGGACGGTTCCCCAGAGTGATGCCGCCACGGCTATTCACACCGCGCACATGGCTTCCGGCCACGCCGACAATCGCGCGCTCCACCGGGACGCCTGCGACGCCTTCGGCTTCCTCGATGGCGCGCCGCACCGACGTCGCGGTTGCGCCGATGTTGGCAATCAGACCCTTGCGCAGACCTTTTGATTCGGCCGCGCCCATGGAAACAAATTTCACCCCGGACTCTTCGACTTCGCTGATGACGGCGCACGTTTTCGTGCTGCCCACGTCCAGCGCCACCAGATACTTGTCTTTCTTGGTCAAGCCACCGCTCCTTCACGCACTCTCATGCTTACTCCATGCTGCCTGGCCGGGGACGCATCGGGTCAGCAGGTTTACAGAATTTCCTTATCGCTGCTTTTGCACGGAGCCGGCAGGCGCCGCTTGCGCCACGCGGGACGCCACCGGCCCCAAATCCGGGTTTACCACCACTTGCCGTGCAAACCGCAAATCCACAGAATCCACGCTCCCGGCGCCGGCGCGCCACTGGTCGATATTCTCGGCGAGCAAATGATACCGGTTGCCGAAATTCGAATCGCCAAAGTGTACAAGAATCGGCGACATTTTGCCCGGCGCCGATCCCAGGCCTGAAAGCGTCACGCGCAAATCGGTGGGATCGGAAACGTCCACCTCGCTGATGCGATCGTCGGCTCCCGGCTGGGTGAGTTCGATCTGCTTCATGAATTGCACGTACAAATTCATGCGCCGCTCGCGCTCATCCGGCGGAGTCGATTCGGCAATGCCGCTCAGGACCGGAAACTGGAAGTCCCCTTCGGCGGGCCGCTCGAGAATCACGCCGTGCGAATCCACCAGCGACAGATTCCGGGCCGTGCGGAGAAACGCGACGGGCGTGCGCTCGGTGATATTCACGCGAATGCGGTTTGGCAGCACGCGCTGCACGTCGGCTTGCTCCACCCAGGGAAATGATTCGAGCGCCTTGCGGCGTTCGGCCAGCGGAACGCGAATCACGCTGTGGCCCATGTCCGCGGAAAATGCTTCCACAATGGCGTCGCGCGCCACGTAGCGGTTGCCGGAGACTTCAATCTGATCGGGACTCTCCAGCATCACGCTCGGGGAAAACAGGAAATAATTTCCAGCCTGGTACAGCACCAGCCCCACGGCTATCGCGGCAATTGTTCCGGCAAGCACCCGGCGGTAGAGCGGCCAGGTCTTGCGGCTGAATTTGCGCTTGCGAATCTCCACCGGCTTCTGCCGGCGCAGATACTTGGGCTCCTCTTCGGCCAGCACATCTGCGGGAAGATAGTCAGGTTCAGCGCTCATGATTCCTTCCACACGATTACTTCTTCTTCCAGTTCCACGCCGTAGCGTTCGCGCACACGATTGCGCACGTCGGCGATCAGCGCGCGCATGTCGGCGGAAGTGGCTTGTCCGGCGTTTACAAAAAAATTGGCGTGGCGGTCGCTGACGCGGGCATCGCCGACCGAGTGGCCCTTCAGGCCCAGATCGTCGATCATGCGCCCCGCGGACCCGCCCGGAGGATTTTTGAAAATACAGCCTGCGCTTTTTTGGTTGAGTGGCTGACTGGCCCGGCGCTTCTCATTGCAGACGCGAATTCCTTGCAGAATTTCACTGTACGGTTTGGACGGAAGTTCCAATCGCACCGTGAGCATAATATCATCGGGCGCAAAAGATGTATGCCGATATTCGAAATTTATTTCAGCGCCCCGCAGGGTTTCCACCCGGCGCGTCGCGGCCCGGAAGACTCGCACCTCGCGGACAAAGGTCCCGATCTGCGTGCCGTACGCGCCCGCGTTCATCCGCAGCGCTCCGCCCACGGTTCCAGGGACGCCGATCAGGCCTTCCATGCCGCCCAGGTCGCGCTTGGCGCAGGTGGTCACGGCCCGGCCCAGGTCCACGGCGCAATCCACCCATACCGAGTTCCCCTCAAAGCGGATGTCCGGGTCCTGGCGGGCAAGTTGCAGGATCACCCAGGGCAATTCGCCGTCCGGAAGCAGCACATTGCTGCCGCCGCCCAGGAAACGGTATGGCACGCCCGCCTGTTTCAGCAGCTGGACCAGCTCCGGCAGGGACTCGTGGTTGCGAATCACCAGAATGTCGGAGGTTCCGCCAATTCCCAGCGAAGTCTTCTCTGCCAGCGAGGCGCCCGGCATGCGTTCCACGCCCAGAGCGGCTATTGCCGCGACCAATTTGGAGTCGTTAATGCGCATGATGCATCGAAACCCTTGCACCCAATAGAATGGCCAGTTCGCCCGCCGCTCGGCTCACGTTACCCGCACCGATGGTCAGGATGGCGTCGCCGGGCCGCGCGGCATTGAGCAATTCCTCGATTCCCTCCTGCATCGAGCTGTGGAAGACGACGTTTTTGTGTCCCGCGGCGCGTATTGCATCCGCCAGCGCCTGCCCGGAAATGCCGGGGATGGAAGGTTCTCCCGCGGCATAGATGTCCATGAGCACTACCATGTCAGCTTGATTGAAGGCGCTGCAAAAATCGTCCCACAGGTGCTTGGTTCGGGTGAAGCGGTGGGGCTGAAAAAGCACGAGGATGCGTTCGAAATGGCAGCCGCGCGCCGCTTCCAGCGTGGCGCGAATTTCCGCCGGGTGGTGTCCGTAATCGTCGATCAGAGTGATGTTGTTGATGACGCCCTTGATGTCAAACCGGCGGCCCACGCCGGCAAATTCCTCCAGCCCTGCGCGAATCAGGTCCGCGGGCACGTTCAGGTAGAGGGCCACGGCGGCGGCCGCGGCGGCGTTTCGAACATTGTGAATTCCCGGAGGGCCGTTCAAATGGAATTTGCCAAGGTCGTCTCCGCGAAAGGTCAGGCGGAAGATGCTTTGCAGGCCCAGTAGTTCCACCTCGCTGATAACCAGGTCCGCCTGGCTCGAAGTGCCGTAGGTAATGATGGGGCGCTTCACATTGGGAATGATGGCCTGCACGTTCGGCTCGTCCAGGCAGAGCACGGCGGCACCGTAGAAAGGCACGCGATTGACGAATTGCGTGAATATTTCCTGAATTTCGGGCAGCGACTGGTAGGTGTCCAGATGCTCGCGGTCGATCGTCGTCACCACGGCTACGACGGGGGCGAGCAGCAGAAACGTGCGATCGCTTTCGTCGGCCTCGACGACCATGTACTCGCCCCGGCCCAGCCGGGCGGCCGAGCCAATGTGATTCACGCGGCCTCCCACGACGAACGTGGGATCCAGGCCGGCGGCGGCCAGAACGCTGGCGGTCATCGACGTGGTGGTGGTCTTGCCGTGCGCGCCGGCAATGGCAATGCCGTATTTCAGGCGCATCAGTTCGGCAAGCATTTCGGCGCGGGGAATGACGGGAATTTTCTGGCGGTGCGCCTCGACCACTTCGGGATTGTCCGCGCGCACGGCAGAGGAAACCACAACCACGTGCGCGCCGTGAACCTGCTCGGCTTTGTGCCCCTCAAAAATATCGGCGCCCATGTTCTGCAGGTGATCGGTAATCGGAGAAGTTTTCACGTCCGATCCGGACACGCTGTAGTCGAGCGTCAGCAGCACTTCGGCGATGCCGCTCATCCCGATGCCGCCGATGCCCACCAGGTGAATGCGTTTGAAATTGCGAAAGGTCACCATCATCCCAGTGCCACCCCTTCGATCAGGTTTACGATATCCTGCACAGCGCGCGGCTTTGCCAGCCCGTGCGCGGCCGCCGCCATCGCCTGCAATTCGGCGGGCTGGTCGAGTAAACCAAAAATTTCCTTCGAAAGACGTTCCGCGGTGAGCTGGGGCTCCGGGATCAGACGCGCCGCGCCGGCTTTTTGCATTTCCTGGGCGTTGCGCAACTGGTGGCTATCGGTGGAAGCACCGAACGGAATAAAGATGGCGGCGCGTCCGGCCGCCGCAATTTCCGCAGCCGTGATCGCGCCCGCGCGGCAGATGATCAGATCCGCCTGGGCAAAACGCTCGGCCATGTTCCCGATGAAGGGGAGTACCTCCGCATTGATTTCGCGACGTGCATAAGCCACACGCACAGCATTATAGTCGCGTTCCCCGGTCTGGTGAACGATGGAGATGCGATTTTTTTGCGCGGCAAGCAAATCGGCGGCATCCACAATCGTTCGGTTGATCACCAGCGCGCCCTGGCTGCCCCCAGTGATCAGCAGATGGAACGGCTCGGACGGCGCGCGCGGGGGTATGGCGAAAAATTCGGGGCGCACGGGAATGCCGGTCAGTGTCGCGGCGCTGCCCCAAAGCTTCGTCGGCGCTTCATAGGCCGTGGCAATGCGCGTCACCATGCGGGCCAGAACGCGATTGGTAAAGCCGGGCGCGGCATTGGGTTCGAACACGACCGTGGGCAGCCTGCGCAGCACCGCCGCGAGCATCACCGGCCCGGCCGCGTATCCCCCGACTCCCAGGGCGGCCGCAAATTTATGTCTGCGTAGAATCGAGAAGGAATCCCACATGGCGGGCGCAAGCTTGGCAAGGTTGCGTGCCAGTTTCATCCCTCCGATGCCCTTGAGTCCCGCCGAGCGAATCGTTTCCAGGGCAAACCCCGCCTCCGGCACCAGACGAGCCTCAATCCCGCGTTGGGTTCCGACGAACACGACGTCTCTTTCCTCGCCCCGCGACATCCACTCGCGGGCAACGGCCAGCGCGGGAAATACGTGCCCCCCCGTGCCGCCTCCTGCGATGAGTAGCTTCACCGTCAATCCGCCTGCTGGCTGATGTTCAAGAGCACCCCGGTGGCCACCAACATCACCAGCAGGCTCGATCCGCCATAACTGATAAATGGCAGTGGAATTCCCTTGGTCGGCATCATTCCCAGGACGACGCCGAGGTTGATCAGGGCCTGGCTCAGCACCATCACCGTGATCCCCAGCGCGGCGAGCCGCCCGAAATCGTCGTTGGATTTGAACGCGGAGCGCATCCCCCGGTAGCCGTATACGGCAAACAATCCCAGAACCAGCGCGCCTCCGATGAACCCGAGTTCCTCGCAGAGAACGGCAAAAATGAAATCGGTGTGCGCCTCGGGCAAATAGAATAATTTCTGTTTGCTTTCCATCAAACCGACGCCAGTGAAGCCCCCCGATCCCACCGCGATCAGCGACTGCAGCAATTGGAAGCCGCGCCCTTGCGGGTCCGCAGTGGGATTCAGGAAAGCGACCACGCGCTCGTAGCGGTAGGAAACGCGCACGATCAACAGATAGATGATGGGCATCGCGGCAAGGCCCGCGCCCAGAATGTACTTCCCGTTGAGGCCCGCGACGTAGAGCATGGCCACGGCAATCAGGAATATTTCCACCGCCGTCCCCAGATCCGGTTCGATCACCACCAGCCCAACCAGCACCAGGACCGGCAGCAGCGCCGGCAGGATCGTGTGCTTCCAATCGTTGATCCCAAAACCATCCGGGCGGCGGCGCCTTTCCAGAAACCACGCCAGGTAAAAAATCACGGCGAGCTTGGCAAGCTCGGAGGGTTGCAGGCTGGCCGGGCCCAAACGGATCCAGCGGTGGGTCGCGTGCGACTTGTCCAGAAAGAAAACGCCAACCAGCATCACGAGCACGACAAACAGGCCGGTGAAAATCACCTCGGGACGCCGCAGCTTGCGGTAGTCCATGTTCATCACGGCCATCATGGCGGCTAGCCCGAACACCAGCCAGAGCAATTGGCGCAACAGGAAATGGGCGCCGTTGCCGTACTCGTCGCGCGCCATGACCGCCGAGGCGCTATACACCATGATGGCGCCGATCAGGCACAGGGCCAGTGTCGAGCCAAACATCCATCGGTCGGTTTCCAGGGGCCGGGGCATGATCAGACCTTTCGCGCGGGTTCCCGCGCCGCATGTTTTTGTGCGAGTTCCCGGACGAGCTGCTTGAAAACGCGTCCGCGGTGCTCGTAACTCTCAAACTGGTCAAAGCTGGCGCAGGCCGGCGCGAGCAGGACCGTATCGCCGAGCTGCGCACGCTGCGCGGCAATCTCCACGGCCCGCGCCATCGTTCCTGCGCGCTCGGCCGGAACCACGCCGCCAAGCTGCGCTTCGATTTTTTCCGCTGCGCTGCCGATCAAAAGGACCATGCGGGCGTGGCGGCGCAGGGCGTCGCGCAGAATCGCGTAGTCGCTGCCCTTGTCCTTACCGCCCAAAATCAGCAGCACGTTGCCGGGAAACGCATCCAGCGCCTTGACCGTGGCATCGACGTTGGTGGCCTTGGAATCATTGAAATATTCCACCCCGGAAATCGTGTCGACATACTCAATGCGATGCTCCACCCCGGCAAAGCTCCGGACGGCTGCGGCAATGGCCGCGGGCGCGACACCCACCAGCCTGGCGGCGGCCGCGGCGGCTAAAACATTTTCGACGTTATGCTCTCCCCGCAGTCCGATGTCGCTGCGGTGGAGCAGGACCGTTTCCATGCCGTCGCTCCGGAAAACAATTTCATCGTTTTCATCGCCGCGCAGAAAACAGCCGCTCAGAACACGCTTCTTGCGGCTGAACCAGAACAGCCGGGGTCGCGAGGGCGCGTACTGCGATGCCGCCTCATCGTCCGCATTCACGATGGCGGCGTCTTCCTCCCCCTGATTTTCGAAGATGCGCGCTTTTGCTCCCGCATAAGCTTCAAGCGATCCGTGGCGGTCCAGATGGTCGGGCGTGATGTTGAGCAGGACGGCCACGTCCGGCCGGAACGCGGCAATCGATTCAAGCTGAAAGCTGCTGGCTTCGACCACCGTGTACCCGGAATCGCTCGACACGTCCACACGCGAGATCAGCGGCGTGCCGATGTTTCCCGCAATCTGCACGGGGAGCCCCGCGGTTTCCAGGATGTGGCCGATGAGCGATGTGGTCGTGGTCTTGCCGTTTGAGCCGGTGATACATACCAGGCGTCCGCGCAGGAACCGCCAGGCCAGTTCGATTTCGCTCCACACCGGAATTCCCGCCGCGCGCGCCCCGGCCAGCGCCGTCATGGACGGGGGCACGCCGGGACTGGGCACGATCAGGTCCTGTTCGACGAAGGTCTTCGCGCCATGGCCGCCCAGTTCCAGCGTCACGCCCGCCGCACGCAACTTCGCCGCCGTTTCGGCCATTTGCAATTCGGGACGCTCCTCGGTAGCGGTGACGCGCGCGCCCCGGGCCGCGCAGAATAAAGCCGTGGCGACACCGGTGCGAGCCAGGCCGACCACCAGCACCCGCTTACCGGCAAGTTCGATGCCCGGTTTCATTCCCGGTGTCATTTCCGGTGTCATTCCCCCTGTCATTTCCGGCTTCGTTTCCGGCTTCGTTTCCGGCGCCAGAGATTCACCTCAACTTAAGCGTGGTCAGCGAAAACAGCGCAAACACCAGCGCCACGATCCAGAAGCGCACGATAATTTTTGATTCGCTCCATCCCACCAGCTCGAAATGGTGGTGCAGCGGAGACATCCGGAAGATGCGCTTCCCGGTCAAGCGAAACGAGGCCACCTGCAATATCACCGAAAGCGCCTCCACCACGAAAACGCCGCCGACAAAAAACAGCAGAATTTCCTGCTTGATGGCCACCGCGATCATTCCGATCGATCCGCCCAGCGCGAGCGAACCCACATCTCCCATGAACACCTCGGCGGGATGCGCGTTGTACCAGAGAAATCCCAGCGCGGAGCCCACCAGGGCGCCGCAAAAAACGGTGAGTTCACCCACTTCGGGCAGGTGCTGCAAATCCAGATAGGCGGAGAATTGCGCGTGGCTGGTGACGTAGGTAAGCACGGTGAGCGCCCCCGCCGCGACCACCACGCAGCCTATCGCGAGCCCGTCCAGGCCGTCGGTCAGGTTCACGGCGTTGGAAGCTCCCACGATCACAAGCACGACGAAAAGCAGGAACGGCAGATAGGCCAGCGACCAGAGATAGGAACGCGAAGTCAGGGAATGAATCACCATATCCGGATGAAACTTCTTGAAAAACGGAACGCTGAGCTGCGTCGAATAATCGCCCCTGGCGGTAAGAAAAAGCAGGATCAGGGCGATGACAAAGCTGGCCAGCGTTTGCAGGAAAAATTTGCGTTTCCCGGTCAGGCCGAGATTGCGGCGTTTCACGACCTTGCTGTAATCGTCGACAAAGCCGATCGCGCCAAATGCCAGCATCGTGAACATGGCCAGCCACACGTAAACGTTTCCGAGATTTCCCCACAGCAGTGTGGGAATGATGGTGGAGCTGACGATCAGCACGCCGCCCATCGTCGGCGTTCCGGCCTTGGACTGATGGCTTTTCGGTCCCTCTTCCCGAATGAACTGGCCGATCTGCAATTCGCGCAGACGGCGAATCACCCAGGGACCCAGCGCCAACGTAATCAACAGCGCCGTGAGGCTTGCCAGCGCCGTGCGCACGGTAATGTAGCGAAAAACATTGAGCGCGTGAAAATAGGGCTGCAGCACATGGTAGAAGAGGTATAGCAGCATCTCAGCCGCGCTCCCTGGACGCGCCGCGCGACGCCGGTGCCTCGGAAGCGTCCCCGGAACGCGGGAAACGCGCATCCAGCGCTTCGACGACGCGTTCCATCTTCACCCCGCGCGAACCCTTCACCAGCAGCAGGTCTCCCCGCCCGGCCATCTCCGTGACGAAGTCGGCGGCTTCGCCCGACGACGGGAAAAATCGCGCGCGACGCGCCGGATGGCCCGCCTCTACCGCCCCGCGAACGAAATTTTCCGCATCCCCCTGCACGCCGATGATCCAGTCCAGTTTTCCCGCCTCCACCGCTGACCGCCCGGCCTTGCGGTGCAGCTCGGGAGACGTCGGCCCAAGTTCAAGCATTTCTCCGGCGGCCAGAATGCGGCGGCCGGAAGCGGGCGTGCGCGCCAGCAGGACCACCATCGCCGCCAGCGCCACAGGATTCGAGTTGTAACAATCGTTGATCACGGTAAATCCGGCGTCGTAGCGCAAAACGCGTCCCCGCATGCCGGTAGCCTGCAATGCCGGAAACACTTCCCTTGCTTCGGTAGCGCCCACGCCCCAGACGCTTGCCGCAGCCAGCGCCGCCAGGGCGTTCGATACGTTATGGCGGCCGGCAAGCGGCAAAGACAACCGCGCCCTGCCTTGCGGCCCGATGAAATCAAATTCCGTGCCGTCCAGGCCGCGGTCGTCGATCTTTTCAGCACGAAAGTCCGCTTGGTTCGCGATGCCGAACGTCAAAACGCTCCCCGGCGCAACCTCGCCGAAACGCGACACGAAGGGATCGTCGGCATTCAGAACCGCCACGCTCTCCGCTCCGGCCAGCCCTTCGATCAATTCGCGTTTGGCCAGCGCAATGTCGCCCAGGGAAGCGAAAAATTCCAGGTGCACCGGAGCGACGCACGTGACCACGCCCACATCCGGATGCGCAATCTCCGCTAGGCGCCGCAACTCCCCGGCATGGGACATTCCCAGCTCCACGACGGCTGCCTCGTCCGCAACATCCAGGCGCAACAATTGCAGCGGCAGGCCGAATTCATTGTTCAAATTGCCCTCGGATTTCAATACGCGGAACCGCGAGGCCAGCAGGGCCGCCAGAATTTCCTTCGTGGTTGTCTTTCCAGCCGAGCCGGTGACCGCTGCCACGCGGCGGCCCCATCGCGTTCGAACGGCTTGCGCGAGCCCCTGCAACGCGGCAAGCGAGTCGTCAACGGCAAGCAGTTTCGACCGGACCGGCTCGGCATAACCGGAGAGACGTTGCTTCGCCACGACGCCCGCCAGCGCCCCGGCGTCCAGAGCCGCCGCAATGTAATTATGTCCGTCATGGTGCGGTCCGTGTATGGCGACAAATAGTTCGCCGCGAGCCACGGTGCGAGAATCAATCGAGACACCGGCCAGCCGGGCCAGGGGGTCGAGGCCACTGGGCGGTGTAACCCCCAGAGCGCGAGCCACTTCTTCAACCGTCCACCGCATAGCGTCCTCAAAGGGCTGGGCTTCACTGGTCTCGGTTCACCCTTGGATCAGCGTCCCTTGCAAAATAAAGAGCACGTTGCTTGCCGCGCGCCATGGACTGCGCGGCGAAACCGTTATTCCCCGCCAAAGCCGCGTTGGCGCAGGATCGTTCGCGCCATTTCGCGGTCATCAAAATTGATGGTGCGGTCGCGCAGGACCTGCGTCGTTTCATGCCCTTTGCCCGCAAGCAACACGATGTCGCCGGAGCGCGCCTGGTCCAGTGCGAGTTCGATGGCACGTTTGCGGTCCGGTTCCACCATGTACTTGGCGCTGGTCCGCTGCAATCCGACAATGGCATCGTTGATGATCAACAGGGGATCTTCGCTGCGCGGATTGTCCGAGGTGAGCACGACGATGTCGCTCAAACGCCCGGCCGCCTCTCCCATCAACGGACGCTTGGCGCGGTCCCGGTCCCCGCCGCAGCCAAACAGCGTGATGATGCGCCCATCGGGATTGAGCTGTTTCGCCGCGGCAATCAGGTTGCGCAGCGCGTCATCGGTATGCGCGTAGTCCACGACCACCAGGAAGGATTGCCCCAGATCAATGCGTTCGAAACGCCCGGGCACGGCCGAAAGTTGCGCTATGCCCGCGGCGATGATTTCCGGCGAAAGGTCCAGAGCCACCCCCGCGCCGATCGCCGCCAGAATATTATAAACGTTGATCCGTCCGACCAGTTTGGAGTGAATTTCAATTTTTCCGATGGGAGTTTCGACCGTGCAGGAGATCCCTGAAAAAGAAAGGTCGGGTTTGCGGGTGGTAATGTCGGCGCCGGGGTCCAAGCCATAGGTCAGGGTCCGCGCCGCCAGGCCCTCCAGCCGCTTGCCGTATTCGTCATCGCGGTTGATGATACCCGCCGCGGGAGCTGCCGCGCCCGTGCCTTCGAACAGGCGGCGCTTCGCGGCGAAATATTCATCCAGGGTCTTGTGATAATCGAGATGCTCGCGCGTCAGGTTGGTGAAAATGGCCACGGCAAACGGGCAGGTCCACAAACGGTCCATGTCGAGCGCGTGAGAACTGGCTTCCAGAACCGCGTGCGTGCCCCCCAGGCGCACCACATCGGCCAAAGAACACTGCAGGTCGAGCGATTCCGGAGTGGTGTTTGCCGCAGGGCGCAGCTCGTGCACCAGGCGATGGCCGATCGTACCGAACAGCCCCACTTCACAGCCCGAGGCGCGCAAAATGGAATCGACCAGATAGGACGTGGTCGTCTTGCCGTTGGTTCCGGTCACGCCGATCAGCTTCAAAACTTCGGCGGGACGCCCAAAATAATTCGCCGCCATGACGGCCAGCGCTTTGCGCGCGCTCGTAACCTGAATCCATGGAAATATCGGAGGAAGCGTCCCGGGAATTGCCTGCTCGCTCGCGATGGCCACGGCGCCATGTTCGGCAGCCTCGGCGACGAACTGATTGCCGTCGGTTTTTTCACCGCGAATGGCGACAAACAGGGTTCCAGGTTTCACGCGCCGGCTGTCATAAGCGATTTCAATGATTTCCAGATCTCCGTGCGCCGCCACGCTCTTGGGATCCAGTTTCCCTTCCAGGCCTCGCAATAATTTCGCAAGGCGCACAGCGGGGCGCGGTGCACCGGTCCTGTTCCCCTGGGTCGCGTTTTCTTTGTGCTCAATCACTGATTCCACCTTCACCATCACCTTGACTTCCTTCCGGCCCCCACGGGTCCCAAGGAAACATCCCGTGCAAATTGCACTGTGATCCGGCCGCCGCGGCGGATCATGGTTCCCGGCTCCGGCGATTGTTCGGAGGCGATTCCGGTGCCAACCAGGACGGGTGTAAGCCCCAGCTCCACGCATTGTTCGGTAACATCGCGCACGGTCTTGCCCACAAGCGCCGGCACCGGTATGCCCTTTCCCTGGGCGACCTCCACGGTAGGAGCGGGGTTGCCAGGCGTCGAAGACGGCGCCGCGGGAACGGGATCTTCCGGGCCTGCGTTTCTTTCCAATTGCCCGGGATCAAAATCGCTTACGTCGTCATCAAGATTCCGGTCGGCGGCACGCTCGCGGCTGGCCCGCAAAGTTTCCGCGGGAAGCGGAACATCGTGCGGCACATTCAGATAAGCCAGCACTTGTTCGGCGATGCGTTTGAACGCGGGCGCGGCAACCTGGCCTCCATCGTGCGGTCCGACCGGCGAATCCAGCTCCACCAGGATTGTAATCGCGGGCGCGTTGATGGGCGCAAAGCCGACGTAGGAGGCGATCAGATTGTGCAGGGAGTAGCGTCCGGTGGCGGGATCGTATTTCTGCGCCGTGCCTGTTTTCCCCGCCGAAGTGTATCCATCCAGCCGCGCGCGCTTGCCTGTTCCGTTGAGCACAACTCCTTCCATCATGCGGCGCATCGTTGCCGCCGTGGTTTCCTTGATGACGCGGCGTGGCAGCGGTTCGGCCATATCCTCTATATTCGTTCCATGGCGCATCGCGAGAACCACATGCGGCCTGAAAATTTTTCCGCCGTTGGCTACGGCCGATACCGCATTGATCATCTGCAGCGGCGTTACGCCGATTTCCTGCCCCATGGAAATCGAACCCACCGACACCGGCGTCCAATTATTGAGCGTGCGAAGCAATCCGCGGCTTTCGCCCGGCAGGTCCACGCCGGTAAGCTGGCCAAACCCGAACGCCCGGATGTACTTGTAAAACTCGGGCGCGCCGAGGCGCAGGCCCACCTTGATCGCGCCCACGTCGCTGGAATACGCGAGGATTTGCGAAACCGTGAGCATCCCGTAAGCCTTGTGGTCGCGAATGCGGGTTCCGTCGATATAGATTGCGCCGTTTTGGCAATTAATGATGTCGTTGGGATGGATCAGACCCTGATCGATGGCCGCCGAAAGCGTCACGACTTTGAAAACCGATCCGGGCTCATAGAGCGCACTGGTGGCCCGATCCACGCGCGCCTCCGGACTGCTGTCATTGGCGGCGTTAGGGTTGAACGTAGGCCAGTTCGCCACGGCCAGCAATTCGCCGGAGTTGGGATTTTCGACGATGACGGTGCCGGCTTTGGCATGCGTGTCGTGAATGGCCTTGTCGAGTTCCTTCTCCGCGATGTACTGAATATTTTCATCCAGCGTGAGGACGACGCTGGCGCCGGTGTCGGGCGCCTTGCTGGTCGAGTCATACCAGCGGCGGTGAGCGTCGGCAAGGACGAGCATTTTCCCCGGCTTGCTGCGGATTTCCTTGTCGAGCAGGTACTCGATGCCCCCCAAGCCCTTTTCGTCGATGCTCACATAGCCCAGAACATGCGAGGCCAGGTCCCGCTTGGGATAAAAGCGTTCGCCTTCCTTCTGGAAATAGATCCCGCGAAGATTCATGGCGGCCAGGCGCGCGGCCTTTTCCGGAGAAAGTTTTCGAGCGACCCACACGAACGAACGCGATGTCGCCAGACGCGTGGCGATTTCCGCGGCGGGTATGTCCAGCACCTTACCGATCAGGCGGGCATCCATCGCCGGGTCGGCAATCTCCGGGGGAACCGCGAAGGCCGAATCCACGGGCACGCTCATGGCCAGTGGGTTCAGGTTGCGGTCAAAGATATCGGCACGGTGCGCGCCGACTTCCACAATCAGCTGCTGCTGATGCTGCGCTCGTGAGTAATATTCTTTGTAACGGAAAAGTTGCAGGTAGGCCAAGCGTCCAAACGCCGCGCCGGTCCATATCACCGCCAAGGCTGCCACAATTGCTAATCGGGTGCGGGGACTGCGCAGATCCATATTTTCGCCGGAGACTCCGGGTCAAAGGTCATCCGGATTGAAATCCCCGCCGCAAAGGACGGTTCCGGTTCACCTTTTGCATCGTTTTATTCGGCGGGCTCCACGTCCCGGCACGGCCGGAACGCTCAGCGTAAAAGTAGAGCCCGCACCCGTTCTGCTGGGCACGGCAACCTAACGCCGCATTGAGAAGCCTATTGCTGCCCCGTCGGAGCGGCAGTGGGCTGCGCTTCGGCCATCACCGCGTTCGGCGGCAGGTCCATCGGCGCAACCTGTCCCGGCACGGGCACGGTCAATCCAAGCTGGCGCCGCGCGATCAGGTCAATCCGTCCGGGCGCGCGCAAGCCGGCGACTTCCAGTTTGAGTTCCTGATTGAGTTCGGCGGCCTGGGAACGCTCGTTGCGAAGCGAT
>DATLTA010000144.1:0-15262 GCA_035533775.1 Candidatus Dormiibacterota bacterium | reverse complement strand
GTCTTCGATCGCCCCGTAGACCGGTTACCGCCGTCCCCATCTTCGTTCCGCGAATGATCGCCGCCGAATTCTTTTTCTACTCTTCCATTCACATGGATTGCGGAAGTCGGTACGTCTTAAATTTAATGATGCCGTTCTCCGCACAAGGCCACCCACGGGAGTCGGTACACGGATACGAACATGGGATACGATTACGTGGTGCTAAGAAAACAGGGATCGAGGTCAGGATCGGATTTCCATGATGCCTTCACTGAAATCAATCTCCTCCACGCAGAGACGCAGCCAACGGCTGTTTCTTCAGGTACCGGTCATCGTTGAGACGCAACTGGCCAACGAGTCCCAATTCTCGGAAAACACCCGCACCATCGTCGTGAACGCGCATGGCGCCCTGGTGGAATCCAGCACGCTGTTCGAACAGGGCCATACCCTGATTCTGCGAAGCGTCCTAACCAATGATCGGCAGGAGTCGATAGTCAAGCTCGTCTCACCGGGCGATTCGGGGAAATTCAACGTGGCTGTGGAATTCACGAAGCCGAATCCCACTTTCTGGCAAATCACCTTCCCTCCCGAAGATTGGTCAGCCCGCCATTCAAGCCAAAAAAGAGTGCTTTAAGCCTCCAGCGGCGCGCGCACGGACGCCTGGCCCGCCGATTTCGCCTGTTCACGACAACTTAAATAGAATCAGCGCATTACATACGCTGCACGGCCGCTGCAGATGTCCGTGCATGCGCAGCGAACAGGAAGAAAGCGCCCGAACACATAAACCTGGAGCAAAAAATAAGGAGGTGAAGACCTGATGGCCTTCACCTCCCGGGGTGGGGTGGGGTGTTGCTGGGTAAACTCAATAAAGACGGAAAATAAACATGCCTTACTTTACCTGATTCAGGAAATAACATACCAGCTATGCACTGTCAACTGCCAAATGCGCGCTGAATAAGATCTTCTCCAATATTTCGCATGCGCCTATCCGGTACGACTACGGCGCGACGGGTGAATGCTTACGCGGCGGTTTCACGCCTGCAATGCGCGCATGGACGCGGCCTGGTCCAGAACTTGGCGGACCCGGCGGCCAAGCGCCTTCGGGCTGTATGGTTTATGCAGGAGGAAAATACCGCGTTCGGCTATTTTCGCCAGGAGAGCCTGCTCATTGCTGTATCCCGTGGCAAAAATAATGCATACGTCGGGCTTCAACGCCGTTATGGCCGCATAGGCCTCCAGTCCCGTGAAATGCGGCATAATCACGTCCAGCAGGACCAGTGAAATGACATCGCGATATTCGGAGAACATGGAAACGGCCTGCTGGCCATCGCTCGCCAGCATGACCCGGTAGCCCAGGGATTTGAGCACTGTTTCAGCCATTTCCCGGATGCCCTCGTGATCTTCCACGATGAGGATTGTTTCCGTGCCGCCCTGAGGCGCCAGGTCTGCCGCAACGGGTGGCGCACTTTTAACCTTCTCCGAAATCCCGCTTACCGGCAGAAGCACGCGAAACGTGCTGCCCCGACCCGGCTCGCTTTCCACCTGTATACATCCGCCATGTTGTTTGACAATCCCGTAGGCGGTTGCGAGTCCTAGCCCCGAGCCCTTTCCCATTCCTTTTGTTGTGAAAAAGGGCTCAAAGATCCGCTCCCGTACGGAGGCTTCCATGCCGCAGCCCGTGTCGCTGACGCACATCTCGGCATAATGTCCCGCCTGAAACCCGGGAATAAGGCGACATTTCTCCTCGGAAAATTCGGCGTTTCGCGTCTGGATGGTGAGGCATCCGCCTTTGGGCATGGCGTCGCGCGAATTGATGCAGAGGTTCAGGATCACCTGCTCGACCTGCGTGGGGTCGGCCCGCACCGCGGACAGATCTTTTGCCAGATCGGTTTTGATCTCCACATCCTTGCCGATCACTTTGTCCGGAAGGTTCAGAACGTCCTGAACGGTCTGATTGAGGCTGAAATTTCGAGGCTCGAGAATCTGGCGGCGCGCAAAAGCCAGCAGCTGGCGGATCAGCGCGGTGACGCGGTCACATTGCAGGTGAATTTTTTTGAAATAATTCGGTATGGGCCCCTGGATCGAAGCGGATTGTTCCTCGCCCAATTCCGCCCAGCCCAGGATCGCACCAATAACGTTGTTGAAGTCATGCGCGATGCCGCCGGCAAGCTGCCCGATGGCCTCAAATTTCTGCGCTTGCTGCAGTTGCTGTTCCAGGGCGCGGCGTTCGCTCATGTCCCGGGAAACGGTGGCCACGAAGCGCGGCTCGCCCGTCTGCGTATCCTTGACCTGAAAGCCGACGAAATCCATGGGAAGGGGTTGTCCGGTCCGAAGATGCCGGAATCGCAATTCTCCTTCCCAGTGTCCGGCCGATAGCAGCGCCGGGTAAACCGTATCGCGCAACAAAGCCTGGTCGTCGATGGCGATATAGTCGGGCGTGCTCGTTCCCTTAGTGGCCTCCAGATTCTCGATACCCAGCAGGCCGCGGCCCGCCGGATTGACATATACGACATGGCCGAGCAGGTCTGCCACCGCGATGAAATCACGGCAGTTTTCCACCAGCGTGAAAAATTTCTGTCTTTCCTCCTCGGTGCGCTTTCTCTCGGTGATGTCTTGCGCCACCAGAAGTGCGGAAGGCAAACCCGAATATTCCATCTTGTGCAGAAATATCTCCACATCGATTTCCGATCCGTCCTTCAGGCGGTGATGCCACTGGCCGGTCTGCACCATTTGTGGAGATTCCCCTTGAAACGTCGTCCGCAATCTTGGAACTTCATCGTCGGGGTGAAGGTCGCTGAATTTCATGTTCAGGAAATCAATGTATTTATAACCGTAGTGGCAAATCGCTGCGTCATTGACCTGGATGATTCGCAGGCTTTCCCTTTCCAGCACCCACATCGGAAGGGGATTGTGTGCAAACAGAAACAAGGAGTTGGCCTCGCTCTGACGGAGAGACTCGACCATGAAGGTGCGCGCATCGCGGAGGGATTTTTCCTCCAGTGCGCGCGCCACTACTATGGGAAGCCGCGCCAGATGATCCTTCAAGACAAAGTCGGTAACTCCTCGCCGGATGCATTCAATGGCCGTTTCTTCCCCCAGCGCCCCGGCAACCAAGATGAAGGGCGCGTCGCGGCCGGCATGCCGCATCGCTAAATATGCGTCCAAGCCAGTCCAGTCCGGGAGACGGTAGTCGGCCAGCACGAGGTCATAGGAAAATCGTTTCAACTGATCCAGAAATTCGGCGCGCCTGGAGATAATTTTTGGCTGGCATCGAAATCCTGCCCGCTTGAGTTCATGCAGATTCAGTTTCGCATCGGGTGTGGAATGCTCGATCAGCAGCACGCGAAGAGGCACGGAAGGGTCCCAAATCGTTTTCTGCAATGTCTTCTGCAATGTCGAGTTGGAGGTGTTTTTGGTCATCCCGGCTATTCCATCAACTTCTATACTGAGTTTATTAAGCGCATTAATCGCAGAGACACACGGAGGACGCTATCACTCCCATCCAGGATATCGGCAAACGGAAGTGCCAGCTTTAGAGGCAATTGGAAGGGCTTTGCAGCCCGTAAGCGCTATGCGGCCCGAAAGCCTCGCGAACAAGGGAATTCACTTTCTGGAAGGGGAATTAGAGTTTTGTGCAATGCCGGGGATAGGTCAAGAAACGCGCCACGGGAGACAGTGTCATAGACACCCCCTCCCGGGGAGCGCGGATTCACAAATGGATAACCAGCGAGGTTAGCCTCGCTGGTCCAAAGCTGCATAGGGCCGCACGTCATAGCCCTGGAAGACCTGGCGGGGACGGGCGATTTTTTGCTCCGGATCGAGCAGCATCTCTTCCCACTGAGCAATCCAGCCGCTGGTGCGCGGGATGGCGAACAGGACCGGGAACATCGTCACCGGGAAGCCCATGGACTGATAGATCAGGCCGGTATAGAAGTCCACGTTGGGATAGAGCTTGCGTTTGACAAAGTAGTCGTCCTCGAGGGCGATGCGCTCGCATTCCAGCGCGATATTGAGCAGCGGATTGCGGCCCATGATTTCAAAAACGCCGTCGGCCACGCCCTTGATGATTCGCGCGCGCGGATCGTAGTTCTTGTAAACGCGGTGGCCGAAGCCCATGAGTTTTGTTTCGCCAGCCTTCACGCGCTTGATGAATGCGGGCACGTTGGCGAGCGAACCAATCTCCATCAGCATGCGCAAAACTTCTTCGTTGGCCCCGCCGTGCAGCGGGCCGTAGAGCGCGGCGGTCGCCGCGGCGGTCGCCGAATACGGGTCCACCTGCGAACTGCCCACGCAGCGCATGGCGTTCGCCGAACAATTCTGTTCGTGGTCCGCGTGCAGAATGAACAGCACGTCCAGGGCGTGTTCCAGCGTGGGGTTGGGGCGGTATTTCAGCTCGGTCGTCTTGAACAGCATGTTCAGGAAATTGCCGGCGTAGCTCAATTCGTTGTCCGGATAGACAAACGGCATGCCCAGGCTGTGCCGGTAGGCAAAGGCCGCGAGCGTGGGCATCTTCCCGATCAGCCGGTAGACCTGCTTGCGGCGCAATTCGGCGTTGAAAATGTCCTTAGCCTCGGGATAAAACGTGGAAAGCGCCGCGATGCCGGAAATCATCATGCCCATCGGGTGGGCATCGTAGTGGAACCCGTCCAGGAACTTCTTCACCGACTCGTGGATGAACGTGTGATGCGTGATGTGGTAGGCCCAATCGTCCAGCTGCGTGCGGGTCGGCAACTCCCCGTGCAAAATCAAATAGGCCGTTTCCAGATAAGTGCTCTTCTCGGCCAGTTCCTCGATGGAATATCCGCGATATCGCAGGATGCCCTTCTCGCCGTCGATGAAAGTGATCTTGCTATGGCACAGGGCCGTATTGCTGAAGGCCGGGTCATAGCTCATCATTCCAAAATCATCAGGTTTCACTTTGATCTGGCGCAGATCCATGGCGCGGACGGTGTCGTCCTTGATCGCAATTTCGTAGCTTTTTCCCGTGCGGTTATCGGTAACGGAAAGAGTATCCCGGCTCATGCGGGTGGTCCCTTCGGATTCAACCTGCGTCTCAGGTTTGATTGGATTCATGGCGGCTTTCACTTAACGATTCAGCAGCCCACTAAAGAATTTACACCAACTTTGTGTTTTGCGGGAGAGGTATCCCTCGATTTCATTCAATTAGGGAAACGCGGGCGCACCCGGTAAGGTTGCGTCGAATTCGGGGCCACTGCATCTAAAGCTTTTGACAGACATAAAAAGAGCCGCGAAACCTGTGAAATTCGGGGGATTTCCGCATGATGCAAGTCATTCGCTCGAAGGATCGCTACCACGCTGAAACCGATTGGCTTAGTACCTACTGGCACTTCTCGTTTGACCACTACCTTGACCCCCAAACCATGAACTTCGGACCTCTGCGCGTCTTTAACGACGATGTGGTGGCCCCGGCCGGCGGATTTCCGCTGCACGCGCACCGGGAAATGGAAATTGTGACCTACATTATCGAGGGCACGCTCGAACATAAGGACAATATGGGCAACGCTGGCGTCATACGCCCCGGCGAAATCCAGCGCATGAGCGCCGGAACCGGCGTGCGGCATTCCGAGTACAATCACTCCGAAAAAGATCCCGTGCACCTGCTGCAGCTCTGGATCCTGCCCGGCGTACAGCATCTGTCGCCTTCGTGGGAGCAGAAAAGTTATTCTCTGGCCGACCGGTCCGGCAAATTGCTGCCCATCGTCGTGCCCGCCGGAAACAACGGCAGCGATGATTCCACAACGGTTCAGATTCACCAGGACGCCACCATCTATACTTCCCTGCTTGCGCCGGGCCAGTCCGCCACGCACAAACTCGCCCCGGGCCGCCGCGCCTACCTCTTCGTGATTGCCGGAAATTTGAAACTCAACGGGGAATCACTCGCCGCCGGGGATCAGGCGCGTGTAACCAGCGAACGCGAATTGCGCCTCTCCCCCACGCCGAATGCTGAAAATGGCGCGACGGATTTTTTGCTCCTCGATCTGCCGTAGATGGAATGTGCTGAATTGCTTTCGGCGGGATGGGTCGCATCCGGCGCTTTCCTTGACGAACCATCGATTCACGAACCGCCGGTTTGCCAGCGATCCACGAACTTCCAGAGCGCGCGGAGATTCCCTGCTCCAACCTGCCGCAATGCTTACGTGGTGCTGCGGTCCACCGCGGGGTGGCGGACGTCACTTCCGGCAATCATGTAGATCACATCTTCGGCGATGTTGGTGGCGTGGTCGGCGATGCGCTCCAGGTTCTTTGCCACCAGGATCAATTCAAACGCGGGAAACACGAGCGAGGAATCGCCCATCATGTAGCTGAGCAGCTCGCGGAAAATCTGGTCGCGGAGCTGGTCGACCTGATCGTCGCGAGAAAGGACCGAGCGCGCCAGCTCGACATCGCGGCGCACCAGGGAGTCGAGGCTGTCGCGCATCATTTTTTCGGCGAGTTCGCCCATGCGCGGAAGATCGACGTAAGGCTTCACGCGCGGATGGCGCACGATGCGCGTGGCCGAATGCGCGATGTTCACGGCCTGGTCGGCGATGCGTTCCAGATCGTTGTTGATGCGGGAGATGGCCAGCACGAAGCGCAGGTCCGCGGCCATCAACTGCTGCAGCGCCAGCAACTGCACGACGCGATCGTCGATTTCGATCTGCAATTCATTGATGGTGTTTTCTTCCTTGAGGACGGTCTGCGCGAGCTTTTCATCCGCATCGAGCACCGAGTGGACGGCCTGATGCACGGCGCGCTCGGCAAGGCTGCCCATCCAGAGCAGCCGCTCCTTCAATTCCTCAAGGTCGCGTTCAAAATGACGTTCCATTCTTTACACCCTGTCCTCAAGCGGCCCTTGGGCTGTGCTTGCCCGCATTGCCGTGTCCCGCCCTTCGCCGTTATTTCTCAGTTTGTTTCTCACATTCATTCCCGGATGGATTTCCCGGTCCATTCTCAGCGTGACGCGTTTTTCCTTACAAAGGCACTGCAAAAAATTATTGCACTCTTTCCCGGCGCGCGCCGCAGGGCGCGCTCATCCGAAGCGTCCCGTGATGTACGCTTCGGTGCGGGGATCCGAGGGTGTGGTAAACATCATCCCCGTCGGCGAAGTTTCAATCAATTCGCCGTTCAGTATGAATGCCGTCGAATCACTGACGCGCGCCGCCTGCTGCATGTTGTGCGTGACGATCACCAGGGTGCAGGTCGGCTTCAATTCAAACAAAAGTTCCTCGATCTTCGCCGTGTTCACCGGGTCCAGGGCGGAGCACGGCTCATCGAGCAGCAGCACCTCCGGATCGACCGCCAGCGCCCGCGCGATGCACAGCCGCTGCTGCTGACCGCCGGACAGTGCGTAGGCCGACTTGCGCAGCTGATCCTTCACTTCATCCCAGAGCGCGGCGCGGCGCAGGCTTTTCTCCACCGCATCATCCAGACGTCCGCTGTAGCCGTTAATCCGCAGCCCGTACGCCACGTTATCATAGACGGATTTGGGAAATGGATTGGGTTTCTGGAACACCATGCCAACCATCCGGCGCAGTTTGGTCACATCCAGCGTGAGGATATTCACGCCGTCCAGGGTAATTTCTCCCTCCATGCGCGTATGGCGAATCGTTTCATGCATCCGGTTCAGCGTTCGCAACAAGGTGGATTTTCCGCAACCCGACGGCCCAATGAGCGCAGTCACACGGTTGGTGGCCACATCGAGAGAGACGTCGTGCAACGCCCGGACCTTCCCGTAGTAGAAGTTGAGTTGGGAGACTTTCATGCGCAACGGCATCGATTTCGTATCCAGGCCGGAACCGGTTTGGCCCTCCGCTCTTGATTTGCCCACGGCTGTACCGCTCGAAATCGAATTTGACAGCAGTGGGAAGGGAGCGTCCATCAATCACGACCTTTCATACGAAGTTCCGCGCATCAAGAATGTGCGTACCACAATGTTGGTCACAAAAACCAGCCCCAACAGGACCAGTCCGGCAGCCCACGCCTGCCGGTGCCAATCATCATACGGCGAAATGGCGTAGGTATAAATAACCACGGGAAGCGAAGAGATCGGCTGGTTCCAGCCGGGACTCCAGAACTGGTTTCCGAACGCGGTGAACAGCAGCGGCGCGGTTTCACCGGCCACACGCGCCAGCGCAAGCAGCATCCCCGTGATGATGCCGCCCCGTGCCGCTGGGAGCACCACGGTGGCAATCGTCTTCCACCGGTTGGACCCCAGCGCCATGGCCCCCTCGCGCAGGCTCACCGGCACCGCGCGCAAAAACTCCTCCGTACTGCGCAGGCTGATGGGGATGGTCATAATTCCCAACGCCACGCCGCCCGCCAGTGTGGAGAAGTGCCGCATCGGAACCACGACCAGCGAATAGGCAAAGATGCCCATGATGATGGAAGGCACGCCATTGAGCAAATCGGTCGTGTAGCGAACCACAAATCCAAACGTCTTGCCGCCGAATTCCGCCAGATATACGCCGCCCAGCAGGCCGATCGGCAGCCCGATCACGGCCGCCAGAAACAGCAGCTTTGCGCTTCCGACAATGGCGTTGGCCATGCCACCGCCGGTCTCGCCGACCGGTTTGGGAAGCTGCGTGAAGAAATTCCAGTTGAGCGATCTGCCTCCATAATAAACCAGGTAGCCAAGAATCAGGAAAAGGACCGAGACGACCGCGAACGCGGCGACGCCGGTCAGTGTGAGCATCACCATGTTGACAGACTTGCGCCAGATCAGCCGGAAACCCTTCATGAGGCGCGCCCCCTGTCGGTCTCGGTGGCCAGAATGAGCAGCCGGGCCATTCCATTCAGAATAAATGTCAAAAGGAAAAGAACCAGGCCGAGTTCGATGAGGGCGCTGAGATACAACTTGCCCGTGGCTTCGGTGAACTCATTGGCGATGACGGCAGCGATCGTATAACCGGGAGCGAAGAGCGAATCGCGAATCTTGGGATCGTTGCCGATCACCATGGTGACGGCCATCGTCTCACCCAGGGCGCGGGCCAGCGCCAGAAAGATCGAGCCTGTGATACCCGTGCGCGCCCACGGAATGACCACCTTCCAGGTCGACTCCCATCTTGTTGCGCCCAGCGCCAGCGCCGCCTCGCGCTGCTCTCTGGGAACAGTCAGCAAAATTTCCCGCGAGACCGATATGATGAACGGCACGACCATGATCGACAAAATGATCCCCGCCGTGAGAAATCCCACTCCGTAATTCGGTCCGCTGAACAGGGGAAGGAAGCCAAACGCATCTTTAAGCGCGGGGCCGATCGTCGTGCGCATCAAAGGCACAACAACGAAAATTCCGAGAAGGCCGTAAATCACGCTGGGCACCGCCGCGAGCAGGTCAATCAGGAACGCGACCTTGTCCGAGATCACGCGTGGCGACAGTTCGGCAAGAAAAATCGCCGCTGCTAATCCCAGGGGCACCGCAATGATGAGCGCCAGCACCGACGTGACCAACGTGCCATAAATGAAGGGTAATGCTCCGAAATGTTCAAAGACGGGATCCCAGGTTTGAGTAGTCCAAAAACCCCAGCCGAATTGCTGTCGAGATGCGGCTGAATTGTTCCATAGCTGGAACACCAGGAGGGTGGCGATGAGAACGATCGACGCGGCAAAAATCAGCGTGACCATGTGCGCCACCACGTCCCCAGTCGCAAGCCGGCGCAAGTAAGCGCGCACCGACCAGGAAGACGGTGCGCGCTTCGCCATACTCGCGTTAGAACTCATTGCTCATTGCTCATCGCTCATTGGACCTGGGCAAGTTGTTTCATTTCGATAGCCACAACGGCCTTCGGCAAACGGGCATAATTCAGTGATTCGACCATATCCTGTCCGCTTGTCAGCATCCAGCGGAGGAAGGTCTTGATCACATCCCGCTTGGTGGAATCCGCGATTTTCGAGGGAATCAGAAGGTAGGTGAAACTGCAAATGGGATACGTCTGCAGCCCCGGCGCGTTCGTGATGGAAATGCGGATATCCTTTTGCATCTTGGCCGCAGCCCCTGACGCCGCATCGGTAACGCTGGCGAGGCTGGCCTTGATGAACTTGCCGGCGGAGTTCTCCACCAGGCCGTAACCCATGTGGCTCTGGATGGCATAAATGAGTTCCACGTAACCGACCGAATTGGGCGTCTGCTTCACCAGTCCTGCGACGCCTTCGTTGCCTTTGCCGCCCAGTCCCACAGGCCAGTTGACCGAAGTATTGCTTCCGACCTGGCTTTTCCATGCAGGGCTGACCTTCGAGAGGTAATCCGTCCAGACAAAAGTCGTGCCGCTTCCGTCGGAGCGATGAATCACGACGATGTCGTTTCCCGGCAGCTGCACACCGGGATTGGCGCTGGTGATTTCTTTATCGTTCCACTTCGTAACCTTGCCGAGGTAGATGTCCGCAAGCATCTGCGGCGTGAATTTCAGCTCCGCGCTGACGCCTGGAATGTTATAGGTGGGCACCACGGCGCCCAGAACCGTGGGGAACTGCAGGATCTTCTGGTTGAACATGCCCAGCAATTTATCGTTCAAAGGCATGTCGGAAGCGCCGAAATCAACGGTGCCCGTCTTGAGCTGCTGAATGCCGCCGCCCGAACCGATGGATTGATAATTGATTTGCACGGCGGAGTGCATCTGGTGATAGTCATTAAACCACTTCGAATAAATCGGGTATGGGAAAGTCGCTCCCGCAGCGTTCAACAGAACTTGCCCGTCGGCAGCCGTGGCGGCAGTGCCGAACATGAGCAGGGCCGCAAGCATACCAAGCACTTTCACGATTCGCATTTTTTCTCCTCATCTTTCGCTAGTGAATTCTGACTCTCAATTGTTACAGCCGTGTTACAAACAAGCGTTGCCGGTAAAAAATACGAAGAACCCTACAACTGCCCTGCTTTGTGCATATTGCAAAGAAGGGAGGATGGGCCGGCGCCAGGGGAGCGTCGGCCCGGGGTGGGGGTGCAACTCGAAGTTCGCTGTTTCGCACAAGAATGGGAAGCGCGATTCAATTTCGCTTTTTCGGATAATTCATTTCTTCCACGGCAATTCGCGTGCGCCCGTGCCGCACATCCAATCCACGCACCCAAAAAATAATGTCTTCGGCAATATTGGTGGAGTGATCCGCGATGCGCTCCAGGTATCTGGTCGCCAGCACAAATTGCATGTGCGGCGCCACCTGCGATGGCTCATCGGCCATCCCGGCAAGCAGATGCTCAAAAATCCGATCCCGGTAACGGTCCACAACGTCGTCAGCCGCAAGCACTTCACTGGCCAGCACCACGTTGCGAAAGATCAGCGCGCCCAGGCTGCGCCCCAGCATGGCCCGAACGGCGCCGCTCATGGGCTCCAGGTCCCGCGGCGTCTGCGTCACGTTCATTCCGGCGAGCGAAATCACGCGCTCGGAAATATTGACGGCGAGGTCGCCGATGCGCTCCAGATCGTTGGCAATTTTCTGGGAGGCGACCACGCGGCGTATTTCTTCATCATCGAGCAATCCGGTCCGGAGCATGCGCACGGCATGGTCGTCGATCAAGATTTCCATTTCGTTGACGCGCGGCTCGGTAAGAAACACTTTGCTGGACAGCGCCTCGGCCGCTTCCCGGTTCGGACGCAGCAATCCATCCAGGGCGCATTCCACGCTGATCTCAACCGTACGCGCCATGGAAATCAGGTAATTGGCAAGCACATCCTCGTAAATCGTCTGTACGCTTGAGACGGGGGTAGCCATCGGTTCACCTTGCGCCGCAATCTTCCGGCACAGTCAGGCTACCTGGGCTATGTGAAAGAAAAATGAAACGCGGATGAATATACCGCAAACATGGATTCCGGCAGCACGGAACCGATACGAAGGTCCTGGGGCCCTGTTATCTCCACATTTTCGGTCCAGACGCAATCAAAACTTGCCGCCCATAAAAAAAACGACGGGCGGGGTCCCTGGAAACTGCAAATCTATCCAAAGACCGCACCGCCCGCCGGGATATCTGCCTGAACACAACTCAGGCCGCACGAGCATTATTTCTTGGTCAGTTCCTGATACACGACTTCGGTATAGGTCGGTGGATGGTAACCGCCTTTGGGCGGCGGAGCCAAAGACTCGCCCAGGGCCGTTTTGACCTGATCCAGGGTTTTGCCTTGCGCCACCAGCTTCTTAATCTCCGCGCGCCTCGTAACTGCTTCTTTCAACCTCTTCTGCAAATCGGCCCGGGTTGGCAGTTCCCCGTGTCCGGGAACATAGGTGACGGCCTTTAGAGCCAGCAATCCCCTCATGTTGATAATCCAACCTGCGGACGATCCGTGCTTGGCCAGATGGATCAGCGGGTAAGGAAACTGCAGGGTCAGGATATCGCCCGTAAACACGATCTTCTGGGCCGGGAGGTACACAAGCAGATCGCCGCTGGTGTGCGCTGGGGCGAAATGGAGCAAGCGGAGACGCACGCCGTCGATGGTGACGGTTTCGCTTTTTGTCACCGTGCGATTGGGAAGATAATCCTTTGGAGCGGCCATCGCCGGGTTCGGCCCATTTTCGGATTCTTCCATTTCCTTCTTGCAATTCGCGGTGGCGATGATCGTCAAGCCCTTGGGGAAACCGGCAAGCCCGTTAACATGATCCCCATCACTGTGCGTGAGGATTACCGTGGTCACGGGCTTGGGCGTTACTTTGGCAATGTCGGCGAGCATTTCCTTCGCCGAGTCCGCAGTCATCTTTGCGTCAACGACAATGACTCCATTGGTTCCAACAATAAATCCCGTATTCGCGCCCGCCCCTCCCGACGTCCAGTAGACACCTCCGGTCAGGTGCATCACCTTCAGCGGCGGGGGCTGCATTTGCGCCGCTGCCGCCGTAGCGAACACGGCCAAACCGATGGTCATTACAATTCCCAAAAACAGATTTTTTCGACTATTCATAATGGCATTCTCCTCGTGCGCCGGTTGGGCCGGCGGTGAACAGCGTAGGTAGTACCGGGGTTTTCATTTAGAGCTACAGAGCGAAATCTTTTTCGGACTTCCGTTCGGCGGGGAGCACGGCCCTTGGCTTCTTCTCGCGTTTCTCCCCTGACGGATCATACGACTCCGACGAGTCAACTTCAAGCTAAGCCATCTGGGTTTAAGCGCTCCATCTGTGCGGTTTGCGCGGGGGCAGGTGCTTTCGGATTCTCCATTTTCACGCTCGCAGTCGGGACGAAATTGAACCCTCCCGCATTCTGAAAATCGCCAGGCGCGGGGCGCCGGACAATTCCAGATGAGTCGCCGAACCACCCGTGGAACTGCGATCAGGTTGCGGCGGCAATGCGAAAATGAAAGCGGGAACCGTGTCCGACGGCGCTATCGACCCAGATGCGGCCACCGTGTGCGTCCACGATGTGCCGGGCGATGGCCAGACCGAGGCCCGTGCCGCCGGCCTCGCGAGATCTGGCGGCGTCGACGCGGTAAAAGCGCTCGAAGATGCGCTCCAGATCGGATTCAGGAATCCCGATTCCGGTGTCGGCGACCGTGAACGTGACGCCGTCCGCGTTCGCCGTGGCGCTCACCGTGATTTGACCGCCGGGGGGAGTGTACTGGGTTGCGTTATCGAGCAGGTTCTGCAGGACTTCGCCCAGCTGCGCGCCATCGCCCCGAACCGGGGGCAGGCCCTCGGGCAAATCGACAAGGATGCGCAGCCCCTTTGCCTCCGCTTTAAATCGCGAGGTTTCGACGCAGCCGTTCACCAGCGCCTGCACGCGGACCGGTCGCAATTCGAGTTCGAGCCGCCCGGCCTCAATGCGTGAAAGTTTCAACAAATCGTCGGTGAGGCGGGCCAACCGCTGCGCGTGTTCGCGGATAATTTCGACGAAGCGCGTCCGATTGTCTTTGTCATCCAGCGCGCCGCCGAGAAGGGTTTCGGCAAATCCTTGAATGGCCGTCAAAGGCGTTTTGAATTCGTGCGAAACGTTGGCCACGAAATCGCGCCGCACCCGCTCCAACCGGCGCAATTCCGTTATGTCATGCAGCACGAGCACGGCGCTCTTGGTCTCGACGGCGTGTACGGGAGCAGCCGTCACGCTGAAACTGC
Organism: Candidatus Dormiibacterota bacterium; assembly: GCA_035533775.1. GTDB lineage: Bacteria > Acidobacteriota > Terriglobia > Acidiferrales > UBA7541 > Palsa-360. The sequence goes on along the minus strand of DATLTA010000144.1, from coordinate 1,261 downwards.
GCCGCCGCACCGTGCCGACTTCCACTTCGCCGGTTACTTCTTCTCCTCCCGGCAGGGCCTGCCGGACTGCGTTTACCAGTTCCACCTGCCTCAGGGCTTCCACCAGTTTCCTGCCCTGCGAGCTTCCCTCCGGCAGTTCGAGGATTTGTTCGAACGCATGATTGCAATACACAATTCGTTCGTCCCCGGTCACCACGGCCACTCCCTCCACCATGCTGCCCAGGATTGCCGCCGAGCGATTGCGTTCATCGGTCAGCGTGTGAATCGTTCGCCCGAATTGCGCGACGGTCTGGCCCAATGCCTCGGCCAGATCCGCAATTTCGTCCCGGCCATAATCCCGGCCGAGCGGGGCGAAATCACCGGACGCGGCGCGGTCCGCGAATTTCCTCAGGCGGTGGATGCGCTTAGAGATGGAACGCAAATACAGGATGGAAGCGAGTCCCGCAACCAGCAGAATGGCCACCAGGGCGGGCCAAATCCTCCGCAGGGTTCCCGGCAAGGTCACTTCGACCGCAATGGGAATTGCGGCCACCAGCGCCAGGTAAATCAGGCCCAGCCGCCAGAATAGGCTTACGCGCAAGAAGGGGTTACTCCTGTTTTGCAGATTGGGCCGCGCTTTCGAACATATAACCGGCGCCACGCACAGTTTTCAGAAAGGCAGGATGGTCGGCATCGGTCTCCACCTTCTCGCGAAGCCGGCGAATATAGACATCCACGCTGCGCGGCGTCACGAAACGCTCCGTACCCCAGACGGCATCCAGCAACTGATCGCGCGAAAACACACGGTTCGGGCGCGCGGCCAGATAATACAGCAGGCGGAACTCCAACGTCGAGAGCGTTACCGGATTGCCATCATGCGCCACGCGGTAGGACGAAGGATCGATGGTCAGGCCGCGCGTTTCAATCACGCGCAGCGTCTCTCCCGCCGGCTCGGTGCGCCGCAGCAGGGCCTTCACGCGAGCCCCCAATTCGCGCGGGCTGAACGGCTTGGTCACATAGTCGTCCGCCCCCATTTCCAGGCCTACGACGCGATCGGCTTCCTCGCCGCGCGCCGTCAGCATCAGGATCGGCAAGCGATTGAGCGCCTGATCGCGGCGAATTTCCCGGCAGATTTCAAGGCCGGATAATTTCGGCAACATCAGGTCGAGCAGCAGAATGTCAGGCGGCGTCTTGCGAACCTGCGCCAGGCCAATCGCTCCATCGGTCGCCGCGGCCACTTGAAACCCCTCGCGCTCGAGGTTGTAGCGAACCAGTTCGACTA
>DATLTA010000143.1:0-4505 GCA_035533775.1 Candidatus Dormiibacterota bacterium | reverse complement strand
TCAGGATCATCCGAGCCTTGTCTGCAGGAAACCGTTTGCTGATTGTATTCACTGGATATCTCCCTCGCCCAAACCCATAAGCGCTATTCTCACCGAAACAAGTGTAAACAGGGGTCCAACCCTCCACTACTGGCCCTAGGTCCAATAGGGGGACAGGCACCCGCACTGTACTTCCCTATGCCGGAGAATGCACCGACTGGGTTTAGCCGATCCGGCGAGCGTGCCTGAGCGCCTTAATTAATATCGTCCTTTTCGGGGAATTCATTAGGGACTTGGGCATGGCCTCTATTCTTTCTGATGACTGGTCCGCCTGAATACCAGGCCCTCAGAACCCTACCTCGAACCGCTGCCGACGCCCGCATAGACTGAACTATTTTGTATTCTGCATGTTACCTGGAACTTGAGGAATGCCTGGCCTCTTCCGACTCAAATCCGCTTGAGCGCTGCATCAGGCATACATTGTGGTACACGAGTTTGTGGAACTTCTGCGGCCAGTGCAGCCAATCGTAACCGCCTTCCAGTTTTGCCCGGAGAAACCCCGGATCGTCCCAGGAGTTCACCGGGAGGCGCGGCAGGTAGAAATGATTTTTACCCAGGCACGCGCGGCCAAGGATCGTTGAGACCCCGTTCTTGAACCCGTGGCGTCCCAAAGCATCGGACAGATAGCGCGTGAAATCCTGATCTTCTTCCGGAAAGGCGAATGGATAGGAAAACGATTCGACGGGAGCGCCGAGTTTCTGTTCGATCGTTTCCTTGGAGTAGCCCAGCTCGTAATCGATTTCCTCCGGCCCGAGCGAGCGCAGGTCCGGATGAGTCACCGTGTGCGAACCGAAGCGAATGCCCTCGGCATGTAATTCTCGGACTTCGCGCCACGTCAGATAATCCGCGCCTTCCACCCGCATGGCGGCGTCCTGGATGCGGTTTGTCGCCAGAAAGATCGTTGCCGAGAAGCCGCACTGCTTCATCACCGGCAAAGCGTCGGTATAAAAATCCTGATAACCGTCGTCGAATGTGACCACGAAAACCTTGGAAAGATTCTGGCCCGCTGCCATCGCCGCCAGCATCTCCGTCAGATCCATGGTCCTGTAGCCGTTGTGGCGCAACCATCTCATTTGTCGCGCAAAGACATTTGGCGACGTATTAATCTGGTAGTACGGGTGGGACTTGGCGAACAGATTGTCCGAGATGCTGTGATACATCAGGATGGGCACACAATTCTCGGCGTTTCTTCCGAAGATCCGCATGAACGGATGCCCGAGATACAGTGTGGCCAGGCGATCTAAGCGAGGCATCTGGAATCCATTCTGGGTGATTTCCAAGACTTTTGAGAAGGGCCAGTGGCCCGGACGATGTGCGGTGATTCAGTACAGTTCGCTATGCGGGGAGCGAAGACGTCGTCTGCACCCGTTGTGCGGCCTGTTGTGCAGATAGACCCGGCGCCTCCGGGTGCGCTCTGCGATCTAGCGGGACGCGCCCACGCTGGACGTAACGAATTCGATCACCTTGCCGGCAACTTCCTTCTGCTGCCCGGCCGTGAGCTGCGGAAACATGGGCAGTGAAACAATCTCCGCCGCGACGCGTTCGGTCACGGGGAAGTCGCCTTTTTTGTAGCCGAGGTGCTGATACGCTTTTTGCAGGTGCAGCGGGATCGGATAGTGGATGCCGGTGCCGATTCCGGCGGCGCCCAGGTGGGACTGCAGCGCTTCGCGGTCCTGCACGCGCACGACATAGAGGTGATAAACGCCCTTGGTCCACGGCGCTTCGCGCGGCACAACGATCGAGCCTTTGGCCTCGGCGAACAGTTCGTGGTAGCGGTGCGCAAGGTCGCGGCGCGCTTGATTCCACTTCGCCAGGTGGGGCAATTTCACCGACAGGATCCCGGCCTGCAGCGCGTCCAGACGCCCGTTATAACCCTCGATGTCGTGATAATACTTTTTCGCCTGGCCGTGGTCGCGAATCATTTTCATGCGCTGGGCCATAGCTTCGTCGTTGGTAGTCGCTGCGCCCCCTTCGCCGCACGCTCCGAGGTTTTTGCCCGGATAAAAACTGAATGCGGCGGCATGCCCCATCGTCCCCGCTTTTTTCCAGACATTATCGCGCTTCGAAAAATATTCTGCGCCGTGAGCCTGGCAGGCGTCTTCGACCACGACGAGGTTGTAGCGCGCCGCCAGCTCCAGGATGGGATCCATATCCGCGGTCTGCCCGTACAGATGTACCGGAACAATCGCGCAAACCGGTCGCTTGGACCTCCGCTCGATCAGCTTCCCGCTCTTGCCGTTTATTTCGCACTGCGTCTCCAGATATTCGCGGAGCTTCTCCGGATCCATCGTGTAGGTAGACTCGTCGATATCCACGAATGCGACGTGCGCGCCAACCTGCGAAATCGCCTCGCTCGTGGCGATAAACGTGTGCGGCACGGTGATGATAATGCCGCCCGGCTCAACGCCCGCCGCAAGAAATGCAAAGCGCAGCGCGTCGGTGCCGCTGCTCACGCCGACGCAATGCTTGGCGCCGCAAAACAGCGCGAACTCGCGTTCAAAGGCGTCGACCATCGGGCCGCCAATGAATCCAGCCGTGCTCAGCACCTTCTCAAACACCTCGAGGAGCTCCGCATGCAACTCCTGATGGGGAGCAATCAGATCAAGAAATGGAATTTTCGTAGTGTTCGTCATTGCCCTGGTTTTTTCCCTTCTGAAATGAACCGCCGAAACTTGGCGGGATTTCCGGCCACGATGGCATTAGCCGGCACATCTTTCGTCACCACGCTGCCCGCCCCAACGATGGCGTTTTCGCCGATGGTGACGTTGGAGAGGATGGTGGAACCGGAACCAATCGAAGCGCCCTTCTTCACATAGGTCCGTTCGACCTTCCAGTCTTTTTCCGTCTGCAATTGGCCATCGGGCGCTGTGGCCCGCGGATAGGAATCGTTAATGAAGGTGACGCTGTGTCCTACGAAGACGTTGTCCTCGATGGAAACACCTTCGCAGATGAAGGTGTGGCTGGAAATTTTGCAGTTCTTGCCAATCGTGGCGTTTTTCTGGATCTCCACGAACGCGCCGATCTTCGTTTCGTCGCCGATCTCGCAGCCGTACAGGTTGATGAACTTGGAAAGCTTGATTGCCTTGCCCAGCTTGACGTCCGGGGCGATGGAGCAGAATTCATTCACAGGCGCACCAATTCTCCCCGCTGCTTGATGGAGCGTTCGGCCGCTTCCAGCATGCGCACTACGCGCAGGCCGGCATGGCCATCATTGAACGGGGTCTTGTTATGAAGGATGCACTCTGCGAAATAATCCACTTCCACGCGCAACGCTTCCAGCTGTTCCAGGTGCGGCGCCCACATATCCCCGGACCGGTAATTCACCAGCAGTTCCCGGACTTTGTCTCCCGAGGTAATGTTGACGCCCTTGTCGTAGACGCGAATTTTTTCATCCGCGACCAGATCGTTCCAGACCAGCATTTTTTTCTGCCCGCCGATCATCGTCATGCGGATTTTGACCGGGGAGAGCCAGTTCACGTTGATGTGCGCAATCACGTTGTTCGGGAAATAGATCGTCATGAAGGCCACGTCCTCCACGCCGTTCAGGTGACATTCCCCCGTGGCCACGATGGCTTCCGGCTCTTTCTTGATCAGATGGTCCATGATCGAAAGGTCGTGCGGCGCCAGATCCCAGATCACGCTGACATCGTGCTGGAACAGTCCCAGGTTCACGCGCAGCGAATCGTAGTAGTACAAATCCCCGAGCGCTTCGCTTTCCGTCAGCTCGCGTATCTTGCGGACTGCGCCAGTGAACAGGAAAGTGTGATCCACCATGATTTTTAAATTCTTCCGTTCGGCCAGCTGGATCAGTTCCTCGGCCTGCTCGGAGGTGGACGTGAACGGCTTCTCGACGAAAACGTGCTTCCCGTTTTCCAGAGCGGCCTTGGCCAGCTTGTAGTGCGTCCATACCGGGGTGACCACGGCGACGGCGTCGATTTTGGGCGATTTGAGAATCTCTTCGGGATCGGTCGTCACCTCGAGCGCAGGGTAAGTCTTCCTGGCCCGCGCGAGCACGTTCGGGTTCATGTCGCAGAGCATTTCGACGTGCGTGTGATCCCCTGCGTTCAGGTTCCGGACAACGTTGGGCCCCCAATACCCGTAGCCAATCACACCTACGCGAATCACATCTGATTTCGAACCGTTTAACTTTTCTTTTGAGTCCATTAAGGTCTCCCGAACCACGCCGGAGAACCAGATTATCGAGCTCTGCCGGATTGCCTTTGCTCTTGCGAAGTCTTCCCGCCCTGCGGTTCGGGAATTCAGGAATCATTTCAAATAAGCTGTGCTTTTCGATGGATCTGCCGCGCAACTGCAATTTGATGAAGCGTTGAAACCGTCGGTTATGCCGGGTTTGTGGATGAGGTTTCGGTTTCAACCCTCAGTACTGCGCTTTATCGAAAGTTGCAGGACAAACAAACGCTGGCAGGGAAACTCCCCTCAATCAGGCGCTGACTTCTCCAAGTGTG
>DATLTA010000142.1:0-30036 GCA_035533775.1 Candidatus Dormiibacterota bacterium | reverse complement strand
GAAAGCAAAAGGCACACAGGCTGAAGCCTGTGCTACTGGAGGGGCACCTCTATGCGGAAACTCTAAGTGGGAAACTCGGAAATGTTTGTGGGTCGTGGCTTCAGCCACGACATAAAGCCCGCAAAAGAGTGCGGCTTTAGCCGCTGGCTCTTTGATTTTATAGTTCCCGTTTTTCTCGGTGCTCTCTGCGCCCTTTGTGATGAAAAGGTTTTTCGCTGACCGGGCAAAGAAAGATTTAACACAGAGGGCACGGAGCAAGGATAGCGCGAATCACGAGCCTGCTTGCCGGCGGGTCACAAATCACAAAAGCCATGGGGCGCACGGTACCTACATTCCGGCAACTGATCGACGACGCCATCGCGCAGTGGTCGAAATTCCGCCGCGCGCTGCGCCGCGAGGATCAGGAATATTTCGACCGCCTGTTTCGCCGCGTGCGTTCCTATACGCAGGCGGCCACCTATCAGGCCAGCGACAACCCGATGGAGGCGATCCTGCTCTCCATCGCGCTCGATCAGGAAAAGCGGCTGGACGTGCTCGAGCGCGCCGCGCAAGTGCCGGAAACCGGTGCGGGCTCTACTTTTATGCTGAACGCCCCGGCACTGCCGGGACGTGAGAGCCCTCCGGAACAAAGATGTTTGGAGCAACGCAATGCGCCTGGAAGCCCCGGTGAAAATGAGCAGCCCGACGCAAATCAGCGGATGGATTCTCGATCTTTACCCGAGCCCGCACGGGATGAAGCTGTGGCTAATCGAGCCGAACCAGACGCGCCACCGGTTAATTGACTGCTTCGCGCCGGTGTTTTACGTTTCCGGGCCGGACGGCGTTCTGCGCCGCCTGCGCGAGGCCGTCGCGCGGCAGGCGCACGCGCTTTCTTCCCGGAGAACCGAACGCATGGATTTGTGGGCGCAGCGCGCGCGCCCGGTGCTGGAGATTGAGGTCGCGCATCCCAACGAATATGCTTCGTGGACGCGCTGGGTGCGCCAGTTCGATGCCTCGCTGCAGCTTTACAACAGCGACCTGATGCTCGCGCCCCTGTATTGCTGGCATCGCGGCGTGTTTCCGCTGGCGCGCGTCGATGTGGAAGTTGACGCCGCATCCGGCGTCGAAGCCGGCGGCGAGCGCCGCATCCTGGCGATCCAATGCCGCGACACCGAATGGGCGCTCGACTACGAATTGCCGCCGCTGGAAATCCTGCGCGTGCGTCTGGGCGGGCTGAAGCGCGTCGATCCCAGGCACTACGGGCCCCGGCACGGCGGGCAAAGCGCGCCGCTGGAAATCGAGGTGGACGGTCGCCAGTTCGAACTGGACGAATCGGGCGAGCCTGCCGCCGTGGCATTCCAGCATCTGCTCGCGCGGCACGATCCCGACCTAATCCTGAGCGACTGGGGTGACGCCACGATTCTGCCGCGCCTGCGCGAGCAGGCCGCGAAGCTGCGCCTGCCGCTTGCGCTCAACCGCGATCCCGACGCCGCGGTGCACCAGAGCCGCGCGCGCAGCTTTATGAGCTACGGCCGCATCCTGTTCAAGAACAGCGTGACCTCGCTTTTCGGACGCCTGCATGTGGACACGCAGAATTCCTTCATTTCCGAAAAATGCGATCTTTCCGGCTTGTGGGAACTTGTGCGCGTCACCAAGCTGCCTGTGCAGTACGCCGCGCGCACCTCCACCGGCACCGGCATCTCCTACATGCAGATGGAACTTGCCTGGCGCGACGCCGTGCTCATCCCCGAACAAAAAGCCGAGCCCGAAGACCCGAAACCTCCCGACGAGTTGCTCATCGCTGATCGCGGCGGCCTGGTGTTCACGCCGAAAACCGGTTTTCATGCCAACGTTGCCGAACTCGATTTCGTCAGCGAGTATCCCAGCATCATGGCGCGGTTTAATATTTCGCCCGAAACGGTCAATTGCCCGTGCTGCCCCGATGCGCCGCGCGTGCCGGAGCTGGGCTACCGCATCTGCCAGCGGCGCCGCGGCATCACCAGCCGCGTGGTCGAGCAGCTCATCGCCAAGCGCACCGAGCTGAAAAAGTGTATCGCCCGCCTGCCGGCGGCGGAGCAAATGCAGCCGGTCGCGGAACCCGGCGCCGCGCAACGCTATAAGCTCCGGCGCGACGCGCTCAAGTGGCTGCTGGTCTGCTGCTTCGGCTACACCGGCTACAAAAACGCGCGTTTCGCAAAAATCGAGGCGCACGAAGCCATCAACGCCGTGGCGCGGGAAACCCTGCTGGTGGCAAAGGAAATCGCCGAGGATCGCGGCTACAAAATCCTGCACGCGCTGGTGGATTCGCTGTACGTGCAGAAAGCGGGCGCCACGCGCGGCGATTACGAAGCGCTCACCGCGGAAATCGCCGCGCGCACGCAGCTTCCGCTGGCTATCGAGGCCGTCTACCGATACGTTGTCTTTCTACCGTCGCGGCAATTCAAAGACGTGCCCGTGCCCAACCGTTTTTTCGCCGTCACCGAAGACGGCGCGCTCAAGGTGCGCGGCCTGGAATTGCGGCGTCACGACACGCCGCCGCTGGTCGCGCGCATGCAGCAGCAAGCCCTCGACATTCTGGCCGAGGCGCGCGATTTCAGCGGCTACCTCGCAAAACTCGGGGAGGCCCGCGAAATCCTGCGCCGCTGCGAGGAGTCGCTGGCCGATGGCAGCGTGGCCATCGAGGATTTGATCGTGAGCAAGCGGCTTACGCGCGAGCCGGGCGAATACAAGAAAGCCAATCCGACCGCCATTGCCGCCCAGCAGCTTTTCGGGAACGGCGTGCGCCTGCGTCCCGGCCAGACCGTCGAGTACATCATCACCGACAGTGACAACCGCGTCGCGAACGATCGCGTGCGCGCCTACGCGCTCTGGGACGGCTGGTTTGGATACGACCGCCGCAAATATGCGCAGCTTTTGCGCGATGCTTTCGAGCCGCTCGCTTTGGATCGCCAGAGAAAAAATCTCCAGTTGTGATCCGAGGTTCCGGCGGATTTTCATCCGGAAAACACAGCAAGCACGCGGATGGGCAGGCGAAATACGGCTGTCCCAATTCTGTTCCATTGGACACAGTGTTCCAAGCAGGCGGATATCCGACAATAAGGTCAGGTCATCTAAAAAGATATGGTTGTACTCGAAGGGTTGACATGGCTTAAGCGGGTTGCGCGCAACGCAGGGTTCATCCTGCTGGCGTGCGGCGGCGTCGTTGTGCTCAGCGAGTTCTTGCGGCGTCTCAACATTGTCGTAAATCCGCTGGCCTGGACCAGTGCGGAAATCATTTCGGCCCTGTTGAGTTTTACGATCGCCGCCAATGTTTTGGTGCGATATCACGGCACGGGAAACCGCATTTTGTTGCTCCTGGGAGTGACGTTTGGAATTACCGGCGTCATCCACATGGGCGCGATCTTCGAGTTCTACCGCCATTTTCTGGGACGGTCGGAGCACCTCCGGGTTCCGTTCTTCTGGATGGTAGGTCAGACGCTGCTGGGCCTGCTTTTTCTGATCGCCTGCGCCATCAACAACCAGTTGCCCTGGCCGCGGGACCCGAAAAAAAATATCCTCGCCGTATTGGCGATTGTGATCGGCGCATTCAGCGTGATCACGATTATATTTTTACTTTTTCCGAATGCGCCGCCCATCCATCCTCACAACATCATTCCGCGGCCATGGGACTTGCTCCCGGCGGCCATCTTTCTCGCCGCCGCCATTGTTTTTCACCGTAGAACCGATCACGACCTGCTGGCTTTCGATTTCGTGCTCGTATGGGCGGCGGGGCTCAATGCGGCCGGTCATTTGATGGCTTCTCAATCTGTTCGCCTGCTGGATGCGCCCGCGTCCGCCGCGGAATTCGTCAATACGATGAGTTACGTGCTCCTGCTGGGAGCCACATTGCTCGACAACGCACAGTTGTTCCGCAAAGTTCGCACCCTGGCGATCAGCGACAGCCTCACCGGTCTGGCCAATTACCGCCGCCTGATCGATATTCTGCAGAACGAACTGGAACGCTCGGACCGAACCAACCGCTCTTTCTCCCTGTTGCTGATGGACCTCGACGGCCTCAAGCTCATCAATGATCGCTACGGACATCTTGCCGGCAGTCGCGCCCTCTGCCGTGTCGCCACCATCCTGCGCCTGAATTGCCGTTCCATTGATACGGCCGCGCGTTATGGGGGAGATGAGTTTGCTCTGGTGATGCCGGAAAGTGGCGCGGATGCGGCTCAACAAGTTGCCGACCGCGTGCGAAATTGCCTGGAAATCGACCCGGAGGTTCCGCGCCTCAGCCTGAGCGTTGGCACGGCGACGTTTCCGGAATGCGGCAGGACCGTTCAACAACTGATCGGGTGCGCCGATCTGGCGCTCTATGAAATGAAGGGGAAATCGAAAACGGGCAGAAAGCATGAGCACCCGGAAATCTGACTCCAGGCCGCGCCACAGGCACGGTTTTGCGCTGTGCTCCAATGGGGCCGCCGGAATCCCGCCAGTTGGCCTTGAACCTGTCCTGTTGCCGTGAGAGGATCTCGAAATCAGGACCGGGTTTGCCATGGCTCGGCTCGTCCGCCGGATGCGGGCTGGAGGGAATCGTGAACCGGAGAGATTTTCTGAAAGCCGGCGGCGCCGCAGCGGTTGAATTAGGCGCGGCGAAACTGGTAAGGCCTCAAGCGCAGCCAGCCATGTCCGGAACGCAGGCAAACGTCGCGGCTCCGGAAACTTCCAAAGCGGATATCACGTTGCGGATCGCGCCGGTGGCGGTGCAACTCACCCCCACCCACGTCGTGAGCACCATCGGTTATAACGGAATATCGCCAGGCCCGGTGCTGCACATGCAGGAAGGCAAGCCCGTCACCGTGGATGTCTTCAACGAAACCGATGTGCCGGAATACGTGCATTGGCACGGACTGTTCATTCCCGCCGAAGTCGACGGCGTGGAGGAGGAGGAAACGCCCCCGGTTCCCCCGCGCGGCCACATTCGCTACCAGTTCACGCCAAAACCTGCCGGCACGCGCTGGTACCACTCGCACACCATGGCTGGCGCGGACCTTCACCGCGGCACCTACACCGGCCAGTTCGGCTTCCTCATGATCGAGTCGGGAAATAATCCGGGGAATTACGACAGGGAAGTATTTTTGGCGCTGCGCGAGTGGGAACCGTTTTTTAATCCGGAAGAAGACGAAGATGAGGACGAAACGCTGGCCGGACCGCAGCCCGAACGCCCCGCGCAGCTGGATACAAACCCTTCCGGCCTGGAAGTGGGCTATCAGATGTTTTCGATCAACGATAAAGCCTTGGGCGCGGGCGAACCGATCCGCGTGCGCCCCGGCGAACGCGTCCTGATGCACCTGTTGAACGCCAGCGCCAGCATGAACCGGCGCATCGCCCTGCCGGGACACCGATTTCGGATTGTGGCCATGGACGGCAATCCCGTTCCCACTCCGCGTGCGGTGGATGTGATCGACATGGGACCGGGAGAGCGCGTGGACGCCATCGTCGAGATGAACCAGCCCGGGATCTGGATCCTGGGAACGACGACGGACGATGTTCGCAATCGCGGAATGGGCACGTTGATCGAGTACGCCAATCAGCACAAACAGCCGGAATGGATTGCGCCGGTAAAACCATCCTGGGATTACACGATTTTTGGGAATGGCGGGACACAGCCCGCGCCGGACCATACGGTGGACATGATTTTTCAGAAAATTCCCAGTGGAGCGGGTTTATTCAATAGTTGGACCGTGAATGGAAAGCAGTATCCCCACGACAGGGAATTCGTGCTCCAGCAGGGCGCGAGGTACCGCCTGGTGTTTCGCAATCGCAGCGAAGATCCCCACCCGCTGCACATGCACCGGCACTGGTTCGAACTTGTGGAGATCAATGGAAAGCCCATGGCGGGAGTGATGAAGGATACGGTTGTGGTGCCGGGTTACGGACGCGTCACAGTGGACCTGGTGGCCGATCAGCCGGGCCTGACCCTGTTTCACTGCCACATCCAGCAACACATGGACTACGGTTTCAAGGCCCTGTTTCGCTACGCCTGAGCCAAAGAAAGGCCGCCGCCTGTCAAAGTTCGCGAAAATATGCCCATTGTCCGCAGTGAGGGTTTTTGTAGCGCCACCCTTCAGGGTGGCATTTTGAATTAGGCAGATGCCCGCCTGAAGGCGGGCGCTACAGGGACCCGGACCGGGTTCTTGCCAGCGCCGCGGGGGCGGCGCTGGCGCTTACTTCTTGTTCTGGTTCGTTTCGGTCGGTTTTCCGATCTTTACGGTCACGCCAAAGCGTTTGTAGTTCTCATAGCGCACGGTCATGCGAATGGGTATGTCGCCCTCGCTGAAATGCAGCACGTCGTTGGACCGCGTGTAGGTGGGGAACCAGTAGTTGCCTTCGATGTTCTCGCGAAACGTCTCGAAGCGCGGAAACAGGTTTTCCTGGCCGCCCTTCCGGATGTCGGGCACGGCTTTTCCGTCGGTCTTGACGATGGCGAAGTCCTTGTCGTCCACCCAGATTCGGCCCTGAAAATACCGCTGGCCCTTCTCGATCTTTTTGGGCCCGACGTCGAATACATACGTGTTCAGTTCATCCAGCGGCTCGTGATCCACATACGTGATGTTGTACTTGGGCAATTCCGATGTGGTCAGAACGAATGGCTGTACGTTTTCCAAGTCGTTGAAATCCTGCTCGGACAGTGAAATGCGTGTCAAAGTGGGCTCGGGCGCATACGTCACGTGCTCATACCGCTTGCCTTCGGGAGTGAAAACGATTTCGCTGTTCATCTGGTATTTGCCGTCGGGATGTCCGTCGGAGTCGAGCGTCTCAATCAGATATTTTTGAGTGTAGGTGTAGTTGTCGCGCTCGATTTTAAACTGAGCTTCCTTCGCGGCGAATTTCTGGATGATCTGCTCGATGGGAATCGTGGGTGGCCCCAGGGGCCCGCCGGGAGCTGTGGCGGGGGCCGGGCTCCCGGGAACTTGTTTTTGGGGTTGTTGGGCCGGTTGCGGCATTTGCGCTGCGGATAAGGAAAGCGCGCAAAGGCAGGACAGCGCAGCAAGCCAGGGAATCATGGTTCGCCGCTGCCTGCTTGAAAATTGCCTGCCCAATATGGATGACATTCGCAGCCCCTTTCATTGGCCTGATTGCGTTTACACACACTTGGAGCTTTCGATCCTCATTCGGGTTGCTTTGGTGAATTTCTTTATGCCAATTTCAGCCGCATCAGCTTGCGGGCGTTTCCTTCGTAGATCTTGACGCGATCTTCGGCGGAAATAGGGAGTTCTTCGATACAGCGGATGGTTTCTCGAATGTATCCGGGGCCTTTTTCCGGATCGAACGGTGAATCGGAGGAGAACAGCACCTGATCGGCCCCGAAGAATTCCAGCCCGCACTGCATCGCCGGGCGTGAGCCAAACGTTGCCGTGTCGGCATAGAACATCTTGAAATAATCCTGGGGGCGCTTCTTGAGCCGCCGGTAATAAACGGTCAAATCCTCATCCTCGGTGCGCGCGCCCAGTTGGTCCAGTCCCGCGCCGGTCCTGCCGGAGAAGTAGGGAACCATCGCGCCCATGTGGTGCGTGATGATCTTGAGGTTGGGGAAGCGGTCGAGATATCCCGCAAACAAGATGCGCGCCATGGCCACCGAAGTTTCGTAGGGCCATCCGAATACCCACCACAGCTCGTATTTCGACTTCTTTTCGTTCTGGTAGTCTGGAAAATTAGGCGAGCGCGTGGGATGCAGCCAGATGGGAAGATTGACGGCCGCCATTTTTTCGAAGATGGGCAGGAATTCCGGATCATCCAGGGGTTTTCCGTTCACGTTGGAAAAGATTTGCACTCCGGTCGCGCCCAATTTCATCACGGCGCGGTCGATCTCCTTCACCGCGGCTTCGGGATGATTCATCGGCAGGGCCGCGACGAAGCCGGGGAAGCGGTCCGGGTACTTGCGGACCAGTTCGGCCATGCCGTCATTGGCCAGTTGCGCCAGTTCCACGGATTGCTTGGCGGTTCCCAGGGATTCGATTGGCGGCGAGGCCATGCTGATGACCTGAACGTATTCGCCGAAGCGGTCCATCATACGGAAGCGAACATCGAGGTTCACCATGGACGGAATTTCAATCGATCGTTTCTTGACGCTCGAGCTGCTCTCGGACAGCTTCAGCAGGCGGTCAAAGAACGTTTGCGGAAGAATGTGGCAAAAGATATCGATTTTCATGAAGTCTCACTTTCTTGAGTTTATTCAGCGCGGTGCCACGCAGCAACAGCAATTAAAAATAGCCGAACAAGATCGATTCCATAAACTTGCTTGATGGAGTTGCGAACATATCAAGCCCCATGATTGGTGTCAACGGATGCAGTTTCCGCGTAGTCAGCTCATAAATGGACAACGAAATAATCTGGACTGAGCTTCAGCGGCTAACGCCCAAGTTTTCTCGCTTCTGAATGTCGCGGCTGAAGCCGCGACCCACAAAGAGAGCAGAGAGTCACAAAGAGCCGTAGGGAGCGAAGAGAGCGAAAAGAGCCGCAGACGGGCTGTGCGCCCGCGTTTATTAACCCCCGGTAACCGATTGCAAAAGTCGGTGCAACCTTATCTTTGTCAGGGGAGTCAAAACAGGCGAAGATGAGAATTGTCCGCAACGCATGCGAAATAAGCCTCTTCATTTCTATATCCTGCGGCCATACGGAGAGTAGCGGCTACCCGAAATGATGTGCACGCCGCTATGATATCCGGTTGTGATAGACGGGTGTATTCGAGGCTGAAAATCGAAAGTGCGGTACTTTTTCAGGGGGCATCTGTTGATGAAGTGTAGTTGGAAGACAATTTTTATTTCCCGATCCGTGCGGGCAGGAATTCTGCTTGCTGCGTTCTCATGCGCGATTTCGGGGTTCGCGCGCCAGGCTCCCGCAGGTCCGCAGTCCTTGACCGCGTCGATGACCGCGTCGATCGCGGGCAAAATCACCGTCAAGGCCAGCGAAGGCGTATCGAACAATCTTTCCGGAATCACGGTCACTCTGATGGGCCCGGCTTCGGGATCGTCGGCTCAAACGGCTTTCACGAATTCCGAAGGCCATTATGAATTCACGCATTTGGCCGAGGGGACCTACACGGTCAGCGTCACCATGAGCGGCTTTAAACCCTGGACCTCAAAAGTCATTTTGCGAGCCGGTCAGCAGTCTGTTCAGGACGCTGTGTTGCAACTGAGTGCGGTTGAGGAGAACGTCGAAGTAAAGGGAGAAGCCACCGAAGTTGAGACGCAGAGCGTGAGCGCTACCGCAACGGTGAACCAGCAGCAACTGGCAAGCCTGCCGCTGCGCACCGGGAAATTTACCGAGGCCCTGTCTGTATCGCCCAGCGTCATCAAGACGCAAGAGGGCAGACTGAATTTCAACGGGCAATCGGAAAGCCAGGCCATGCTGCTGGTGGATTCGGCGGAAAATGTGGATCCGGTGTCCGGGAGTTTTGGAATTCCCATCCCGGTGGACGCCATTCAATCCATTCAGGTGTTCAGCACGCCGGATAGCGCCGCTTACGGCGGGTTTTCCGGGGGATTGACGAAGATCGACATTCGCCCTCCCTCGCCGGTATGGAACTACAAAATCCTGGATTTTCTCCCTTCCTTCCGGGCCAAGAACGGCTCCTTGGTGGGACTTGCGAACATTACGCCGCGCGTGGAATTCGGCGGCCCGTTGATCAAGGATAAATTTAATTTTTCCGAAGACCTCTCGTACGTATTCCGGCGGGACCCGGTGCATGGGCTTACCTGGCCCTACAATGAAACCTACATTTACAGTTTCACCTCTTTTACCCAATTTCAATGGACCTTGTCGTCCCGGCACCTGCTGAGCGCCAACGTCAATGTATTCCCATCGACCAACCTGTACGCCAACATCAATGCGCTTATCCCGCAGTCCGCTTCCGTGGATTTTCAACGCCGGGGCGTATCCATCGGCCTCTCGGACGACTACCAGTTCAATTCGGGCGCCGTACTGAACACGGTGGTCCGCTATACGAACTATTACAGCAATGCCCACGGCCAGGGACCCGCCGACATGACCATCAGTCCGGAGGGATGGGGCGGCAATTTCTTCAATACGTGGTGGCGGAATGCGAACCAGGTCGAAGCGCTTCCGATATTGCAGTTGCCGGAAAAATCGTGGCTTGGCCACCACGAATTGAAGTTTGGAGGAGACATTCTTTACCGGGGATTCGATTCCAGGAGCGTGTCGCACCCCATAGAGCTTTTGGCGCAGGACTCTTCGGTAGCCGAGCAGATCAATTTTCAGGGACCTGGATTACTGAATGCCGCCGATACCGAGGTGTCCGGATATGCGGAGGACCAGTGGAGATTGAACGACCGCCTGTCGGCAACTCTCGGTGGGCGTCTGACCACGCAATCGATCGGCCGCGAGTTTTCTTTTTCGCCCCGCGTCGGCCTGGCCTACAATTTCGGGGACGGAAAGACCGTGCTGCGCGCCGGCACGGGAATAATTCGCGGACACGTTCCGTTGCTTGCGGCGGATTTCGCCGACAACCAGGCCCGGGTCATCACCTACTCCTCGGGGCCTTTCGCGGGCCAGCCCATCACCCTGCAAAATGCGTATATGCCTTCGGGGACAGGAGCGGGCGCGCGAGGTCCCGAAGATCTCGGGAACAGCCCCCGCACGTTCACGTGGAATGTCGAAGTCTCAACGCAGTTGCGGAAAAACATAACCCTGCGAATGAACTACTATGAGACCAGCACAACCGATCTGTTCATTGTGAACCCGATCCTGCCCGACTCCGGAACGCTCGGAACTCTGGCACTGGAGAACACGGGCACGGCGCACTACCGGCAGGCGCAAGTGGTTGCCCGCTATCGGCCCAATGACCGCACCGAGTGGAACGTGTCGTACTCCTGGAGCCGCGCGCGTGGCGATTTAAATTCGCTTTCCGACACCTTTATCCCGTTTGAATCGCCCGTGCTGCGTCCGAACGTTTACGGCGTTCAGCCATCGGACATTCCACACCGGGTGCTTGCATGGGGGTTTCTGCATCTTCCGATGCAATTGGTTGTGAGCCCCGTGGCGGACATTCATTCGGGGTTCCCGTATTCGAACGTGGATGTCCTGCAAAATTACGTAGGAGCTCCAAACTCGCTGCGTTTCCCGGTCTACTTCTCGATGGACGTAAAGGTCTATCGCGATTTCAATTTGCATCTGCCGTTCATGGATCGCGGCAAGACGCGCAAGATCCGATTGGGCGTCTATTCGCTGGACATCACGAATCGCCATAATCCGCATGATGTGTACAGCAACGTCGCGTCTCCGATTTTTGGGCAATTCGCCGGCTTCCAGCGGCGGTTCACCGGCTTCGCCATCGGACTGGGAGAGTAATTCGTCCGCCCGCTATTTTATTGAATGCCGTGCCCGCGCAGCGCTTTTCATCGCATTGGGAGCGCTTCCGAAGCAGCGTTCGAATCACAATTCGAACCCGGCCCCGCCTTTGAGCCGCTGGAATCGCCCTCATGACTTTCAAGTCCTGAACGGCGAAATTGCGCTATCTTGATGCAAGGGTTCCAGAAATCGCATGCCAGACTCTACTGCAAAACTGGGTTGGGGAAAGCCGCCCTGGACCATTGATTTTCGCCCCAGCCGCCAGCCGATGCCCGGCGAAGTCGACATTGCCGTGGTGGGAGGGGGATTCACGGGACTTTCCGCTGCGGCATGGTTGCGGCGCATTGCGCCGGAAAAATCCGTGGCCTTGTTGGAAGCGGGCACAATTGGGGCAGGTTCCAGCGGTCACTCGGGAGGCATGGTCCTGGCCGAAACGGCTGCCGGAGATCTTCCGGGACTGGGAGACGTCCTGGCGGGCTATACGCGCTTATTGCAGGAACTGGCGGTTGATTGCGACCTCACGCTTCCGGGCGTCTGGGAAGTGGGGCGGAGCGGCGGCTTGCCGGATTCGCCGATTTCATGGGCCGATTCCGGCAATGTGCGCGCGTTGCAGCAAGTTCCCGGAGGAATGATCGATCCGGCTAAATTTGTGAGCGAAATGGCGCGCGTTGCGGAAACAAGCGGCGCGCAGATTTTCGAAAATACGGGCGTGGACGGCATCGAATTTGAAGACCCTTTGCTGTTACACGTACAAGGGGGCACAATTCGCGCAAAGCGCGCGCTGCTGGCAACCAATGCGATGTCTCTGGAATTAGGCGAGCTGGCCCTTCGCGCCCACCCGAAGTTCACGCTGGCCGTTGCCACCGAACCCCTTAGCGGGGCACAACTGGACGCCCTGGGCCTGGCGTCCGGGAAGCCGTTCTACACGGTTGATTTCCCGTATCTGTGGGGCAGGGGACTCCGCACGGGTGGCATGGTGTTTGGAGCAGGGCTGGTGGATCTGGACGACTGGAGAGAGCTTTCGAATCTGGACATTGCAGCGGGAGAGTCCGCCGGGTTTATCGCGCGCCTGGAAGCACGCGTGCGCGGTCTGCACCCCTGCATGCAGGGCGTGCGGTTCTCGCATCGCTGGGGCGGGCCGATCCTGATCGCGGACCACTGGCGTCCTGTATTCTGCAAACATCCCCAAAGTCCCAACGCAGTGGTCCTGGGGGCCTACAGCGGGCATGGCGTAGCCTTGTCGGCATATCTGGGATGCTGGGCGGCCGAGGCCCTGTGCGATCGCAGGGCGCTGCCAAATTGGATTTTTCCGAACTCCACTGACGAAGGCCGCTGACAAAGCCGCGTGATTTTCCGGTTCGGGTATCGATATCAGATGCAGCAGCTCCGCGCGATTACCACGTGTTGTAGGGGGTATTCTCAAACGGGGAAGTGGCGGTGGAAGATGAGTGCACATCGGTCAGTCCGGAGGAGGTCTGATCCGGACTGAGCAGCACGTTTTCAAAATCCAGATGCCAATCCTTGTTTCGCGTAATCGGGTCGATGGGAACTCCCGAAAGATATTTCGCCTCCACCAGATCCTCGAGCGACGTCGGCGCCTGCTGCTTATCGAGGGTGTATTGCTGGATGGCTTGGCGCATCACGAAAAGGTCCTGTTTGAGCGTGGCTTCTTTCGCGCGCAGAACGGATTTCTCGTAGCGCCCTGCCGCCATCCCCGCAAGAATCAGGATGATCGTGATCACGATCATCAATTCCAGCAGCGTGAACCCGGCCGACAGGATGCCCCGGCGCGGCTGGCGCACGGGCGCGCCGCCCGTTGGATTGTGCGGGCCTGGAAGGATCGAGAATCTGTGCGAAGGCATCAATTTCCTACCAGTCCTGGTATTTCGTGCCGTCAATGGCCGTGCCTGTGGACAGCGAGTACACGTCGAAAACGTTGTGCCCGCCCCAGCTGTGCGAGTCGGGATCGTCCTGCACTGCGCGCAAACCCCATTCGGCATTTCCGGTCATGGGATCCACGGGAATTTTTCTTAAATAGCGCACTTTGCTCGGCGTATTCGATAGCGCAGCGCCTGTTTGAGCTGATTGCGATCCCAGCGGGGATGTGCCCAATGCCGAGCCCCCCGGCGCGCCAAGCCCAAATGACGGCGTGCCCGCAGAGCCGAATTGCCCAGTGCCGCTGGCGCCCGCCAGAGCGGAGGCGCTGATGCCGCCCACGGCGCCGCCGGCGCCGCTTACGGTCACGCCATCGACCAGGGTCTGCAGGTCGGGCGGATATCCCTCGCTGCCGACTTCCGTGCGAATCAGGTTCTTGTCCGCATCGTCCTTGTAGCGGTCGATGGCATCGCGCATCTCGCGCAGATCACGCCGTAATGCCTCTTCTTTTTGGCGCTGCACGGTCATGCGCACCAGCGGCAGGGCTGCCGAGGACAGGATGAGAAGAATGCCGCAGGCGAGAATGAGCTCGATCAGAGTCATTCCCGCGACGCCTTTCCTCAGTGCGCGTCGTAATGGGGTCCGTTGTGGCATTTTTTGCAGATGTCGCGCTATTGCACCTGGATGGCGGCCTCGCCGCTAACCACCTGGATGGGCCGCTGCTGGGAATCTTTCGCGTTGACCTGAACGATGGAGAGTTGGGAGTTTCCGGGGGCAAGGGCTTTTACAACTATCCCCACCAGGGTTCCCGAACCGCTGACTCCCGGTGTATTCGGCATGCGCGTGGCTGAAACGATGGCCTGCCCGCGCGCCTTGTCCACGCGTTCCACGATGGCCACCTGCTGCGTTCCGCCAGAAAGGAATCCGCCCTGCCGGACGTCTTCCACCGAAATTACGGCGGGATTGTATTGCAAGAGCATGGGAATGGAAAACAGGTCCTGAGCGTTTTGAACGACCACGCCGATCGTCGTTGTCTGGCCTGGCTTCAGGCTGACGCTGGCGGGTTCAAAGTGCAGCGAGGTGTTCTGCGAAGCTGCGGCCGAAGGCGCTGGAACTGGAGCCGGCGCCGGCGCGGCGATGGCCGGGGCGCTTTGCGCCTTGGGAACCGGCGGCGCCATCACTTCATTTTGCAGCTCAACTTGAGCGTTGGTGTCGGTACCGGAGGCGATACTCCTCAGGTTTTCCGCCGTAATCGTGGGCATACGCACGATGTGCGGGGTCAAGACAATCAGGACTTCATTTTCCTGGTGATCGACGGTGTCGTTGGAAAAGAAATAACGCAGGAACGGAATCTTTGACAGGCCCGGCCAGCCGTTGACCACGTTGGTGTCGGTGCGCTCGATCAACCCGCCAAGGACGCTGACTTCGCCGTCTTTGAGGCGGACGTCATGTTCGATGCTGCGCTGGCTGATGATGGGCTGGCTGATGCCGCCGATGTTGGACGATCCGGTGACCGAGGATACGACCACATTGACCTTCATGCTGATTTCGTGGTCCGGGTGAACGCGCGGCGTCACGTCCACGTTTACGCCGACGTCCAGATATTGAAACTGCGTGTTCACCAGGGCGTTGACGGCGGTGGTCGACGCGCCTACCCCCGCGGTGAAGCTGCCGGTGGCCACGGGCACGCGATCGCCTACGCGCAGTTTGGCGGTTTGCCCGTCCACTACCCGAATTTCCGGATTGTCGATGATCTGCGTCGATGAGTCGGTCATCAGGAAGGACGCCTGCGCGCCCGGCAGCGTGATGCTGTAATCACCGGTGGAAAGATGCTGCAGCTGGTTCAATGCCAGCGAAGCGGCCGCGGAGGCCGCTGTCGACCCAGACGGCGTGGACGTTGATGCGCCGCCAGGAGTAAACGCCAGTGTGGCGGATGATCCGGGCTGGATTCCCATGTTCTTGAGGCGATCGCGCCGCGCCTGCAGCACGGTGATTTGGATCACGACTTCCGGCTTCGCCTTGTCAATGTCGTCGATGATTTTCTGCGCGAGCATGACCCGGTCCGGAGTGTCGCGAATCACGATTGCGTTCTGGGAATTAATCTGCTGAACGCGTCGCAGGTCGAGCAGTTGCCGGATGCTGGTCACAATTTCGGTGAGGTCCTGAGGCTGGACGGTGTTCCGCAGGTAAAACGTCTTGACGATTTCTTCCTCATATTCCTTGCGCTTCTGCGGCTGGTCCGGAACCACGAAAATAATGTTGGAGGTCACCGGGCGCCAGAACGCCTTGCTTTCCAGTGCCACAATGTTGAGCGCCTGCTCGATGGTCACATTCGTCAGTTCCACGGAAATGCGCCGGGAAGTAAAGTCCGAATCGAAAATAACGGTCAGCCCGGCGAGCTTTCCAATGGCTTCGAAAACGGCTTTCGAGTCGTTGGTCGCCTGCATGTTGATGGGCGCGCGGGAGAGCGGCTGCAGCTGGGGCGGCCCGGCCATAAGCTTCGATTCATCGTCAAATGTATCTTTTGGTCCGGTATTCTGCGTGGCCCCTTGTTTGGCCGCAATCTTGGCCAGCGTGGCCTGGACTTCCTGCGCCGCCACGGCGCTGGACGGGTCGGTCATCATCGCTCTGCGGAATTCCGCCAGCGCAAGGTCTATGTTTCCCGAGTTCAGCAGACGGCGGCCCTGATCCACGTGCCACTGGCCGTCTTCAAAGCGCGCCCGCGCCGCCCGGAGCCTGTATTCAGTATTGTTGGGAGCGGACTGCAGGGCTTTGTCGTAGTTTGCAAGGGCCGTGTCGTAATCGTTCAAGGCTTCCGCCTTGGCGCCGGCGCTAAAGTCCTGACCGCCTTTCGGGCAGCCGGTGAGGAGCAGGGCTGCCACGATCAAGGCCAATCCAGAGATATGCCGGCGATTCATCCGATCTCCACGTTACGCATTTAGGTCAAGCCAGTCTAGCACCCACCGAAACCCCGGACAAGGCGTGAGCTTGCGTCTGGTTACTAGGCGCGGCTAAGATGGTTTCCTGTGGCCAAACCGTCAAAAAAGAACGCAATGCCAGCCGAACTGCTGGTTGCTCAGAACCGCGCCGCCTCGTACAACTACCACCTGCTTGAGAAGCTGGAAGCCGGCATGGTGTTGCTTGGAACCGAGGTAAAATCGCTTCGCGATGGAAAGGCGAATCTGCGCGACGCCTACGGCGTGATCCGGCAAAATGCCGTCTGGCTGCTGAACTGCCATATCGGGGAATATCTTCCCGGAGGAATGTCTAACCATTCGCCCTTGCGGCCCCGAAAACTGCTGCTCCGCATGGAACAGATCGAAAAACTGGCCCGCAAAATGGACCAGAAGGGGCTAACCCTGGTGCCCCTGCGCATTTATTTCCGCGAGGGTATCGCCAAGTGCGAAATCGCTCTTGCGCAGGGCAAAAAGAAATGGGACCGCCGCCAGACCGAGCGGGACAAAGAAGCCAAGCGAGAGGTTGGCGAGGCCATGTACAAATTTCGCCATCGCTGAGCAGGCAGCAGCCAGCCGCCCCTTCGGGGTTCTGGCTTTTACGCTGCCCTCACGGCGGCATTATCCTGCATGGAATAAACAATAAAGGGGAATCATGGACATCACTGTAGATACAAGGCCGCTGGCGCAGATCGACGCCGAAGCAATTGTTACATATGCGTTCGAGCAGGAAAAGCCGGTGGACGGAATTCTTGCGCAGCTGGATGCGGCCACCGGCGGCGCACTATCCAAGCTGGGAGCCTCCGGAGAGCTGACCGGCAAGATGCTGGAGACCGTACTTCTGTATTATCCGCAAGGGCTGGCGGCGCAGCGCGTTTTGATTCTGGGCGCGGGGAAAAAGGAAAAATTTGGCACCGCGCAACTGCGCAGGCTTGCAGGCGCGGCTGCGCGAGCCCTGAAATCGCGCCAGGTGAAGCGGTTGGCGTTTCTCGCGCGGGAAAACGACCGGGGAGCGGACGCCGCGCAAGCCATTGTGGAAGGCATGATCCTGGCGAATTTCGATTCGGACAAATACAAGACGGACAAGAAGTCCGGAAATAAGATCACAGCCGTGTCGCTGGCCGGATGGGCGGAAACGGCGCGCGCCGACGCGGATCGCGGCCTGGAACGCGGGCGCATCACCGCGGAATCGCAGAACTTCGCGCGGGAATTGGGCAACGAGCCTTCCAATCGCCTTACGCCGCGCATGCTGGCCGACCGCGCCTCGGCGATGGCGCGCGAGGCGGGCCTGGCCGTCCAGGTTCTGGACGAAAAGAAGATGGAGGAATTGAAGATGGGCGCGCTGCTTTCGGTGGCGCAGGGAAGCGCGGAGCCTCCGCGCCTGATCGTCATCACCTACACTCCCGAAAAATGGAAGCCGGAAGCGCCGGTCCTGGGCCTGGTGGGCAAGGCCATCACGTTCGATACGGGCGGAATTTCCATCAAGCCTTCCAAAGACATGGAAAAAATGAAGTACGACATGTGCGGCGGCGCCGCCATGATCGGTGTGATGCGCGCGATCGCAAAACTTAAACCCGCGTGCAAGGTCATCGCCGTGGTTGCCTCCAGCGAAAACATGCCCGGCGGACGCGCGCAAAAGCCCGGCGACGTCCAGATCGCCATGTCCGGCAAATCCATCGAGGTGATCAATACTGACGCCGAGGGCCGCCTGGTCCTGGCCGACGCGGTCACCTATGCCAGGCAGCTCGGCTGCACGCACCTGGTGGATGCTGCAACCCTGACCGGCGCGGTTGTGGTCGCCCTTGCCGACGTCAATGTCGGGGTTTTCGGTTCCGACCAGGCGTTTACCGACCAGCTTCTGGCCAGCTCGAAGGTGGCGGGTGAAAAAATGTGGCCCCTGCCCATCGACGACGAATACCAGGAAATGATCAAGAGCGGCATCGCGGACATTCAGAACGTGGGCAACGGCAAAGGCGCCGGCGCTACCACGGGAGCGATGTTCATCAAGGAATTTACCGGCGACACACCGTGGATTCACCTGGATATCGCCGGCACGGCCTGGCAGGACGACGTGAAACCCTGGAACGCGAAGGGCGCGACCGGCGTGGCCGTGCGCACCCTGGTCGATCTGGCAATGAAATTCGGGTTGAAGTAGGACAGGCTTCAGCCTGTCTGCCTTTGGTTCGCGCAGGCAAACCTTTTCCGTGAACATCCTGAAATGTGCGTCGAGCCTTGCCTTGTAAGAAACTGCAAAGGCAGACAGGCTGAAGCCTGTCCTACTGGACGAAACTACATCTTTTCCGGTGACTCGATACCTAGCAACTCGAGCGCGCTGACCAGTTGAACTTCCGCGAGGCGGCTGAGCTGCAGCAGAAAAGTTTTCTTCGCGGCGTCCTCTTCGGTGAGCACGCGGTGATGGTGGTAGAAAAGATTGAACGCCTGGGCCAGTTGAAAAGCGTACTTGGCGAGGAACGCCGGCTCTTGCGACGCCACGGCGGCTTCGATCTGCGTGCCCAGCGAGCCCGCCAGCAGCACCAGTTCCCAAAACGCATTGCCGTCGGCGCCGGAAAACAGGGCCGCGGCCGCAGCCTGATCCACCTGTTTGAGGGAGGACGCGTCAAAGCCCGGCTGCTGTTCGCGCAGCTTGCGGAAAATATTGCGCGCGCGCACCACGGCGTACTGGCAGTACGGCCCGGTTTCCCCTTCAAAGCTGAGCGCGTCCTCGAAATCGAACGCGATGGTTGCCGTGCGCGTGAATTTCAATAAAAAATAGCGCAACGCGCCGATGGCGATGGCGTGAGCGATTCCGGCGCGTTCGGATTCGGGCAATTCCGGATGCCGCTCGTCCACTTCCGCAAGCGCGGCGGATTCCAGGCGGTCGAGCAGGTCGTCCGCCTTCACGCCCAGGCCTTTGCGACCGCTCACTTCGACGTAGGGTTTTTTGGAATCTTCCTCGCTCAGTGTGTAGCCGAGTTCTGCGGCGCAGCGCGGGGTAAGCGCCACAATTTCATACGAAAAATGAATGGAATGATCGGCTTGCTCGTCAAAGCCCAGGGCGCGCAGCCCCGCGACCACCACGTTTTGCAGATACGCCTGCCGCGCGTCGATGACGTTGTACACGGTCGTGGCATGCCCGAACGCGGGCGCTCCCGGGTCGCCGCCGCTGGAAACGCTGGACCAGAGCACGCGGCCGTCCTCATAGGTGTAAAACTTCTCGTATTGAAAATCTTTGCCGAGCAGGCCGAATTTCCAGAGTTGGTAGGCGATATCTTTTCCGACGTAGGTGACGGTTCCATTGGAGCGAACGATGATTTTCGCGTCGTCATCTTCTCCCCCCGCGTCTTCTCCGCCGGCATCGGCGGCGTCCGTGGTGGGGCCGGAGGTGGCGCCCATTCGCATCACCCAGCATCCGGCATTCTTTCCCGAAGCGGCCAGGTGGATGGCGTTGCGGTGTTTCAACTGTTCGAACGCGGCGTCCCAGAACTTCAGGTGCAGGATCTCGCTTTCGCGGGGCAGCAGATCGTATTCGATGCCCAGGCGCTGCATGGTGCGCAAGTGGCAGCGAACGATGGCGGGAGCGACGATCCCGGCCATTTCCGACGCCGTTCCGTGGCCCTGCTCGATGGACTGCAGGGTTTCGCCGCGCAACGCGAGGCGCGTTTTGTCTTCCTCAAAATAGCGGGACACGCTGGCGTACAAATCCCAGCAGTAGTAATCGAATTTCGGCTGCGCGGCAAGCGCGCGGACTTGTTCCGGGGATTTCTTCGCGATGTGCAGAAATGCAATGACGACGTCGGCGACCTGCACGCCAGTGTTGTCGATGTAATTCTGCACTTCGACGCGCCGCCCGGAGCGCCGCAGCACGCGCACCAGCGTATCGCCCAGCGCGGCGTTGCGCAGGTGCCCGATATGCGCGGCCTTATTGGGGTTGATGTTGGTGTGTTCCACGATGCATTTGGGCGCATCGCCCGGCGCGGCGAACGGCTGCGGATTTTCCGCATCCGCGACGGCGGTAGAGAGAAACGCGGCGCGCGAAAAATAAAGATTTACGTAGCCCGCGCCGGCGACTTCCACGCGTTCCACGCCTTCGATGGGCGCAAGCTGCGCGGCGATTTCCTGCGCGATCTGCCGGGGGGCGCGCTTCAGGCGCTTGGCCAGTTCGAAACACACGGGCGTGGCCACCTCGCCCATCTCGATCCGGGGAGGCCTTTCCGTGACGACGGCGACGTCCAGATTGTAGTGCTGGCGAATATGCGCCGATAGGGCAGCGCGAATGCGGACTTCGAGAGCGTGAACCACGGGACTCCAATCGGCTATGAGAAATAGTAATTATAGGGAAGGCAGGCCGAAAGTTGAAGGCGGAATGTGGGGATACGGGGCGAACCGCGCAGGTTGCGGAAGAATGTAATGACTTCTTGCGCAGACGGCGCGGTTCGCCTGCTTATGGTATGTGTGGCATGCAAACCCGACAGTCTGAAGCCTGTCCTACTGGGCGGCGCTTTTGCCGCCGGTGTACGTCACGCGCCAGACGCTGTTGGAAGCATCGTCGGTGAAGACCAACGCTCCGTCACGGGCAACCGTGATTCCTACCGGGCGTCCCCACACGTTCGTATCGTTGACGACGAAGCCGGTAACGAAGTCCTCGTATTCGCCGGTGGCCTTTCCGTTTGGCGTGAAGACGCGAACGACTTTGTAGCCGGTGCGTTTCGCGCGGTTCCAGGAGCCATGCGAGGTGACAAAGGCGTCGCCGCGATATTCCGTGGGAAATTGCTTGCCTTCATAAAACGCCAGAGCCAGCGGAGCCGAATGCGACTGCAGCAATACGTCCGGCACGATCACTTTGTCTTTCAGGTCAGGACGTTTGCCGGCGAAACGCGGGTCCTGATTCGGTCCCAGGTAGTACCACGGCCAGCCGTAGAAGCCGCCCTGCTGGATGTGTGAAACGTAATCGGGCACCAGATCGTCGCCCAGGGCGTCGCGCTCGTTTACCGCGGCCCAAAGCTGGCCGGTGCGGGGATTGATGGCCAGGCCGGAGGCGTTTCGAATGCCGTATGCATAAATATGCTGGCCGGAACCATCGGGATTGAATTCCAGCACGTCGGCGCGGTTGGTTTCGCTGGCATCGTCGCCAACGTTCTGCCGGGATCCCACGCCGGCAAAAAGCTTTTTGCCGTCAGGGGTGAACACCAGGCTGCGCGTCCAGTGGCCGCCACCGTACCGGGATCCGCCCGGGATGCTGACAACGACGATTTCTGCGGGCCCGCGGGCTTTCAGGTCTCCGTTCTTGTAGGGAAAGCGCACGATGGAATTCGTGTTGCCGATATAGACGTACTGAGGATTCGGTCCCGGAGGATAAAAGGCGATTCCATAAGGCATGGTCAGGTTCGAGGCGAATACTTCGTTGGTTTCCACTTTTCCGTCGCTGGCGAAGCCGCGCAGAACGCGGATGCGCCCCGGATTGCTTTCCGCCACGAACAGATCGCCGTTCGGCGCGGTCACGATGGTCCGCGGGCCATCCAGCCCCGTGGCAGCCTGATCAATCCGGAAGCCTTCGGGAACCTTCGGCCAGGCATTTTCGGGCCGGGGCACGATATGCGACTGGTTGGCCGTGGATTCGGTGGCATACGGCTTGGGCATGTCCGACGTCTTGATCAGATATCGATTTCCGGGGCGTTCGTTACTCCAGTCATTGAGCGAGCTCTGACCGCGCATCACCGGCGCGGATTTGCCGGAATTTTGCGCGTGCGTTGTGGCCAGAAACACCAGACCCGCTGCAAGCGGAGCGAGCAACAATCCAGCCGACAGGGCATGACGGTATGTGAATTTCATGTGTCAACTCCCCCTCTTAAGAACCCTCTTAAGAATCACTTGAAAATGTGCCGTATGGCGATGCTCGTTATAGAAGCGTTGATTTTCTTTCCGGAATCATAACAGTCACGCGGATCTGTTTCCAACGCCGGGGGCCGCAGCCGGTCTAGTGGGCCAGCAGCTTGGCAAAAGCGTCGACGCCGGCCTGAGCGACCATGGCATCCTCCGGGGACGTGCCTCCGCTGACTCCAATGGCTCCAATAATTTTTCCGTCCGGGGTGAAAAGCGGCAAGCCGCCCTGGACAAGCACGCCGCCGGGAAGAGTCATGATGGCGTTGCGGCCGCCGGCGACGGCGTCTTCCAGGGCTTTGGTCGGGCGTTTGAACGCCAGAGCCGTGTGCGCCTTTCCCTGAGCGATCCGTATGCTGGCAAGCTGCGAATCGTCCATGCGCTCCAGGTACAGCAGGTTATTGCCGTCATCCACAATCGCAATGACCATGTTGAACTTGTGGTTCATCGCTTCGGCTTCCGACGCCGCGGCAATCTGTTTGGCGACTGCCAGCGTCAGGGTTTTCCTTTCGGCGAGCTGCGCGGAACCTGCCACAGCGGTAAAGGCGACGGCCAGCATGATCGCCGCAAATTTTCCAAAAAGATGTGTCAAGGCTGCCTCCAGTGGTTTGGTTGGGGTTCGCTACCGGGCAAGCATACACTAAAGGGGATGTTTTCATCGTCATGTTCAGGCGGTTCCCCCTTCCAGGCGGCTTGGGGCAACATAGTGGAACTTCTCGCGCCACAAAAAGGAATTGACACTGTGGACAGCGGGCATGCGTCTAATCTGGGTCGATGGCTGAACTAGCGGAACCTCGGGATATCGAACTCATGAGGCGTCTCTGCAAGGGAGACGATGACGCCTTCCTGGAGTTCTACCGCCGCCATCAAGGCGGTCTCTACCGGTATGCCGTATACATGGCCGGACGGCCGGAAGCGGCCGCCGACATCGTTCAGGAGACTTTCATGACGCTGATCCGCCGGGCCGGAAAATTCGAAGAGGAAAAAGGCGCTCCGGCGGCATTTCTCTACGGGATCGCGCGGAACCACGTGCGCAAGCTGCACGAAAAGGAAGGCCGGTACGTGCCCCTGCCGGACGAGCCGGGAAGTTTTCACGCGGACGAATGGGGCGTTGAATCGGTTCGCGCTAACGGCAATGGCCACGGTTCCGCGAAAACAGGCCGGACAGAAACGGTTCTCGATGGATTGGAGCGCGCGGAAATCGTGGAACGATTGCGCGATGCGGTGCTGACTCTTCCCGATCATTATCGTGAGCCCGTGACGCTGTGCGACCTGGAAGGGAAAAGCTATGGCGAGGCCGCCAGATTGCTCGATTGCCCAGTGGGCACCGTGAGGTCGCGGCTGAATCGGGCGCGTTCGATTTTGCTGGAAAAACTCCGACCTGCCCGGACGGGCGGTAAATCGCAGTGGGTGCGCCCGGGAGGCAAAAATGAATGAAATGACTTGCAGAGAATTCGACGAAGTCGTTCATGCCTTTGTGCGCTTGGAATTGCTGGACGTGAACCTGCGCGAGGCGGCTTTGGAGCACGCGGCCGGCTGCGTCAATTGCGCCGAGCGCATGGTGGACGCGGTTGCTCTTGCCGAGGCCGTCGAGACAGCGGGCAGAAGTTTCCGGGAGCAGCAGACTCCCCCAGGGGTGGAAGCCGCGGTGCTGGCGGCGTTTCGCAGTCATCACCGGCGCGTGGAGCGGCGGCGGATATTTGAATGGTCCACGGTGGGAGCCGCCGCGGCGGTGTTGCTGATATTCCTGTGGACCGCTTCGGGGCGGTCAAAAAACCAGGTGCAGGTTTTTCAAGGAAACCTTGGAAAAGATGTTGCCGCGCAATCGAAAGAGCCGCTGGACGTGAAGGAGGCGGCGCCGGCGCCGAAAAAAGAAGTGACGCAAAGCGCTGCGGCGCCGGCCGCCGCCCCATCGGCGAACGATGCCCCTGCCGGCGAGACGTTTGTGGCCTCGGACTTCGTGCCCGTGCCGTTTACGGGAGGGATTACTCCCGGCGATCCGGGCATGGTGGTGCGCGTTCAGTTGACGCGCGCTTCGCTCGCGCAGCTCGGCTATCCGGTCGCCTCAATGCCGGGCGACGATTTGATTCAAGCGGATGTTCTGGTGGGTGAGGATGGCTGGCCGCGAGGAGTGAGGCTGGCGCGGTAGCGGACTGCGAAACGCGGCCGAATCCGCGACCCGCAAAGCCCGTATAGGAGATGGCTTGTAAGCATTTTTGAAGAAATCTATTTGGAAGCATCGCATCGAGTCCATCCAGGACGATGATCGGAAAAGGAGGCATGAACTTGAGGAACACAGTGCTTCGAGCAGGTCTGGCGGTATTGGCAATGGCTGGCATGGCGTTGGTTGTTGGAGCGCAGGGTCCTCCTCCTCGCGGGGGCGATGGCGACCGGGGGCCCGGGCCGGGCCGTCCAATGGCAGGCTCGTTCGAATTCGGCGGGCTGGTGGGCGGTTTTGGCGGCAAGGTTGTTACCGGAAAGCCGTTTCAGGCCACGTTTACGATTACGCGCTCGGAAACTCTGCCGGGGAACATGATCACAAATACCACGACGGGAACACTCGCGCGGGACGCCGATGGCAGCACCTACCGGGACGTCAAGCTGTCGTCGATCGGACCGTGGGCCGCTTCCGGCAAGGTTCAGGAATTTGCGTATATTCGAAATGTGACCAAAGCGGTGCAATACATCGTGGACGTCACAAATGGCACCTACCGGGCGTTTGCCATGCGGACCAATAATTTCCGCCCGGGTCGAGAGGCGCTTCGGCAGGGAAGAGGGCCAAGGGGTGGTGGATCGAGCAACGAAAACGTAACCAATACGCAATCCACGTACACCGATCCGGCGACCCACAAGGTCTACAAAGTGGACGACCGTAAAGTTACCCGGACCATTCCTGCGGGGCAGATCGGCAATCAATTTGCCATCGTGACCACCTCCGAGCGGCTGTATTCGCCGGAGCTCGATGTTGTGTTGCAGGAGACGCACAGCGACCCGCGCTTTGGCACTTCAACCTACCGATTGTCCAACTTTGGGCAGCCGGAGCCGTCCTTGTTCACTCCAAAACCCTCGTTTCAACAAGTGCAGGGCGAAAAATTCAGGTTTGGCCGACGCAGGTGAGGATCGAGCCGGCCGCCTGCTCCTCGGCAGCAATGAACGATGCGATTTTTGCGGCCAGTGCCAATTCATCCCAGCGGTGAAAGCACGGATCAGTGAGCCGGGGAAGACGTTCCCGAAGATTTGACAGCACTCGGCGGCGCGCTTACTATCAAAACGCGCATTTTCAGTACGGAGCTTGCTGCCGTTGCCCGGCAGCCTGCCATTTCAGATTTTACCGGCATATTCCAGACGGAAAGGTCGAATGAGCACTCCCCGAGCCAAGCCGAAATACTATCTGACCACTCCTCTTTACTACACCAACGGCCTTCCCCACATTGGACATACCTACTCCACCATCGTGGCGGATGTGATTCGCCGCTATAAGCGCATGAGGGGATTCGACGTGGTCATGACCACGGGCGCGGACGAACATGGCGTGAACGTGGAGCGCTCGGCGAAGAAGGCCGGGATGTCCCCGCAGGACTTTTCCACCGCTATTGCAACGCAATGGAAGCAGCTCTGGGACGATTTGGGTATTCCCGGCGACGAGTTCATTCGCACGACCGACCAGAGGCACCACCGGACGGTCCAATGGCTGTTCAAGCGCTGCCGGGACAACGGGTTCATCGAGAAGGGAAGTTATACGGGGCAGTACTGCGTGCACGACAATGCCTACGTCGTGGAGGCGGGCCCCGGAGATCCCTGCCCCGACTGCGGCCGGCCCACCGAAACGGTTACCGAGGAAAACTACTTTTTCAAGCTTTCGGAATTTCAGCAGAAACTGCTCGACTTTTACAATGCCAATCCGGATTTTATCAAGCCGGAGAGCCGGCGAAACGAAGTTCTGAGCTTTGTGAATGGCGGGCTGAGAAATCTTTCGATTACGCGCACGACGATCCGTTGGGGCATTCCCGTTCCTGGGGAGTCGCCGCACGTGTTTTACGTCTGGTTCGACGCGCTGATTGGATATTTGAGCGCCGTGGGCGGGCCGGACTACGAACAGCGCGGCCTGTGGCCCGCGGATTTGCATATCGTGGGCAAGGAGATCATCCGCTTCCACGCCGTGTACTGGCCGGCGTTTCTGATGGCGGCTGATTTGCCCCTGCCGCGACAGATCTGGGCGCACGGTTGGCTGCTGTTTGACAGCGAGAAAATGAGCAAGTCCCGCGGCAACGTGGTGCGTCCGCGCCCCATCGTCAGCGTGCTGGGCATTGAGCCGCTCCGCTACTATCTGCTGCGCGAAATCGTGTTCGGGCAGGACGGCAGTTTTTCCTACGATGCTCTGGTGAGCCGCTACAACAGCGACCTAGCGAACGGATTGGGAAATCTCGCCAGCAGGACGCTCACGATGATTGACCGCTACTGCGATGGAAAAATTCCGCAGCCGGCGGCGGTGGAACGCAAACAGGAAAATGATTCCGGCTCTGTGGAATTCGCAGGCGAAGCCCTGGGCAGGATCATTCAACTGTACGACGGCCTCAGCTTTTCGCTGGCGCTAGAAGCAATTTGGGAACTGGTCGCCCGCATCGACAAGTACATCACGGTGGAAAAACCCTGGAAGTTGGCGGAGAAACCGGAAGACAGGGAGCGGCTGGCGACCGTGCTTTTTACGGCGGCCGAAGGCTTGCGTATCGTTACGGCTCTGGCGCATCCCGTGCTTCCGCAATCGACCGAAAAAATCTGGCGGCAATTGGGGCAAGCCGAACCGTTAGACGGGATGCAGCTGGACCTGCTCGCCTGGGGACAGCTGAAGCCCGGAACCCGGACGGGCAAGCCCGAGGGAGTTTTTCCGCGCGTTGAAAAATCAGAAGCGATCGAAAGGATTGAAGCCATGGAGCAGGAACAGAACAAAGCCGCCGCGGCACCGGCGCCGGTTGCGGCCCCGGCAGCGGCAGGGAACGCGAAAATCGGAATCGAGGATTTTGCGAAAGTGGAAATGCGCGTCGGGCTGGTAAAATCCGCCGAGCGCGTGGCGGGTGCGGATCGATTGCTGCAACTGCAGGTCGATATCGGCGAGGAAGTCCGGCAGATTGTCGCAGGGCTGGCCCTGGCGTATAAACCGGAAGATCTGGTGGGCCGCAAGGTCGTGGTGGTGACCAACCTGCAGCCCCGAAAATTGCGGGGCGTGGAATCCAACGGCATGATCGTCGCGGCATCCTCCGGACCGGATGGATTGCCCGTGCTGGCGGGATTTCTGGAAGACGTTCCGGTGGGGTCGCGGCTCAAGTAATCGAGAGCGGGCGGCGCAAACTACAATGGACCTGATCGATTCACATGCGCACGTGGATGTTTCCGACTTCGACGCGGATCGCGAGTCGATGCTGCAGCGCGCGCGGTCGGCGGGCGTGGGAACATTGCTGGCGATCGGCAACGGGCCCGAAATCGAAAAGCTGGGCGCGGCCGTTCCCTACGCCGAGCAGCACGATTGGATTTACGCCGCGATGGGGCTTCATCCGCACGAGGCGCAGCACGCAACCGAGGAGCATTACGCGGAACTCGACAGGCTGGCGCAACATCCCCGGGTGATTGCCTGGGGCGAAATCGGCCTCGATTATCATTACGACCATTCGCCGCGGGACACGCAGGCGCGGGTATTTCGCCGGCAGCTCGATCAGGCGCGCGCCGCAAAGCTTCCCGTGATCATTCATTGCCGCGAAGCCTGGCCTGATTGTCTGAAGATTCTGGACGAATCCTGGCGAGGTTCCGGCCTGGGCGGCATTTTTCATTGTTTTGCCGGGACAGCGGAACAGGCGCGCTTCGGGATGGAAATGGGATTTTACATCTCGTTCGCGGGAAACGTGACTTACCCGAAGGCGCAGAATTTGCGGGACGTTGCGGGCGAGATTCCTATGGACCGCCTTCTGGTGGAAACCGATTCGCCATTTCTGGCGCCGCAGCAGTACCGCGGCCGTCGAAACGAACCGGCCTATGTCGTGGATGTGGCGCGAACCATCGGGAATGTGAGAAACTTGCCAGCGGACGAAATAGCCGGGGTCACGGCGGAGAACTTTCGCCGTCTTTTTGGACTTGAACATTCCCGCAATCGCAATCGGTCAGTTTCGGGAGGGGCACCATCTCACTTCTGACAGCGAAGGAAATTTTTGATTTAGTGCGCGACGACCTGATCAAGGTCGAGCAGGAACTTACGCTGCAGAACGCCTCGGCGATCGAACCCGTCGCGGAGATTTCCAGCTATCTACTGGCCGGCGGCGGCAAGCGGTTGCGCCCGGCGCTGCTGCTGCTTTCGGCGGGCTACGCGGGATACCGGGGCGAAAGCGCGATCCGCCTGGGAGCCGTCGTGGAGCTGATTCACAGCGCCACGCTGATTCACGATGACGTGATCGATGGAGCCAACACGCGCCGCGGGCGGCCTTCCGTGAATTCCCGCTGGGGCAATCACCGCAGCGTGCTGGCGGGTGACTGGCTGTACATGCAGTCGTTTCAAATGGCCCTGACCGAGCGCAATTTCAAGATTCTGGATGTGCTGATCGAGCTGACGCAAAACATGGTGGAGGGCGAACTGGTCCAGCTCTCGAAACTCGGACGCATGGATTTGACCGAGCAGGACGCCGTGGAACTTGCGGCGCGTAAAACGGCCTGCCTGTTTGCGGGCTGCGCGCGGCTGGGCGCTGTTCTGGGGAACCTGGACGACGCCGGGGAGCAGGCATTGGCCGATTACGGCCATTTTGCCGGACTTGCGTTCCAGCTTGTGGACGATGTGCTGGATTTTACGGCTTCGCCCGAACAGCTTGGAAAACCGGTGTTGAGCGACTTGAAGGAAGGCAAAGTGACGTTGCCGCTGATCTATGCGCTGGAGAGCGCCGGGGCGGTGGGACATCGGCTGGTGCAAACGGTGCTGGAAGAAAAGGGTTTTGAAACCGTGCGCCCCGAACAGATCACCGCGCTGGTGCACGAATCGGGCGCGCTCGACCGTACGCGAGCCGCGGCGCTCGACTTTGCGCGGCGCGCCAAGGCCTGCCTGAATGGCGATGCATCGTCCGATTTTGGCCGGGCCCTGCGTACGGTCCCGGATTTCATTCTCGAACGGGATAACTGACGTTCGCGCAGGACGGGCTACCGCCTGCCTTCTTTTTTTGAATTTTTCCGGCGCGGCAAAATTAAAATCAGACAGGCTAAAGCCTGTCCTACCCCATGCTTCCGTTCAAGCTGATCTATCATCCGGAATACGATCTGGACCTCGGGTCGCACGTTTTCCCTTCACAAAAATTCAGGATGATTCACGACGCCCTGCTGGCGGAGGGAATCGCCGAAGAGTCGGACTTCATACAGCCGGAAATGGCCACGGACGAGGATGTTCTTCGCGTGCATACGGCGGCGTGGGTGCAGAAGCTGAAAGCCGATTCGCTCACGCTCAGCGAACGCATGAAACTGGAAATTCCGGTTTCCGAAGTCACGGTCAGGGGATTCTGGCTGGCCGCGGGGGGATCGATTCTTACGGGCCGCAAAGCCCTGGAGGATGGATTTGCGGCGAACCTGGGCGGGGGATTTCATCATGCCTATCCGGGACACGGGGAAGGGTTCTGCATGCTCCACGATTTCGGGATTGCGATTCGCGCCCTGCAGGCAACCGGGGCGATCCGCACGGCCATGGTCGTGGACACGGATGTGCATCAGGGCAACGGCACGGCGGCCATCTTCGAAAATGACGCGAGCGTTTTTACGCTCTCCATCCATCAGGAAAATAATTACCCGATGCCGAAGCCCTCATCGGATGAAGACATCGGCCTGGCGGACGGCACGCGGGATGACGAGTATCTGGACGCGCTTGATGAAGGCCTGCTGCATGCCCTGAAAAAGATGGTTCCGGATATTATTTTCTATGTAGGAGGCGCGGACCCGTTCCGGGAAGATCAGTTGGGCGGGTTGGCGCTGACGTTGGATG
>DATLTA010000141.1:0-9813 GCA_035533775.1 Candidatus Dormiibacterota bacterium | reverse complement strand
CGCCCGGGAAGGGAAATTTGAGGGCCGACCATGAAATCCACGGTCCGATCATTGGGCGAGCCATAATGCGCGTCCAGGTCCGCCACGGCTCCAATCCAATTCAAAAATTTATACTGTCCTGCGACCTCCCACCCGTTGAGGTTGTGTCCTGGCGAGCTGCCCAGATGTTCGTAGCTATACCCGCCAAATATTTCCACGCCATCCTGTGCTCGCGCCGAAAGTGAAACGACCAGCATCAGCCCCATCAGGATCAACAGTTTTCGAACCATGTGAAGTCGCCTCCAGAAAACGATTTCGAACTCGCATTCGCCGCCTGAAAAGGCGTGCGAAACCGCGCCGCGGGCAACAGGCCGGCAATTGGGTTGGATGCGGTATTGTGTTCACGGGTCGCTCCGGAAAACAGGTTCGAAAAGTTGCTCGGGCGCAAGAATATAAATTTCCAATGGCGTGTAAAAAGGGAATCGTGCCGTTCGTTCCGGCTTCATGCCCCGCGGGGAGAATGCAATACAAACAGCGCTTGTGAATGCATGGGGAATGCGCTAATTAGGGGGACGGTGAACATTTTGGCGCGCTTGGCCTGTGGCGTGCTTGATTGCAAGCGTTCAATATTCCGCGAACATCTGGAGGTAACCGCTATGCGCCGAATGAAACGTATCCTTGGCTCATCATTGCTGGCTCTGAGTTTCCTGCTTGCCGCCGCCAGTTCGGGCTGCGCCGGTCGCGTCCGCGTCTACGACTCATATCACCGCGATTATCATCGCTGGGACCGTCGAGAAGACCAGGCGTACCGGAGATATTGGAATGATCGCCACCAACTGTACCGCCCATACAACAGACTCGATCGGGACGGGCAGAGAGACTATTGGAACTGGCGGCACGAACATCCCGATTCGGACAGGCGCTAAACCGAATCTGCACTAAACCTGATTTGGTGATTGCCCGTGGCGATCCAACCGATCATCCGGCCGATCCATCTTGAACCATGTGGGCCCGAACGGCCTGGGCCAGAACAACTTGGACCCGAACGGCTTGGGCCCGAACGATGGGAGATGGATCGGCCGCTGCAATCCATTGCAATTTCAGTGCAAATGCAGTTCGGGCAAACGGCTGCTTTGTGATACACTATGCTTCGTGAGCCGCACGACCACGATCGGCGCCTGCATCTGTTGTAGTTGCGACAGTGCGCCGGTGTGTAGGGTGAACGCGCGATAAAGATTTTATAGAATCAAGCGCATGCTACCCACCTCGGTGAGAAACCCGATGGTGGGTTTTTTTATTTTCCGGCATCGCGCCGGCGATTGACGCCCGATTCGAGAACGGCAAGACGGGCTGCATGTTGGGGAGGACGGGCGCACCGCTCTCACCCGGATCGAGGCACGGGCTTTTAGGGAGGCCACTCCAAATGAAGGTTTCGAACTCGCAGTGGGCGGAAAAGCTGTCGGGGAAAATGCCCGAGCATCTGGCCCGCGAAATCGATATTTTTGAAACAGAAGTTGCCCTGAGAAAAAGCGGCAAGATTGACGAGCGTCTATTTGCCGAAACGCGGCTTCGAAAAGGGATTTACGGCCAGCGTTATGACAACGGGCAAAGACACAACGGCAAAAAAGTTCAGCAGATTCCGTACCCTTCCGGCGAATTGACGAAGGGGCCGAGCACGATGTGGGATGCCCCGGGAATGCAGCGCATCAAGATTCCCGGCGGGGGAATGAACGCCGAGCAACTGGAAACGATGGCGGATCTGGCCGAGGAGTACTCCGACGGCATCGCGCACGTGACCACACGCCAGGATTTTCAGCTGCACTACATCCACATCGACGATACGCCCAGCCTGATGCGCCGCCTGGCGGCTGCCAACATCACCACGCGCGAGGCGTGCGGCAATTCGGTCCGCAACATTACCGCATGCCCCTACGCGGGCGTGTGCCAGGATGAGGCTTTCGATGTAACCCCTTATTCCCGCGCCATGGCGAAGTTCCTGCTTGGGCATCCCGACGTCCAGAACTTCGGCAGAAAGTTCAAGCCGGCTTTCAGCGGCTGCTCGCAGCATGCCTGCGGCCTCACCAGCCTGCACGACATGGGCATGATCGCTGTCACGCGAAACGAGAATGGCGTCGAAGAGCGCGGGTTTGAAACCTATGTCGGTGGCGGGCTCGGCGCGGTTCCTTACCATGCGAAATTGTTCGACGATTTCGTTCCCCTGGGGGAATTGCTGCCTCTGACGCAGGCGATTTCCCGGGTGTTCGCAAGGCTCGGCGAAAAGAAAAATCGTAGCCGGGCGCGAATCAAGTTTCTCATTCAAGATCTGGGAATTGAGAAATTCAGGGAATTGGTTCTGGAGGAGCGAAAAACCCTGCCCAGCGACCCGCGATGGGCGGAATTTGCGAAAGAAGGGGAGGCATTTCAGGAGTTGCCGCTGCATCCTGGCGGCAAGCCGCCTTTGCTGGGCACGGAAAAGTTTCAGCGCTGGGCGAAGAACAACACCCGGCCGCAGCGGCAGCAAGGCTACGTGGTGGTGACCATCGCGCTGCCCCTGGGTGACATCACGTCGAACCAGCTTCGCGCCCTCGCCGACATTGCCCGCCGCTTTACCCGGGAAACGGTGCGAACCACGGTCGAGCAGAACATGGTCCTGCGCTGGGTCAGCCAAAGCGACCTGGTCGAAGTGCACAAAGCTCTGGAAGCGGCGGAACTCGCGGCGCCCGGGGCCGGTACCATCATCGATGTGGCCACCTGCCCGGGCACTGACACGTGCAAACTCGGAATCTCCTCTTCCCGCGGGCTGGCGGGGGAGTTGCGCAAGCGATTGACCGAGAAAAATTTCCAGTTGGATGAGGCCGTCAACAATCTGCACATCAAAATCAGCGGGTGCTTCAACAGTTGCGGCCAGCATCACGTTTCGGACCTCGGATTTTACGGCGTCAGCCGCAAGATGGCGGGCTACGCGGTTCCTCATTTTCAGGTGGTGCTGGGCGGGCAGTGGGAGAACAACGGAAATTCCTACGGCCTTCCGGTGATCGCGATTCCGTCCAAGAATATTCCTGAAGCGGTTTCCCGCCTGACGGGCCGTTATGCCGAAAATCGGAAAAATGGAGAATGCTTCCGGGATTTCACAGCTCGAATCGGCAAGGTGGAACTCAAGAAAATGCTTGAGGATCTGACGCGTCTTCCGGCCGATCCATCGGATCGGTCCTTCTTCAGTGATTGGGGCGATCCCCGGGAATACGGGTTGTCCGACATGGGAGTCGGCGAATGCGCCGGCGAGGTCGTGTCCGCGACCGATTTTGGTCTTGCCGCCGCCGAGCGGGAATTGTTTGAGGCGCAGGTGGCCTGGGAGAGCGGTCAAATCAAGCAGGCGGGAGAGGCGTCCTACCAGTCCATGCTGCGCGCCGCCAAAGCCCTTGTGGAGATCGAAACTCCCGTCGTCGGGAATGATTCGGAGGAGATCGTTCGCGAATTTCGAGCGCGCTATTTCGACACACAGAAATTCTTTGATCCGTTTGCCGGCGGAAAATTTGCCGAATACCTTTTTGCCGCGCACCAGAACGCAGACCGGCCCTATACGCAGGATTCGGCCCGGTATCTGATCGATGAAGCGCAACTGTTCATCGATGCCGCGCACAACTGCTACAACCGCATCGGAGCGCCGGCGATTGTCTAAACCATTTGAAGAAAAGGGATGCCAGAACATGCAACTGCAGCACGTCAACGTGAAGTTTCTCGTTCAGAATCCGGAAGAGGTCGACCTCGAGCCGCTGATTCCCGTGTTTCACGGCTGGATTCAAGAGCAGCCCGGCGGTGAGGAATTGCTGCTCGATATTGCCGATTACCGCCACGTGCCGGCGGGGCCCGGCGTGGTCCTGATCGGGCACCAGGGCAACTACAGCGTGGACAATACGGACAACCGCCTGGGTGTTCGTTACAACCGCAAGGCGGCGCTGGAAGGCAGTAATATCGAATGCCTGAAGCAGGCGGCGCGCGCGGCGCTGCTCGCCCTGCAGCGGCTCGAAGCCGATCCTCGCCTGAAGGGAAAACTGCGCTTCAACGGCCGGGATGTCGAAGTCTTCGTCAATGACCGCCTGATCGCCCCCAACACCGAGGCTACCCGCGAAGCGTTCGGCGCGGACCTTCGGAAATTTTTGCAACAGATGTTTCGGGGCGGTGAATTCTCCGTGTCATACGCTTCGGACCCGCGTAAACTGTTTACGGCGTTCGTGAAGGCCGCGCAGATCTTTTCCGTGGCGGATTTGCTGGACGCGCTGGCTTGAAATTACGGCCCAGTGGCCGTGGAAAAGAGGAGCCATGACAAAACTGCTGCATACCTCGAAAGTGAAGATTCGGAGGGAAACCGGAAAGAGCAGAATTAAGACCGCCGAAATCGAAGGATTCCCCGGCGCCATACGCATGGGAATTCACGGCGGCATCGCGCAGTTCTTCAAGTTTGCACCGGAAGAGCCGATGGCCTCCACGCTGGATTATATTGTCGCGGCCGTGGGGGGATGCATGGCGGGAACCGTGGCCGGCGCCATGGAGGCGCGCGGCTTGCCTGCGGACTCCGGCAAACTCCTGGTGGATACCGAAGGCCAAATCGAAGATGTCGACGGCAAGATGATTCTGACGGGCATCAAAATCCACTATCGCTTAAAAGTTCCCAAGGACAAGCGCGCCAGCATCGAGCGCGCATTGGAACATCACGAAGACCTTTGCGCCGCTTCAGCAAGCGTGCGCCGCGGAATTACCGTCGAATGGGATGGCGAAATCCTGGAAGAAGCTGAAAGCGATGCCGGGCAGCCTGCCGCGGCCGCCGCGCAGGGCGAGCGCTGATTTTTGGATACGGGATTGCCTGTACGGGCTCCTGATCCGATATTTCCATTTCGCATATCCTATAAAAGTTTCAAGGCCAGGCCGCCCGACTGAGCACGGTGCCGGACTGCGTGCCGGTGTGCCCCGCCGTGGCACTGTCGGCGCCACCCAGAATCCCCGTGGCCGCGAGAGACCGGCGCTATTTCTTCTCGGAAATATTGATGGAAGCGCGCGTCATTTCCCAATCCAGATGCAACGTGCAGCTCGAAGCGGCCTGTTCGAACGAAATTGTGAAGTTTTCCAAAGGCGAGGGCAGCTTTGAAACCTTCATTTCCATGCGGGCAAAATCGTCTTTCTCGCCGGGGTAGGGAATTCCCCATTCGCCGGTCCGCTTGCTGATGATCAACGTCCATTTGGTTGCGGTGGGCAGGGCAAAAAGGGTGTAGCTCCCCGCGGGCACGGTCTTGCCCCCGACGACAACGTCCGACTGGGTCACGAAGGTGGTGGCCTGGTTGGCTCCGGCGCGCCACACCTCACCGTAAGGTACCAGGCCGCCGAATATTCTGCGTCCCCGCATGCGCGGGCTGGAATAGTGCACGGTAATGGTCTTGCCATCGACAAATTTGCACGCCGTCATGGCCGGCGGGCTCTCCACCTGGGCATGGCTGGGAACCGCCAGTACCGCGATCCCCGCGAGGAATACGGCGCAAAACGCGCTGATTTCGCCGATCTTGCCGATCCTTCGAGCCTTGGCAATCCTGGGAATGGTTTTCATGGCCGCCTCCGGCTTTTCTGCTTTCCATCCATCTTACTCCCCTGGGCCGCCTCTGGGCAGCGCCCCGGCCATTTTCGATCCCGGATTTCGATAGGCGAAAAAATGTGCTGTTGCAATGCTTTCGCGGATGAATATGATGTGCCGCACAGGTTAAGATAGACCGGTTTCGTCCGGTGCGAACAGTTGAGCTGGGCCTTCGGTCCGAGGCATACGAGCCCCCAACATCCCTGGAGCGGAGACGATGCTGAGCAGACCTGCAGAAAGCGGTTCCACTTCGACGGCCCTCGCCTTGTCCGTTTTCCTCGTGCTCATGACGGCGGTCACCGTTTATATTCTCATGGCAAAGATCTGGTGGTTTCCTCCCGCCATTACCGCCGTGGGCCATGAGATCGACGGTCAATTTGCGCTCACGTTCCTGATTACCGGCGTCATCTTTGTGCTCGCGCAGATTGCTCTTGCCTATACCCTGTTTCGATTTCGCGACCGCGGGCAGAAGGTGACCTACTTCGAGGGCAACAATACGATGGAGGTCGTCTGGACGCTTGTGACCCTGGTTTTATTTGTCGGCCTCGGGCTGTACGCGCAAAACGCGTGGGCGCAAGTGCACTTCATGGGTGCCGCGCCGGGGGCGCTGCCGATTGAGGTCACCGCGGAGCAATTCGCGTGGAACTTCCGCTATGCCGGCCCCGATGGAAAATTCGGCCGGGAGAGTTCCGATCTGGTGAGCGCATCCACGGGCAATCCGGTTGGCCTGGACCCCAACGATCCAGCGTCGAAAGACGACGTGGTCGTGCCCGTCATGGCCGTTCCCGTCAATCGCCAAGTCGAACTCATCATTCGTTCGGAGGACGTCACGCACAGCTTCTTCGTGCGGGAACTCCGGTTGAAGCAGGACGCCGTGCCGGGCATGGATATTCACATGCACTTCACGGCCACGGTTCCAGGCGTATACGAAATCGCGTGCGCCGAGCTATGCGGCCTGGGGCATTACCGCATGCACAGCACGCTGACCGTGATGTCCCAAGCGGATTTCAATGAATGGATGAAGCAACAGGAAGCGGCGAACCAGTAGTGGCCATAACATGCCCATCTGCCGGGAAACATTTCCGGCGAACCGGGAGACTCCGAGGAGAGGCTAGATGGTGACAGAGGAAAACGGCGGCGGTCACGGGAACCATCGGCCTCCGTCCGGTTTCATTCGAAAATACGTGTTCAGCACGGATCACAAGGTGATCGGCATCCAGTACCTGAGCCTGGCCTTGTTTTCCGTGTTCCTCGGCATGGGTTTGTCTTTCCTGATGCGTCTGCATCTGGCCTGGCCGGCCGCGAAATGGCCCTTCTTCAGGGGAGGGCTGATGACGCCGGAGCAATACCTGGCGCTGATGACCATGCACGGCACGATCATGGTATTCATGGTGCTCACCACGGCGCCACAGTCCGGCTTCGGCAATTATTTCCTGCCCATCCAGATCGGCGCGTCGGACATGGCCTTCCCCGTGTTGAACATGCTGTCGTTCTGGACCACCATGGTTTCTCTGCTCGTCATGCTGGCCGCGTTTTTTGTTCCGGGTGGCGCACCGATCAGCGGTTGGACGGCGTATCCCCCGTTGAGCGCGCTCGGCGAAATTTCAGGTCCCGGGCAGGGGACCGGCCAAACGTTATGGATTATCGGCCTGGCAATATTTTCTGTCGCATCGCTGATGGGCGCGCTCAATTTCATTACCACGCTGATTGATCTGCGCACGAAGGGAATGACGCTGGGACATTTGCCGATGACGTGCTGGACCTGGTTTGTGACGGCGATTCTTGGCCTGCTGGCCTTCGGCGTACTGCTTGCTGCGTGCATCCTGCTGTTGCTCGATCGTGTTGCGGGCACGAGTTTCTTCATTCCCGGCGGAATTGTGATCTCGGGCCAGGTCATCGCCTGGCATAAGGGCGGTTCACCGCTTCTGTGGCAGCACTTGTTCTGGTTCTTCGGACACCCTGAAGTGTATATCGCGATTCTGCCCGGAATGGGCATGGTTTCGCATCTGCTTTCCACGTTTTCACGCAAGCCTGTGTTTGGTTACCGGGCGATGGTGGGGGCGACCTGCGCAATTGGCTTTCTGGGATTCTGCGTCTGGGGCCATCACATGTTTGTCAGCGGGATGAGCCCGTATTCGGCGTTTGCATTTTCGATGCTGACCATGACGATCGGAGTTCCCTCGGCGGTCA
This sequence comes from Candidatus Dormiibacterota bacterium, assembly GCA_035533775.1. Lineage (GTDB taxonomy): Bacteria > Acidobacteriota > Terriglobia > Acidiferrales > UBA7541 > Palsa-360. The sequence goes on along the minus strand of DATLTA010000141.1, from coordinate 2,024 downwards.
AAACCTTCAACTGGCTGGGAACGATCTGGGGCGGAAAAATTACGTTCAACTGCTCGATGTTGTTCGCCTTGGGCTTCGTTTCGCTGTTCGTGAGCGGCGGGCTTTCGGGTTTGTTTCTGGCGCAGCCCTCACTGGACCTGTATTTGCACGACGGGTACTTCGTCGTCGCGCATTTTCACATCATCATGGGCGTCGCCGCCATCTTCGCCGTATTCGCCGGCCTTTATTTCTGGTTTCCGAAAATGTTTGGCCGCTTCCTGCATGAAGGGGTCGGGAAGGTCCATTTCTGGATCACGTTTGTCGGCGTGTACGCCACCTTCATGCCCATGCACTTCCTGGGGCTCGCCGGGAATCCCCGGCGATATTCCCAGATGACTGCGGGGCCGTTCCTGCGGGCATTGCAGCCCCTGCACGTGTTCATCACCATCGCGGCGTTCATCACCATCGCAGCGCAGTTTATCTTTCTGTTCAATGTCTTCTGGAGCCTGTTTAGGGGGAAGGAAGCCAAGGAAATGAATCCTTGGCACGCGACGACTCTGGAATGGACGATTCCATCGCCTCCTCCTTTTGACAATTTCGGAGGCGTTGCGCCGGTGATCTATCGCGGGCCGTATGAATTCAGCGTGCCGGGCGTGGCCGACGATTACATCCTGCAGACCCTGGCGCCGGATTTGGTTCGCAAAGCGTAGTTCTTTTGAAAGGTAAACGATGGCGGGATCAATTACGGAAGCAGTAGAGATCATCGACGCGGGTCGCGGCGGCGGGACGGGCACGCCCGCCGGCGGCGGCGACGATGGTGGATCTTCCAGCCCCTTGCCCCCGATCCCGCGGCGCGCCTACTTCACGGCGCTCCAGCTGGGCCTGGCGGCCATCGTGATGTTTTTCATGGCCCTGGCGAGTTCCTACATTGTGCGCAAGGGCCTGGGCAACGACTGGCAGCACACGCCGATGCCTGCTGTCGTCTGGTTCAATACTCTGATTCTGCTCGCCAGCAGCGGCACCATCATCCTGGCGCGCAAGAAACTGGAAGATGGCGACCGGGAAGCGTTCCGGTCCTGGTGGTGGGTGACGTGCGGTCTCGGAATGCTTTTCCTTGCGGGGCAGATCATTGCCTGGCGGCAGCTCTCTGCCGCGGGAATCCTGCTTTCGACGAATCCGAGCAGCAGTTTTTTTTATCTTCTGACGGCGGCGCACGGCGCGCACCTGGCGGGCGGAATTTTCGCCTTGTTTTACGTGTTGTTCCGCCCGTGGAAACGCTCGCGCATTTCGCAGGCCACCGCTGCGGAGTTGGCCTCGATTTACTGGCACTTCATGGATGGCCTGTGGGTTTTCCTGCTGGTACTGCTGACGTTGGGACGGTGAACCGTGCAAGAGGGAAAAAACAGCGCGGCGCTTGATTCGGCATGGTCGGGCGGGGCGTCTCCGTTTGCGATGAGTTCAAAGAAATTGGGAATGTGGCTGTTCATCGTTTCCGATTCTCTGACGTTCTCCGCGCTGCTGATTGCCTACTGCTATTCCCGGATCACCAATCCCGACTGGCCCCGGCCGTTTCCCATGAATCCCGCCATCATTTTCTCGGCGGGGATGACGGTCGTGCTGCTGACCAGTTCGCTGACGATGGTCATGGCGGTGACGGCGTCGCAACGCAATGACCGCAAGGCCACCGTCCTGTGGATGATTGCCACGATGGCCTGCGGGCTGGCGTTCCTGGGGCTGCACGCGGTGGAATGGTTTCGCCTGATTGCGGAAGGCGCCACGTTTTCAAGCAACCCGTGGGGCACGCCGCTGTTCGGGGCGGTTTTTTTCGGCATCACCGGGATACACATGGCGCACGTCCTGATCGGCGTGGTTTACCTCGGCATCGTTGCGACCGGGTATGGCCGCGGGAAGTTTTCCTCCGAGGATGTCGAAGTGAACGGATTGTTCTGGCACTTTGTTGACCTGGTCTGGATGTTCGTGTTCCCGCTGATTTACCTGATGTCGGTGAAATACTAGGCGACATCCGGCAAATGCGCTTTGCGGGT
>DATLTA010000140.1:0-5708 GCA_035533775.1 Candidatus Dormiibacterota bacterium | reverse complement strand
TATGGCGAACTCCGTCAGGAGTCCGTACCTCGTGAGACTGGATTGTTGCCGAGGGAGTGCGGAGCAGACCGTTAGCACTCCTCCCGGTCGAGTGCTAATATAGCAAACCCTGCCACGAAGTCAAGGGAACTCCTCAGGCCTTCCGGGAGCCTGCCATTGTGTTTCGCCATTCTAACTCCCTGTATATCAATATTTTGGATGGGTGCCAATGCGCGATGCCGGCAGGGCAGGCTTTAGACTGTCTCTGCAGCTAACATTAGCGAGATTATAGCAAATAGACTGAAGCCCGCCGCTGCAGCCAACCCCCTGTACAGTCACAGCATACAGCCGGAAGACTGTCCCGCTGGTGCGGAATTGGTTTGATTCTAGGCGCAGGCTCATCAACAATAACGGGCGAACATGGACGCGCCAATCCCAAACCAACACGAGTCGCCCGCGGTGGGTCACTATATCGAATTCCGCAACGTCAGCAAGGCGTTTGGCGACCACGTGGTGCTCCGCGACGTCAGTTTTTTTGTGGACCGGGGAGAGACGTGCGTGATCATGGGACGCAGCGGCGTGGGAAAGTCGGTCGCGTTGAAACACATCATGGGATTTCTGCATCCCGACTCGGGCCAGGTGCTGATCGACGGCCAGGACATCGGCGGCTGCACGGAAGAGCAAATGTCCGAGATTCGCCGGCGCGTGACGATGGTTTTCCAATCGGGCGCGCTGTTTGATTCGCTGACCGTGGCGGAGAACATCGCCTTCCCGCTGGAAAAGCGCGACGACCTTACCTGGGAGCAAAAAGAGGCGCGTGTCGCGGAACTGGCCGACATGCTCGAAGTCTCCGATTTCGTCGATAAATTACCGTCCGAACTGAGCACGGGCATGAAGCGCGCCGTGGCCATAGCGCGCGCTCTGGCGCAGGATCCCGAAGCGATTCTCTACGACGAGCCGACAACGATGGTGGACCCGCTGATGGCGGCGCATACTGGCAACCTGATCCTGCGGCTGAAGGAAAAATTTCACAAGACTTCGGTCGTCGTCACGCACGACACACACCTGGCGAAAAAATTGGCCGACCGCGTCGTGTTTCTCCACGAAAGCCGCGTCGCCTATTTCGGTCCCTGGGCCGGATTCGAGGCGGCCCCTGAACCATTCCTCCGCAATTTCCGCCGGCAGGACGAATTGATTCCTGAACTGGACATGAAAGCTTGAGCGATCCATCTCCAGACGCCTCGGACGCGAAACATCAGCTTCGCCGCGTCATGGGTTTCTGGGATGTGCTGCTCTTTTGCATTGCCACGGTGCTGGGGCCGCGCTGGATCGCGGCGGCGGCGCGCAACGGGCAGTCCTCGATCAGCCTGTGGATTCTGGCGGCGGTCCTGTTTTTCGTGCCCACGGCGTTTGTGGTGGTCGAACTGTCGACGCGATTCCCGGAGGAAGGCGGGCTGTACGTCTGGACAAAAATAGCCTTCGGCGATTTTCACGGTTTCGTTGCCGGATGGACGTATTGGACCTACACCATTTTCTATTTTCCCGGGCTTTTGATGGCCAGCGCCGCGATGACGGCCTACGTGGGCGGCGCGAAGACCGCCTGGATGGCCCAGGACCGCACGTTTCTGCTCGTGGGATCATTTTTGCTGCTCGTGGTCGCCGTCTGGCTGAACATCATTGGACTGAACATCGGCAAGTGGCTGCAGAATGCGGGAGGGATCGGCACGTACATTCCTCTGCTCATGATCGTGGCCGTGGCGGCGCTGCTCTGGGGGCGGCAAGGCTCGGTGACGCACTTCACGCTGCCCGCCATGCTGCCGCACTGGAATTGGGACACCATGAATTTCTGGTCGCAGATTGCGTTTGCGTTTACCGGCCTGGAACTGGTCTCCGCGCTCAGTGAGGAAGTCCGGGACCCTCAGCATACGCTTCCGAAGGCCATCTTCGCTTCCGGTGGATTGATTGCCGTGATCTATATGGCCGGAACCATCGCCATTCTCACCATGATCCCCGCCAACGTCGTGGATCCGAAAAGCGGAGTTTTTCAGGCCATCACCACCGGCTCGACGGCCCTGCGTATCGGTATTGTGGGAGTGATCGCCGCGCTGCTGGTGACTGCCGGAAACGCCGGAGGCGTCGGAAGCACCGTGGCGGGGATTTCGCGCGTGCCGTTTGTCGTCGGTATCGACCGGTACCTGCCGTCCTGGTTCGGCAGGATTCATCCGAAGTGGAAGACGCCGTATCTTTCGATTCTGGTGCAGGCCGGGCTTTCCGCTGTGGTTCTGGTGCTCAGCCAGTTCCGGGCGACCGAGCGGACCGCGTACGTGGTTCTGGTATCCGCCGCCATCGTGCTGTACTTCATTCCCTTTATTTACATGTACGCGGCGATCATCAAGCTGGCCTGGCGCGAGGATCGGGAAAACAACAAGTCCGCCGTGCTGATCCCCGGCGGGAAGTTCGGTGTTTGCGTCTGCGGGATTTTGGGACTGCTTGCCGTCATCGCCGGTATTTTCTTCTCGCTCATCCCGCCGGGCGACGAAGCGAACAAGATGCTGTTCGAGGCCAAGGTGGCCGGGGGAGCCCTGGGCACGATCGCGGTGGGATTGGTCCTGTATTATCGCGGGGCGCGGCAGAAAGCGATTGGCGCGTTTTCGTAGGAAATGCAGAAAATATTTTACGCAAGGGAATGGCGGTTCGCATGAAACGCGTGACACTCACATTTGACAACGGGCCGACCCCGGGCGTCACCGAACGCGTCCTCGATATCCTTGCCGCGCGCCATATTCATTCCACATTTTTCATCCTTGGCAGGAATCTCGCGGCGCCCGGTGGCCGCGCGCTGGCCGTCCGCGCTCATGCGGAAGGGCACTGGATCGGCAACCACACGTTTTCCCATGGCCTGACTCTCGGCGAAAACCCCGACGCGGAATATGCTCGGCGGGAGATCGAAGAGACGCAGAATTTGATTGGAGAACTTGCCCACGCGGACAAATACTTTCGCCCCAAGGGAAACGGCGGCCTGATCGGCCCGCACCTGCTGAGCCGCGCGGCGCTGCAGCTTTTGCAAACGGGGAAATACACCTGCGTATTGTGGTCCAGCGTGCCGGGAGACTGGAAGGATCAGGATGGCTGGGTCGACCGGTGCATTTCCGAAGTTGCCGGGCGCGATTGGACCGTGGTCGTCATTCACGATGTGGAAAACGCGTGTTTGCCGCGGCTATCCGAATTTCTGGATCGGATGGATGCCATGGGCATTGAATTTCGCCAGCATTTTCCCGATGACGTCGTGATTACCAGGCGCGGCGAGCGGGTATCTCCCCTGCCGATCTGCCGCGACTAGCGCCTTGCGATTCAAGTAGCACAGGCTTCAGCCTGTGCGATTTAGATTTGCAATTTTGCCAACCGCGCACCGGGCCGAAGCTTGTCCGGTTTAGTTTTGCAATTCTGTCAAGCGCGCGATGCGCCGGAGCTTGTGCGGTTTAGTTTTGCACTATGGATAACCGTGCCACAGGCTGAAGCCTGTGCTACCTTTTTTCGCATCGATCCGGCTAAAAGCCTTCTTCTACCAGCCGAGCGACGCTGAGGCGCGATACGGAAGTTTTTCCTCGCGATTCCAGCATGCGCTCGACGTATTTTGCCAGGACGTCGCACTCGATGTTCACCGGATCACCCAATTTGAGCGAGGACAAATTCGTGTGCTCGTAGGTGAACGGAATGATGGCCGTTTCGACGACGGCGTCGCGCCATCCCGCGACGGTCAGGCTGATGCCGTCCAGCGCGATCGAGCCTTTCATCGCGACGTAACGGGCAAGATCCTCGGGCACCCGCACGCCGAACCACCAGTTCGCGCCTTCGGTCTCCAGGCGCGCGACGCGGCCAACGCCATCCACGTGGCCTTGCACGAAGTGGCCGCCCAATTCCTTCATCGCGGTCAGCGGGCGTTCCAGGTTGACGCGCGCGCCGGGCTTCATTTCGCCCAGGCTGGTGCGCCGCAGCGTCTCCCCGGATAGATCGGCCGCAAAAAATTTCCCCGAAATATCCACGGCGGTCAGGCAGCAGCCGTTTACGGCAATGCTGCCGGATTTCGCGAGGCCATCGGTAAGCGGACCGGCGTTGACGCGGATGCGCGCGCCTCCCTGGTTGCGCTCGAACGATTCGATCGTGCCCACGTGCTCAACGAGTCCGGTAAACATTGTGAAAATATCCTTCGATTGAGAAATCGACGCCGAATTGAGCCATCGTTATGTTTTGCAGTACCCGCGCGGTGAGAAAACTGTTCGAAGGCGCTGCCGTGCCGGGTCTTTTCACTGCAAGTCCGGAAACCTTGGGCGCGTAGAACACACGCATTTTATCCACAATTCCGGCGGAAAGAGCGGCGGAATTCAGCGCCGCGCCGGATTCCAGCAACACGCTCAGTATTTCGCGCCGCCCGAGTTCGGCGATGACCGCGCGCAAGTCGGGTCTTGATCCGCGCCCCGCGACGCGCACGACTTCCACGCCGGCGCGGCGCAACGCGCGCGCCTTCGCCGAATTTTCCTTTGCCTGCGTGAAGACGAGCACGTCGCCATCGGCCGAGCGCACCAGCTTCGAACGCAGCGGCAGGCGCAGCCGCGAATCCATTACCACGCGCAACAATTTGCGGCGCCGCGGCAGGCCCGTGCGGTCCGTGAGTAGGGGATCGTCGCCCAGCACGGTGCCGATGCCCGTGACGAGCGCGTCGGAAGCGTGGCGCATGCGCTGCACCTCGGCGCGCGACTCGGGCGAAGAAATCCAGCGATCCTTCAGCGGCGGCCGCGCACGGCCGCGCGGATGGGCAAGCACAAGCTGGCCGTCGAGCGTGAGCGCGGACTTGAGCGTCACCAGCGGCTTTCGCGAGACGATCCATTTCGCGAACGCTTCGTTCAGGCGGCGCGCTTCCGCCTCGCGCAATCCCGTACAAACTTCGATTCCCGCAGCGCGCAGTTGCTGGAAGCCGCGCCCCGCGACCTCAGGATTTGGGTCCGCCATCGCGGCCACGACACGCGTGACTCCGGCGTCAATCACGGCCTGCGTGCAGGGGCCCGTGCGGCCCGTGTGGCAGCAAGGTTCCAGATTGATGTACAGCGTCGCGCCACGCGCAGCCGATGAATCGTTACCCGCACCCGCAGGGTTTACACCCCTTGACGGGATTGCAGCCGCCACGCCATCGAAATTTTCCCCAGCCTGTCTGGCCGCCGCTTCGAGCGCTACTATCTCCGCGTGGCGCATGCCGTCATAGGTGTGAAATCCTTCGCCCACAAGTTTGCCATCGCGCACCAGAACCGCTCCGACCATCGGGTTGGGGCTGCTGAGCGCGACGCCGTGCGCCGCAAGCTCCAGCGCGCGGTCCATATAGACGGCGTCGGCAGCGGCTTTGAGAAACGTGCGCGATGATGCGGACGCTTTCATTTTTTTAGGCGGGCTCCAGAGTTTGCGGAAAATTCAAGCGGCACGGCTCCGGGCGGCCGCGCCGGGAAATCCCCGTTCGGAATCCGCTCAATCGAACAGGGAAGAAACAAAAGATTCCGCGTCAAATGGGACAAGGTCCTGCATCGATTCGCCGGTGCCCACGAAACGCACGGGCAAACCGAGTTCGCGGGTGATGGCCACGACGATGCCGCCCTTGGCCGTGCCGTCCAGCTTGGTCAGCACGATTCCGGTTACGCCGGCCGTAGCGGTGAATTCGCGCGCCTGCGCCAGCCCGTTCTGTC
>DATLTA010000139.1:0-42959 GCA_035533775.1 Candidatus Dormiibacterota bacterium | reverse complement strand
GCGGCCGCCATCGGAAAAGCCGAGCTGCGTGAATTGCAGCGTGGAATTTTCGGCCAGATACGCGGTCGCGCCGTTTTCAAACTCAACTTCGGCGTAGCCGGTCTGCGTGGCGAGCGTGTCTCCCTGCTGCAGCGGCAGATTGGCCACGCCCTGCTCCCAGGTGTCACTTCCTGCATGAGACACGAGGACCTGTCCGTTGGCAAGGCTCAGGCGAACGACGCGGACAGAATCGGCATCCTGCGCGCGCATCGCGGGCGCCAGGAATAAAACCAGTCCCATCGCGGCGATGAGAGCCGTCCGGAAATTCCGAAGAGATTTCATAGGCACCTTGCCGGTCAAACCACTATCCCATAGGATGCGCCCAATCCGGCCGGCGTCTCATGAAAGTTTTTCAAAATGGCGAGGTGGACAGGCGGAACAGGCTGCCCTGCCGGAAGCGCCGAGAATATTTCGCAAATATTTGGGCAGGAAACATTTCCTAAGGAAACTCAGTGATCGCGGGACGCGCGAATGCGTCCGGCAAGCGCCCGCGCGCGGTCGCGCGCGATATCCACGAAGCGGGAATCGGCGGCAATCTGATCGAGCACCGGCAGCAGGCGTTCCGGTTCGGGCAGAAGCCTGCGGTCCAGGTCCGATTCAAACTCGCGCAAGGCGTCGTTCACGCCCAGCCGATCATACTTCGCGCTCCGCTCCAGCTGAACCAGATCGCCCTGCTGCTGGGCCAAGCCTTCGAAAATCTGCATGAGCTGGCTGGCCGGAGCGTTCAGCGTGTAATTGAACGACACCTCATGCACTTCCGCGCCACGCTCGTAGCGAAATGTTTTCTGTCCGAGATTCGCAATTTTTTTATGGACGTTCAGGCCGGTAATCGCAAAATTGTTGAGGTCCGCGGCCAGCTCGACAATTTTCCGGCGCACGGCGGGGCCGACTGCAAAGGGCGTGGGATCGGCGTCATCGGCAAGCTGGCGGATATCGAACGTGGCCGCGCCGGGTTCGATAATTTTGATCTCGATGAATTCGGGGGAACTGCCCTTGAACACGCGGCGATAGGTGATCGTGGCCGCGCCGGGATTGGCCGCATCCGATTGGGAATGCATGGCCGGGACAAAAAACAGCACTCCCAGCAATGAAAATAGAAGCGTGAACTGAAAACGGGTTCGCGTCATCGTACGACTGGCGCTCACAATACTGGGATGCGCGAAACCGCGCTGCGGCTGTTTGCGCCGCGCGGGGATTTCCCGGAATCGCGGTTCGCCGCGCGGAGTGAGGTTCCGGCATCGAGCCGCGCGCGGAACTGCGCGGCCTGAATGTGACACAGCGCCACGGCCAGCGCGTCGGCGGCGTCAGCGGGCTCGGGTGTTTCGCTCATGTTCAGCAGCGCGCGCACCATGAGCTGCATTTGCTGCTTGTCCGCGTGCCCGTAGCCGGCCACGCAGGATTTCACTTCGCGCGGCGAATAGCTGCACACGGGGATATCGCTCTGGGCCGCGGCCAGAAGGACCACGCCGCGCACCTCGGCCAGCTTGAGCGTCGTTTTCACGTTGAGCGCGGTGAATACGGATTCCACCGCAACGCCGTGTGGCTGGAACTCCTCGATCAGGCCGCTCAGCATGGCGTGGATTTCACGAAGGCGTTCGGGAAAATGCTCGGGCCCTTTGCGTGTGGCGCGCAGCGCACCATAGCGCAGCATGCGGCAGCGGCGACCGTCGCTTTCCACAATTCCATAGCCGGTGGCCCCGGCCGCGGCGGGATCGACGCCCAGCACGCGAAAACAATTGCCGTCTGTCAGGGAAGAATGCGTCACGGCAATGAGTGTACGGCGGCGCACCGCCCGCGGCCACAATTTTCTCGGCGCCCTGTGCTGGAAATTGTAAATTCTTGCGCGGATAGAATCGAAAACGGAATTCTTGAGGCGCCGGCTATTGTTGCAGGAGCGTGCACCCTTTGCCTGTGCGATTTTCGTGCAAGTAAGAACTAAACCGCACAGGCTAAAGCCCGTGCTACCGGGCCCATCGGAAATTATTCGGCCGACATGGCCGCTTGAAGATCCTGTTCATCGATATCGAAGTTGGCGGATACCTTCTGAACGTCGTCATGCTCCTCGAGCGTTTCGATCAGCCGCAGCATCTGCCCGGCCTGGTTGCCGGTGAGCTTCACGTAGTTCTGCGGGACCCAGCCGACTTCGGCGGATTCGGTCTTGATCTCCGCCTTGGTCAGGGCTTCGCGAACCGCCTCAAAACTTTCGGGCGGGGTCAGGACTTCCCAGGAATCGCCTTCATCGCGCAGGTCCTCGGCGCCTGCATCGAGCACGATGGAAAGCATCTTGTCTTCGTCGGCCTGTTCCTTGGACACCACGATGTCGCCCTTGCGCTGGAACATCCAGCCCACCGCGCCGGTTTCGGCCATGTTGCCGCCGTGCTTGTTCATCATGTGGCGAAGTTCGCTGACGATGCGGTTGCGGTTGGTCGTGACCACTTCGATGATCATGCCCACGCCGCCGGGGCCATAACCCTCAAAACTCACTTCATCGTACTGCTCGCCTTCCAGCGTTCCAGCGCCGCGTGCCAGGGCGCGCTCGATGTTGTCGCTGGGCATGTTCTCGTTCTTGGCGGCAAGGATCGCGGTGCGCAGGCGCGGGTTCGTTTCCGGATCGCCGCCGCCCACTCGCGCGGCAATGGTAATTTCGCGAATCAGTTTGGTAAAGGCGCGACCGCGCTTGGCGTCGGTAGCCGCTTTTTTATGTTTGATTGTGGCCCATTTAGAGTGCCCAGACATGGAAATCGCCTCTTGGGAAATAAGTTGGGGGACTGATTTTAACTTTGCCGGGATAGTCTAGCATAGGCGTTATCGAATCGGAACAGCGGGAGGAGGCAGACGGCCGGAGGCTCGAAAAACGAAAGGCCGCTACAAAATTTGCGACCAACAAAACAGGACAGTTAGGCGGTGGTCCGATTGCGATGCATGCCTCGTTCGCCCTTTCAGACCACGCCTATGGCGCGGGACAACTGCTCGGCTTCCTCGATCAAGGCGCCCAGGCTGACGGTGATGCCGTCCTTCCAGAAGGCCTCATTCCTTGCGTCCAGGCCGAAGGGCGCGAGCAGTTCCACCACGTCCTTGGTCGATCCGGAACGCAGCAGGTCCAGGTAGAGCGGTTCGAACCTTGCTCCCAAGCGCTGGCGCTGCGCGAACAGGCTTTGCGTCAGCAGTTCGCCGAAAGCGTAGCCGTAGACGTAAAACGGGCTGTGGAAGTGCGGGATGTACGCCCAGAGATGATTGGAATTTTCATAGGTGAAGATTTCGCCTTCCGCGCCGTAAAGTTCCTGCGCAGTTTTCAGCCAGATGGCGTCCAGCTCTTCCACCGAGCGTTTTTCCGGCTCGCTCCAGGCCGTGTAGGACTCATTCATGCCGTGCAGGCGCCGCTCGAAATTGGAAAAACCGATCTGGCGAACGACGGTGTTGATGGTGCTGTCGATCTTCGCCATGATCAGCGCCAGAAGCGATTTTTGGTCGCCCGAGCGAACCAGGCGCTGCTTCAAAAACGTGAACGTGGTCATTTCCCCGAACACGGACGCCGTTTCGCAATACGCGATGGGGGCGTGAAACATCAGCGGACCCTGCGCCTCCCCGGCCAGAATGCCGTGCACGCCGTGCCCCAGCTCGTGCGCCAGCGTCATCACATCCTTGTTGCTTCCCAGATAATTCATCAGCGTGAAGGACACCGGCTTTCCGCCGGGCAGCACGTGGGAGGAGTTGAACGCGCCGCTGCGCTTTTCCTTCACCACGGGCGCGTCGATGCGCCGGTCGGCGAAGAAACTCTTCACCAGCGCCGTCAGCGTGGGGCTGAAGCTTTCGTAGGAAGTTTTGACGATGTCCGCCGCCTCGTCGAAGGGAATTTCAGTCATGTCGGCAAAGGGCATGGGAGCGTTGCGGTCGCTCCAGCGAAGCACGGACAGTCCCAGATGGCGCGCCTTCAATTTGTAATACCGCCGCGTCAGCGAGCCGCCCAGAGAGGTGACGGCGTTGTGCAGAACGTCCACGACGGAATCGGGAATGCGATTCGCTTTGTTGCGCAGGGCCATGGGGTGGGCGTATCCGCGTTCAGTGTCCTCCACGGATTTTAAGCCGGCGACCATGTAGAGCGTCTGCGCGGAATATTTCGCGAAGGGGCCGGCCAAGCCGTCATTCACGCACTGTAGGGCTTCGGCCCGCTCCTGCGCGTCTTTCGATTCGGCGATCAGGTGCATCATCTCGGTGATGTTTTTGGAGGCGCCGCGGAATTCAAAATTGAGATCGGCTTCCACCTCGTCGAAAAATTCGCTCCAGGAACTGGAATCAAACGGCGAGCGCTTGGTCAGCGCGGATTCGACGGGCTCGGACAAAAAGTGCGGTTTGAATGTCCGTATGTGCTCGATCCACGGGCGATGCTTGGTGACGATCGCATCGCTTTCGTAATATTTCTTGAGGGTATCGTCGCCCAGCTCGACCAGCTCCAATTCAAAAAAGGTGAGGTGCTCGCCGCGCACCGCGCTCCATTCGCGCTGAAAGGCGGCGTTTTTGGCCTTGATCGCGGCATTGGTCAGGTCCGTGCTCTCCCGCAAAAACAGGTACGACCCGATCTTCCCGCTGAGCATCTCGATTTCCGAATAGTCCCGGATGGCGCCGCCCAGAAGTTCGGCAAGTTTGCCTTTGTAGGTAAGCGAAAAATGTTTTGCCATGGCCGTGAGGCTGGCCAGATCGGCATCGAGGCGCGGGTCGGTGATGTCCGTATACAGGATGCTGAGGTCCCAGCGGACCTGGTTCGTGCGATCGGTTGTGGTTTCCATGTTGAGAACAGCTCTCCAGACTTTGGCGCGCCCTGATCCTGCATCATGCCGGCGTCGCGCGCTTGGCAGGATAGTTTAACGCTTCTCGCGCCTGGACGATGAAGATGATCCGCCTGCCATTTCCATTTACACGTAGTCGAACAGGGTCATGAATCCGTAGTCCATATGCAGCTGCTGGTGGCAATGGAACAGCGTCAGGCCCGGATTGTCAGCCACGAAATCGATTTCCGCTTCCTGATATCCGCCCAGCATCAGCACGTCCTTCATGATTCCTGCGGTGGGCTTTCCGGCCAGGCTGGTTAGCTCAAAGCTATGCCGGTGAAGGTGGATGGGGTGGATATCGTCGCTGGCATTGCGCAAATGGATGCGATAGCGCTTGCCTTGCTTTAAGTGATAAGAAATGGGCCCTTTCGGCGTGTTTGGAAACGACACCCCGTTGATGGTCCACTGGTTGAAGCCTTCCTCCGCGGCGTTTTTCTTTTCAATGAGCATCTCGAATGTTTCGTCGGGGGCCTGTGCAGCCATGGCTCCGGGTCTGGCAAAGCGGGCATAGCTCCAGCGGTAGGGCGGCGGAGCAGCCCACAGCGGTTTTCCGGTACGCCCGGCATATTCCACCACGATGCCCATGCCGTGCAGGCGATCGTCATCGCCAAGATCGCCCATCGTCCACACGCCCGGATAATTCATTTCCACGATGGCGGAAATTCGCTCGGCCGTGCCCAGCCAGAGCACAGGCACCGGCGAAGGATTCGGCACCGGATTTCCATCCAGCGCAACGACGCGGAACGTGTGGCCCGGCAACGCCAGGCTGCGTATCTCCGTGGCGCTGCAGTTCAAAACGTGAAACAGAACGCGTTCGCCCTGCTTCACGCGGATCGGCTCGCCGTGCCCGCGCATCCGCCCATTGATCGTGAACGATCCGTATCCGACTTCGTAGCCGTGCGGCATGTGGCTGGCGAGCGAAGCCTTCATCGCGGACTCGCCCTGATTTTCCAGGGCTTTGTCGCGCGCCGGCGGGTACAGAAAATTCATGTCCATGTCGCCGCCTCGGCTGAAGGTGGGCTCGAACTCCTTCAGGACGAGAAATATCTCGCGGTCGTATTTTCCCGGCTCATTCTTCGGCTCGATGTACACCGGTCCCACCTGCCCGCTATACATTCCCTTGGCAAGATTCGATCCGGCGCGGACATGCGTGTGGTAAAAGCGCAGGCCGGCGGGCCTGGGCGTAAACACGATGCGCTGTTTGCCGTGTGCGGGGATGAACGGAGTGCCTTCTTCGGACGATCCATCCACTTCAGAGGGAATAAATTGGCCGTGCCAATGCAGCTGCTCCGGCGTGTCCGTCTCGTTGAAGACGTCGACCGTGACGGGTTGCCCTTCCCGGAAGCGAAGCAGCGGCCCGGGAAATTGTCCGTTATAGGTGGTCAGTGAAACGATGCGGTCCGGCGCAAGTTCCACGGGAGTGGTTTTAATCCGCAGCGTGTAATTTGCCGGGCCGGACCTGGAAGGGGGAAGGGCGGATTGGCCGCGCTGTCCGGGCATGTCGCCCTGACCGAAGCCGGCCTGCGGCGATAGGAGCGCGGCTCCCGCCGTCAAGCCCGCGGTTTTCAGAAAGTCGCGCCTCGAGCCTTTGAATTTATTCATGAGGCCCTCTCCAGCAATCATTTATTCAGCATTCGGGGTTTAATTATTGCAACCCACGGGGCTACAATCAACCTTTGGGTTTTCTGCAAATGGACGGCAAAACGCTTTCCGGCAAACGATTCTGCGCCGGAGCACAGCCAGGCTCCCAGCCTCTGGGGTCGTCCGCGGCCAATCCCGGGCCATGTAACCAAGCTGGACGCCACGGCGGCACACACCTTGGCGCAGGCCTATAGGGTACCTCCATTGGCCATTCGTACAGCTGGCCGATTCGCCGCACTTTGCTTGCGTATTGTGGATTTTCGACGCCAGGGACGCTTACAATCGAACGATTGAGTTGAGCTCCAACCATGTCATTGACTACATGCACCGAAAGCGGATGCAAGGGACAGGTACCCGAGTCTCTCGAGTCCGTGCACTTGTGCGTGCTGCATTTCACGCTTCAAATTGAGAAGTCCTGCGCGGACATGCGGCGCGAAACCGTCTACGGCCAGACGCCCCACGAGCGGCAAGTGGAAATTATCCGCTTCATCGCGGATCAGGGAGAATTACTGGCCCGCGCGGCCACCTGCGGCATGCACCTGGCCGATGAAATGAAAGCGCGCGTACTGGCCACTTTCCTCACGCTGATGAACCTCAGGGAAAACCTCGACCGCGCCGCGCTGCGGCAGCCCATCGGCCGCACCGGCAAGTAGCCGCGCCAGCATTCTGATTCCCTTTGCGGTAACATTTCCGTCGAAACTGCTTCTGCCGTGGAGGTCTTTCCGTGAAGCGCCATTCGAGTCTGCACCCGCTGAGCCAGCACCACCATTTTGCGCTGATCCAGGCGCTCGCAATGCGCCGCGCGGCCCAAGCCCCAACGGAAAAACGCGCCGCGGCGGTGGGACGCCAGGCGGAGAAGTTTGTGCGTTTCTGGCACAAGGCCGGCCACGTGCATTTTCGCGAGGAGGAGGAAGTGCTGCTGCCCGCGTACGCGCGGCACACGCGGCTCGACAGCGACGCCGGCGTCATGCGCCTGCTCGCCGATCACGCCGAAATTCGCGCCGCCGTGCAGGATTTCCAGCAGCGCCTGGAATCGAAAATGCCGGTAAGCGCGGAGGAAATGGCTCACCTGGCGAAACTTCTCCACGATCACGTGCGGCTGGAAGAAAATGAAGTTTTCCCGCGCATTGAGAAAATACTCGGCGAGAAAAATCTGAACGCCATGGACGGCAAGCTCACGCGCCTGCACGCCAAAAACGAAGTTTGCGAGGTTTGAGTAAAACAGGCTTCACAGGTTGCGGGAAAATCGATTTGTACGCCTTCAGGGGTTAAAACCCCTGAAAAAACGCAGGTGTTATGTCGTGCCTGAAGGCACGACCCACAAATATTTCCACTTTTTCCGCAGCCCCTTCACCCTGTCTGATTTTAGTTTTGCTTGTACACAAACCGGACAGGCCTCAGCGTATCCCACCGAAGCATTCACGCGCCGATGTAGCGCGCGTAGAGCGAGCGCGCCACGCTGGTGTCGCGCGTGCCCTTGATGATGGCGCGGCCGTCGGCGAACACGGTCATTTCGTAGTGGGGAACGCGGAAGCGCAGCAGGAAACCGTTTTCGCGGACCTCTTCCACGGTTGGCGCGATGCGCCTGCCCAGCGCGGCAAGGTCCAGTTGGCGGCGGCGCTCGTGGATCTGCACCGAATCGCGGCCGCACATGGTCAAGCGCGGCTGCGAATCGCCCTCCAGATAGGTGAAATCGCGCCGCACGCAGGCGCGGCAGACGGGGTTTCGCGCCACGCGCACGGATTGAAATCGGCCCGACCAGACGTCAAAGGAAGTCAGACGGGCAACCGGGCGTCCTCCCGCCAATTCGGATTTTCCGATCAGCAGCTTGATCGCTTCCGCCGCTTGGATCGAAGCAATCACGCCGGCGGCAGCCCCCAGAACGCCCACGGTGTCACAGGTGTCTTCGGCGGCTGCGCCGGCAGCCGGCGGCGCGCCGCTCGATTCAGCAGACGACCCGGATAAATCGGGGGATTCCAGCGCGCAGGCTAGGCAAGCGGTTTCGCCCGGACGCACGGTCATGGTCACGCCGTAGCTGGCCACCACGGCGGCGTAAATCCAGGGAACATGCAAATGAACCGCGACGTCGTTCAGCAGGAAGCGCGTCTCAAAATTATCGGTGCCGTCCAGAATCAGCGGAAAACCGCGCAATAATTCCTCGGCGTTTTTCGGACCCACGTCGGCCACCACGCCCTCGACCGCTACGCCGGAATTGATGGCGCGCAAGCGGCGTTCGGCGGCCACGGCCTTCGGCAGCGCTTGCTGCGCGTCGGATTCCTCGAACAGGGTTTGCCGCTGCAGGTTGGAAGGCTCGACGAAATCGCGGTCCACAATCCGCAATTTTCCCAGGCCCGCGCGCACCAGCAGATTGGCAAGGGCCGTCCCCAGCGCTCCGCAGCCCACCAGCACGGCCGAGGATTCCAGCAGGCGCTGCTGCCCCGCTTCGCCGATTTCGCCAAACAGAATCTGCCGGGAATATCGTTCGTAGGATTTTGGGTCCATAAATAGTTGAAAAATAGTAGGACAGGCTTCAGCCTGTCCCACCCCGTATCATAGCGCCACGGGAACCCATGCGGGGAGAATCGCGTGACGCTTTCCAATTTTAGGGAGATTTCGCGCCAAGCAGGCAACGCGGCTGTGCTACGCTAGTTGCGTTCTGAAAAGTGATGCTGAGCGAACAACGAGCCTTCGCACGGTTCGCCGTCTGGCTATCGGCGTTCTGTTTATTCTACGCAAGCCCTGCCACTGCGCAGGTCAGTCCTTCCGGTAAGCCGCCGCGGGTCGTGGCCGTGCGCGTGGTCACGGAGTCCGGTTCGGTACTGGAACAGAATCCTCCCCAGCTAACAGTCCAGCCCGGCCAGCCATTTTCCATGGAGACAGAGAGCGCGAGTTTGCGGGAGCTATTCCGCTCGGGCCTGTATGCCGACCTGGTCGCTGAATTGACCGATGTGCCGGGGGGCGTGCGTCTGGATTACGTCGTGCGCCGGAACTTCTACATCAATCGCGTGCAGATTGAAGGTTTGCGCGAGCCGCCGACCGACGCGCTGGCCCTTTCGGCGCTTCGGCTCAATCTGGGCGAGCCCTACCGGGAAAGCGATATGAAGGAAGCCGTCGGCCGGCTTCGCCAGACACTGGAAGATGACGGGGAGTATCAGGCAAAGATCGAATACGACACCACTCCACATCCCGACACGCGGCAGATGGACATACTGGTGCGCGTGACGCCAGGCCCACGGGCCCGCGTCGGCGCCATAACCGTTCAAAATCAGACTCAATTCACGGACGAGGAGCTTCGCGAACACCTCAGCCTCGATCAAGGCGACGAGGTCACCTCAGACCGGCTGACTCGCGCCGCCGATCGCGCGCGAAAATGGCTCACGGGAAAGGATTACCTGGGCGCGCGCGTCACGCTGCATCGCGGCGCCTACGACGCAACTTCCAATCGCGTGCCGATGGCATTCACTTTTTATGCGGGACTGGAAGTGCGCGTGGCCGTGGAGGGGGCGAAGGTTTCCCAACGGACGCTCCGCAGGCTCGTGCCGATTTATCAGGAAGGCGCCGTGGACGAAGACCTCCTGCAGGAAGGTCGGAGGGCGTTGCGCGAATATTTTGAGAGGGCTGGCTATTTTGACGCGCAGGTGAGTTACACCATTGCGGAATCGCCGGCCGAGGAAACCGGCAAGGGATCGCATCCCGCCGCCCGGACGGTCACCTATCACATCAAGCGCGGCGATCATCATCGGCTGGTGGGAGTGCAATTCCAGGGAAATAAATATTTCGGATCGGACATTCTCCGGGGCCGCCTGCAGATTCAACCGGCCGCCTACGCGTCTCCGGGACGATATTCCAGCGCCCTGCTGGAAGATGACGTGTCTTCCATTCGCTCGCTGTACGATGCGAACGGCTTTCATGAGGTCACCGTGAAGAGCCAGCTGATCGACAATTATAAGGGCCACATGGGAGATATGTTCGTGCGGTTCGAAATCAAGGAAGGGCAGCAGACGCGCGTGGCGGACCTGAAAATCGAGGGAAACAAGGAACTCAGCACGGATGAACTGCTCGGCGTGATCGGATCCTCCAAGGGCCAGCCGTATTCCGAGTTTAACGTTTCTTCCGACCGCGACAACATTCTCGCGCTCTACTATGACCAGGGATTTTCGGACGCGCGATTTTCCGCGAATGTCGAAAAAGTGCCTGCGGCAAACACCAAGGCAGGCCCGCGAGTGCGGCTGATCTATCACATCACCGAAGGGCGGCAGGTGCTGGTCGCACGCGTGCTCCTGAGCGGTTACGAACACACCCGGCCCGGCGTGATCTCGCGGGAAGTGGGGATTCGGCCGGGCGAGCCCTTGAGCCAGAGCGCCGTCGTGGAAACGCAGCGCAAACTCTACAATCTGGGAATTTTCAGCCGCGTGTCCATCGCTCCGCAAAACCCGGAAGGCGCGAGCACGAAAAAAACCATCGTCGTGATGGTGGACGAAGCCAAGCGGTACACTATCTCGTATGGTCTGGGCTTCGAAGTACAGCGCCTGGGCAGCGCAGGCAGCGCCTTGGGCGGATCGTTTAGCGCCGCTCCGCGCATCACACTCGGAGCGACCAAGGCGAATTTCACCGGGCGCGCCGACGCTTTATCCTTTAAAATCCGCGCGAGCACAATCCAGGGCCGGGCGCTGCTCACCTATACGGCTCCGAATTATTTCGCGTCTCCTAATTTCAGCCTGCAGCTATCCGCGTTCTACGAGTCGGCGCGGAACGTGCAAACGTTCGACTCCCGGCGTTCCGAGGGTTCCGTTCAGCTTTCCCAAGTTGTCTCGCCGACCAGCTCGCTGATTTACCGCTATGCCTACCGCCACGTGATCGCCAGTAATCTGCAGATCCAGTCGCAGCTGATCCCGTTGTTCAGCCAGAGCACGGAAGTCTCCGAATTCGGCGTAAGCTGGCTGCGGGACCGGCGAGACAGCCCTTCCAATGCCACCCGCGGGGACTTTGAAAATATGGACGTGAGCGTGGCGATGAAACCCATCGGCTCCTCGTCGAATTTTATCCGCGTCTTTCTTCAGAATTCCACGTACTACCCGATCGGCCACCGGCTCGTCTTTGCGCGCTCGACCCGGTTCGGCATACAGACGCCCTTCGGCAATTCCATCTCCAGCGATATTCCCATTCCCGAGCGGTTCTTCGCCGGCGGCGGCACGTCCCTGCGGGGATTCGGATTGAACCAGGCCGGGCCGCGCGATCCGTCCACCGGTTTTCCGATTGGCGGGCAGGCCATGCTGGTCTTCAACCAGGATTTGCGGTTTCCGATGCATCTGCCGTTGATCGGAAACCGCCTGGGGGGCGCTATTTTTTACGATGCTGGCAACGTGTTTTCGAGCGTCAGAAAAATCACGCTGCGCCCTTCGGCGCCTTCCCCCTTGATTGGCGGCGCGACAGACACGAATGGCAATCCCACCACAGTCTGCCTGGCCAATTGCACCAATGAGCTGAACTATTTTTCCCACACCGTGGGTTTTGAATTCAGATACGGCACTCCCATAGGGCCGGTTGCCGTGGATCTGGCCTACCAGCTGAATCCAGGCCAATTTTTGTATCCTACAAATGTGAACGGCGTTCCCGGAGTGGGTGTCTCCCGGCTTCCGGGATTCCAATTCTTCATCAACCTGGGATCAACATTCTGATGCGGCGCACGATTTTCATTTTCGCCTGGGTTCTGTCCGCGGCCATTGCCGTGCGGGCCGTCGCGGCGCCGCAGGCGCCGCCGCAGGGCCGCGTCGTGGACCGCATTGTGGCGCGCATCGAGGACGACATCATCCTGCAAAGCCAGATGCGCGAGCTGGGCGCGTTCCAGGAACTGGTCGACGGCCACAGGGAGAGCGATAACAAGCTGCTATCCGAGCTGGTCGAACAGTGGATGGTGCAGACCGAAAGTTCGACCGTGCATTTCCCGGCCCCGGCAAAATCGGAAGTCGATCGCGAGCTGGCCCGGCTCAAGGGGCAGTTTGCCAGCCCCCAGGCCTATTCGGCGAAACTCCGCGAACTGGGGCTCTCGGCGGACGAGGTGCGCCAGTTGCTCGCGCGCCAGATTTATATCGAGCGCTACATCGATTACAAGTTTCGTCCTTCGGTGCAGATCGAATCCGCCGACATTCAGGCGTATTACCAGAAAGTGTTGCTGCCGGAACTTGCGAAGAACAAGCAGCCCGTCCCGCGCCTGGCTGATGTCCAGGAAAAGATCCGGGAACTGCTGACGCAGCGGAAGATCAGCGATCTCACCGCGAAATGGCTGGACGATACCAAATCGCGTCTGAAGATTGAGGTGGCGCTGCCTGCGGCCAGGCCATAAAGATTTGCAGCGGCGACAAGCCATGAGGACTGGCTGGCGTTCGGAAAAATGAGCGATACGAAACGAAAATTCGGCTTGAAGCATGGTGTGGCGCTGGTGGTCTCTCTGGCGCTCATCATCGGGCTGGCTCTGGCCTATGTGATTACCACCGGGCTGGCGGACCTCTGGGCGCGCCGCATGATTGTGGAACAACTGGAAAAGTCCACGGGCGCGAAGGTCCAGCTTGGCAGTTTTCATTTCGACTGGCGCAAGCTGAGCGCGCGTTTCGACGGGCTCACCCTGCATGGGCGCGAGCCGGCGGGAACTCCCCCGCTATTTCACGCCGACCAGTTGCAGTTCAGTATTCGCGTGGAATCGTTGTGGGGCCCGAAAATTTCACTGGGAAATCTCGACATGTCCCATTTCTCGGTGCACGTGCGCGTCAATACGGATGGCTCCACGAATGTTCCCGGGCCGAAGGTGACCGCAAGCTCCGGCCGGCTTCCCCTCCAGGGCCTTTTTGATTTGAAAATCGCCCGGCTGCGCATCACTGACGGAGAAATTTTATGGAATGACACGCGCACGCCCCTGTCCGTGAAGGGCGGCCAGTTCGAATTCGCAATGGACTATGCGGATGAGGGCGGCAAGCCCGTGTATCTGGGGCGAACAAGCTGGCATGAATTTGAAATTGCGGCGCTGAAGGATGAGCCGTTTGCTTCCGATGTCACAGCGCATTTCACGATCAAGCCCGATTCGTTTTCCCTGACCCAGTTGCAATGGAAAACGCTGCATACCGAAATCGATGCGCAAGCCAATCTCGCCAGTTTTTTGCGGCCCGCCTGGAACTTCCGGTATCGCGGACAGATACGCCTGGAGGACCTCTGGTCCATCCTGCGCAAGAGGAACGCGCCGGGCGGACACGTGGAGTTCACCGGCGAGGGGCGCTACGACGGGAAGCAGGTGAGCGCCAGTGGAAGGTACACGGCCGACCGGATCACCATGAAATATGTCTGGTTCCACCCCGGAAATGTCGCCGCGCATGGCTCTTATCGCCTGGACCGCAGCGCGCTGGACCTGCCTGATTTTGAAGCCATGCTGCTCGGCGGTACCGTGGACGGGCACGTGCGCATGGATATTCCGAAGCTGACCTTCCGGGCCGACACCAAGGCGCACGGCCTGGAATTGAGCCGGGCGCTTGCCGCCGAGGATAACCCTTCGCTTCCCATTATCCCGCTGCACTGGGAGAGCCAAATGGAAGTCGATGCGACCACCACGTGGGTCGCCAACTTCAAACACGTGGATTCCCGCGGCTCTTCGGTCTGGACACCGTCCGCGGCACCCGCGCCCGGAGAGATTCCCGCCGCCGCGCATTTTGCGTTCCACTACACCATGGACGGCAGGCAGTTCGAACTCTCTCCCGGGGAGATCACCACGCCTTCGAGCCGCATTGAGTTTCGCGGCGCGCTGAGCATGGTCAACTCTTCGCTCGATGCCACGGTCGACACGCAAGATGTTTCCCACTGGGACGACTTCATCAATCGCCTGCGCGGCCTGGACAAGAAACCGGAAGTCATCGCCGGACAATTCCACTGGCAGGGACAGTTGACAGGGCCATTGGACGGCCCAACCTTCGCGGGCCACGTCACGGGAAGCAATGCAAAGTATGGCACGCTGTACTGGGATCAGCTGGAAGCCGAACTCACGTACTCGCCCGATGAACTGCATCTCGAACGAGGCCGCGCCAGCCGCGGCCGCTCCTCGGCAGAGCTGGAACTTATGTTGGATCTGGACGATTGGGCCTTCACTCCCGACAGCCCGTGGTCTTTTGACGTCAGTCTTGTCGGGGCCAACACCGACGACCTGCAACACCTGCTGGGAACTTCCTACCCGGCCCACGCGCAGCTTACCGGCCAGTTTCATGCGAAAGGAACCCGCGCCAATCCGGAATTTTCAGGGCTGTTCGATCTGTCCAACGCAACCACGGGGTCATGGCGTTTCGACAGTGCGCGCGGACAACTCGCGGTTCATGACGGCGAAGTGCGAATCTCCAATGCCGAGGTGCACATGCCGCCCCGTGTGCCGAACGGACCCACGGGCTTGCTTACCGGCAATATCGACTACCACATGGATACTCACAACATCGCTTTTGACATCGCCGGCGCGGGGATCCCGCTCGAGTCGATCCGGCAAATACAGAATGCGCGCCTCCCCATGGGCGGCCAGCTGAACCTGCAGGTGCAAGGGCAGGGTCCCATCAAAGCGCCCGAAATGCATG
Source organism: Candidatus Dormiibacterota bacterium (assembly GCA_035533775.1). Lineage (GTDB taxonomy): Bacteria > Acidobacteriota > Terriglobia > Acidiferrales > UBA7541 > Palsa-360. The sequence continues at coordinate 27,856 of DATLTA010000139.1, read as the reverse complement.
CCAAGCTCCGGTTGATTGATTTGAAACTTGGAAACGATGTGGTGGGCAGCTTTGACGGAAAGGTGGATTCCGATGGCCATCATTTAATCGCGACCATCGGTTCCGCGATGACGACCGGCAAACTCTCCGGCAAGATGGATATGACTCTGGGCGGCGACTATCCCGTGACGGCGGAAGCCACCGCAGAGCGCATAGATTTCGATCCCTTTATCGCCTCCGCCATGCACATTTCGAAGCTCAACGGCCACAGCCTGGTGGACGGCCATTTCGCGGTTGCGGGGTTTGCGGCCAGGCCCGCAACCCTGGCGGTCGAAGCGACCCTTTCCCGATTCACATTCGATTTTGAAAAAATAGAGCTGGAAAACGTTGGGCCGGTGAGGTTGACCTACCGCCAGGACGAAATCCGCGTCGAACAGGCGAACCTGCGCGGAGCCGACACCGATTTTCGCCTGAGCGGGTCCGCCCGCTTTGCCGGCGATCGCGCGCTTAATCTGCGCCTGGACGGCGCGGTGAGCCTGCAGTTGCTGGGTGGATTCATGCCGCAGCTGGAAGCCTCCGGCCACGCGCAAATCAATGCGGCCGTGACGGGAACCATGTCCGTTCCGCGCTTCAACGGCAAGGTTCACCTCGAGAAAGCGTCCCTGCGTTACGGCGATTTTCCGGCGGGCCTCAGCAACGTAGCCGGTGATTTTAATTTTAATGCCAACCACATGGTCTTTGAAAACGTCGTCGCGGAAAGCGGCGGCGGACATCTCACAATCGGTGGAACGGTAACGTATGGAGAAGGCCCGCTCAGCTATGTGGTCAACGTCCGCTCCGACCAGATTCGTGTTCGTTATCCGGTAGGAATGAGCTGGCTGATGGCGGGTAACTTGCGCCTTGCCGGCGGCGCGCAGGCAGCCACGCTTTCCGGGCGCATCGTTGTCGATCGCCTGCTCATGGCCGAAGGCTTTGACCTCGCCAGTTTCATGGGTTCTTCCAAGGAGCCGGTGAGCGGGCCAAGCACGACCTCCCAATTTCTGCAAAATCTTCAGTTCGATATTCAGGGGGACTCCAGCCCGGATTCGCGCATGGAGTGGACCGGCGCACGCATCCAGACCGATGCGAGCCTGCGCCTGCGCGGCACCTGGGAACACCCGATCCTGCTCGGTCACATTCATCTGCTGAGCGGCGAAATGAATTTTCGCGGCAACCAGTACACGATTTCGCGGGGCGACATCAACTTCGCCAATCCGTTCCGCCTGATTCCGGTGTTGAACGTCGAGGCCACGACCACCATACGCCAGTACGATGTCACGCTGGATTTCAGCGGACCAGCGAGCCGCCTCACGCTCGCTTACCGGTCCGACCCGCCCCTGCCGTCCAGCGACATCATTGAGCTGCTGGCCCTGGGACAAACCAGCCAGGAAAGCGCGCAGCGGACCGCGACCGGGCAGAATGCCGGCGTGGGCGCGTCCACGCTGCTTTCCGAAGCCATCTCCAGCCAACTCGGCGGGCGGATCGAGCGATTGTTCGGGATCAGCCACTTCCGCGTTGGGCCATCATTGGAAGGGCTGAACGCGCAACAAAATTCGATTGCGAGCGTCACGATCGAGCAGCAAGTCGCGCATAACCTGGTGATCACCTACATCACGGACGTCACGACCACGCAATATCAAGTGATTCAAATCGAATACACAATCAATCGCGAATTCTCCATCGTCGCCCTGCGCGATGAAAATGGCACTTTCGGCCTGGACGTGGTGCGCAAAACTCGTTTCAAGTAGCCGGAAACAGCCGGTGAAAACGGCGGCGTGGCATGAACGCCATGAAAAACCGGAGAGGCCGGATGGCCACGGTCTCCAACTGCGTGTTCCGGCCACGTGCACTGGCACGACACGCGCTCCTAGGATTCCCGGAAAAGGAATTATTGTTCGTGCTATCTTCAACGGTGGGGGCAATCATGAAACAGTTCACGGCAAAATACATAAAAATGTGCGGACCCTGGATGGTCCTGGCGCTGGTACTGGCCGCCGTGGCTGCTCCGGTGGCGGCGAAAAAAAGCGACAAAAACAAAAAGAAAAAGGCCGAGGCCAGCGCTGACGCGGTAGCCGAATTAAAAACCATGATGGCCATGCCCGCCCCCCAGGCAGTCGACCAGGCGATCAGCGAAGAGCTGGGGTACTGGCAGATCGGCGACGTCGATTCCCTGCACAAATATTTTGCCGATGATGTGGTTACCGTGAGCGGCGCATGGGCGCCGCCGCTGGTGGGCTGGGACAGTTATTTAAAAGCGTATCTGGCGCAGCGCGCCACCGTCACCGGCGGACGCATGGACCGGTCGAATACATTGATCAAGGTAAACGGTAACTCCGCCTGGGCTACCTACCAATTCGTCTATACGGCCACGGTAGGAGCCAAAGAAGTCCAATTTCGCGGACACACCACTCTGATTCTCAATATGGTCGGGGGGCGATGGGTGATCGTCCTGAATCACACTTCGGTGGTGGACTCCAGCTACACAAACTCGGTCCCCACTCCGAATATGGAGCAGCCCGGGCGGCCCTAAAAATTCTTGAGGCCTTCGTAAATCCAAATACTGGCGCTGGCGAGCAAAAGCGCGCCAGACACCACCGCAAGAGTGATAATTGGCCCGGTCAAACGCGCCATCTTGACGATGAGCGCCTGCTGCTCTTTGTAATGATGCTGCTCGGCGGCGTCGATAAAAATCTGATCATCTTCTTTCGACGACAGCGTCCCTCGATAAATCACCAGGGCCAACAGCATAACTGTGATCACACCCCACGAACTCATCAGGAGTGTAAGAATCATTGATCGTGACTCTTCCATGGACTTTCCTCCCTGCGTGAACGGCACTGAGTGGAAAGGAATGTAGTGAATGTGCCGCTCTGCAACGGCATGAACTTGGGCGGATTATAGCACCAAAAGAGGCGGATGGAGCGCAAGCGTCGCTGCGAATCGGGCCTTGGGGGGACCGGACTCCCCCGGAAGTCGTCCAGGGCTTCGATGCCGATTTCCCAACGGTCGCCGTTTGTCGGCTGTGCGGTCAATGATTCAGATTGATGCAAATTGATGCAGCAGGTCCGGTGATTGCGCCAATCCGTTCAGCGATTGCGGGAAAGTTGCTGCGCGGGAAGAATTGCATTGCAAATGCAGCGTAACAATTTTGGTGCCCGAAAGAGGACTCGAACCTCCACTCCCTTGCGAGAACTAGGTCCTGAACCTAGCGCGTCTGCCAATTCCGCCATTCGGGCACTCCGCCTATTGTATCCCAAAAGAGACCGGGAGCAATGCTGCCAAAATCCACGCGGCCCGTAATGCTCGCCAAGCGCGGAATAATGCTTCCCGATACAGGGAAATCGGTCCGAATTTCGAATTCTGCCCTTCGATTGTCCGAAAAACGAAAAAGAGAAAAATATTTTCAGGCTTTCCACGTCCGCGAAATCCGGATGTATAATGCGGGATTGTGAGGTTCTTATGAGCGCTGCCTCTTTGAAAGTAAATGGCCGGGTACATCATGTGGATGTGGACCCGAAATCCCCCCTCCTGTACGTTCTCCGCGACAATCTGGAGATGCGCAATCCCCGATTCGGGTGCGGGCTGGGGCAATGCGGTGCGTGCACGGTGCTGGTGGACAATCATGCGGTCCGCTCCTGCCAGTTGACCGTGGCCAACGCGGTGGGCAAGGAGATTGTCACGCTGGAAGGTTTGGAAACCGCCGGGAAGCCGCATCCGGTGCAGGCGGCATTCATCGCGGAACAGACATTTCAGTGCGGCTACTGCCTGAACGGCTGGGTGCTCACCACCAAAGCCCTGCTCGACCGGAATCCCCATCCCAGCGATGCGGAGATGCGCGCGGCGTTCGAAAGCCTGGTCTGCCGCTGCGGAAGCCACGTCGGAATATTCGCCGCCGTGCGGCGAGCATCGCAAGCCGCGAAGAGGAGCGTATAAATCCATGGCTCCCAAAACTGGTTTGACTCGCAGGGAATTCGTAAAAGACGCGGGAGGAATCCTGATCGGATTCAGCATGGTGGATTCCGCCATCGCTCCCCGGCTGCTGGCCGGTGTATCGCCGGACAGTTTCTCGACACCCTCCCCCAGCCGCCTGGATGCCTGGCTGCGCATCGATAAAAACGGAATGGTTCACGTGTTCACGGGCAAATCGGAAATCGGCATGGGCGTGGAGACGGCCTTCGGACAGATCGTGGCCGAAGAGTTGGATGTACCCGTAAACCGCGTCACGCTGGTGATGGGCGACACGGCGATGACGGCGGACCAGGGCGGCGTGGGCGGCAGCACCTCCATCATGATGGGCGCGAAGCCCCTGCGCAACGCCGCGGCCAACGCGCGCTACCTGCTTACGCAGATGGCTTCCCAGCGATTGGGCGTCCCGCCCGAGCAGCTCGAAGTCAGGCAGGGCGTCGTGCACGTCAAAAGCGCATCCTCGAAAGGGAAAAGCGTTTCGTACGCCGATCTGGCCAATCCCGGCGACCTGAATGACGCGCTGAAAGTTTCCGGCAGCGGATTCTCGCTCAACGTGAAGGGCGAGGGGAAACCGAAAGATCCTTCGGAATACAAAATCGTGGGAAAACCCATCCCGCGCGTGGACCTTGCGCCGAAAATTCTCGGCCACTACAAATACGTCACCGACGTGCGCGTTCCGGGAATGGTGCACGGGCGCGTGGTGCGGCCCTCCGGCGTAGGCGCCACGTTCGTGAGCCTGGACGAAAATTCCGTCAAATCCATTCCCGGCTTTCTCCGGACGGTGGTGAAAGGGAATTTTGTCGGCGTGGTTGCGGAAAACGAGTGGGCCGCGATTCAGGCCGCCCGGGCACTGAAAGTCACCTGGACCGAGCCGAAACAGGCATTCCCCGTGCAGCAGGATCTGTACAAACACATGCGCGAGGCCACGCCGAAGGCGAGCAAGGAAACCGCCAAAAAAGGCGACGTCGCCGCCGCGCTGTCCGGCGCCGCGAAAAAGGTGGAAGCGAGCTACGAGTTTCCCTTCCAATCCCACGCCACGATGGGGCCGGGCTGCGCCGTCGCCGACGTGCATGCCGACGGCGTCACCACCGTCTGGTCCGGCGGGCAGAAACCTCACGCACTGCAAAAGGGTTACGCGGAGCTGCTCAAAGTGCCGCTGGACACGGTGCGCGTCATCTGGGTGGAAGACGCAGGTTCCTATGGCCGCCCGGGATTTGAGGATACCGGCGCGGACGCCGTGCTGCTCTCGCAGGCCGTCGGCAAACCCGTGCGCGTGCAATGGATGCGGGAAGACATGACGGCGTGGGGCACCAAGGGCCCCGCGGTGATGTGCGACCTGGCCGCCGCGATCGATGCGCAGGGCGAAGCCACGGGCGTGCAGTTCACTTCGCGCGCATTTTCAGGCGGCGACATCATGTTTCGCCCCAGCACCGCGGGAAATTATCTGGGCGCTCAACTAGCGGGCATTCCCAACACCTCGGGCGTCGACGAATTCGCGGAGTGGGGCTCGGAATCGCCCGAGTACCAGTTCCAGAATCTGCACGCCGCCGCGCACGTCGTGCCCGCATTTTACGAGGCGGGCTCCCCGATGCGCACCACGCACCTGCGCGATCCGGAGGGTCCGGCGACAACGTTTGCCGTCGAGTCGTTCATGGACGAAATCGCCGCCGCTGCCGGCGACGATCCCCTGGCGTTCCGCCTGAAGCATCTGCAGGAGCCGCGCATCCGAGCCGTATTGACCGAAGCGGCGAAGAAAGCCGGATGGGACGCGCGCCCGTCCCCCAGGAAAACTTCGGCATCGGGAAAGATCGCCACGGGCCGCGGAATCGCGCTCAGCACGCGGCACGGAACCTACGTGGGCACCGTCGCCGAAGTGGAAGTCAACCGCGAGACGGGCGAGGTGCATGTGACGCGCTTTGTCTGCGCGCACGATTGCGGCCTGATCATCAATCCGGAAGCGCTGCGCGGCACCATCGAGGCGAATCTGGTGCAGTCCATGAGCCGCGGCCTGAAGGAAGAAGTCATGTTCGACCGCAGCAACGTCACCAGCGTGGATTGGGTCACCTATCCCATCGCGCGCGCCTCGGACATTCCCGCAAAAGTCGAGGTCGTGCTGATCGACCACCCGAACCTTCCCTCTTCCGGCGCGGGAGAACCTTCCAGCCGCGCCACCGCCGCCGCCATCGCCAACGCCGTCTTCGACGCCACCGGCGCGCGCGTCCGGCAAGCCCCGCTCACCCCGGCGCGCGTGAAAGCAGCGCTGGACGCGCTGCGGCAAGCATAGCTGCGAATCGTGGGGCACTCTCGCGTGCGTCCGTCGGACGCGAACAGGAAGAAAAAAACCGCACCCTTCACAAAAACGGTGAAGGGATGCGGCACCCAAAGAGTCAAAGGCCACGCCACCCGCGAGCGTTTTGAAAATCGCCTCAGCCAGTTTTCTCCTATGATGGTATAAATTGACGCATGACCCTGCCCGGCTGGGATTCTCTTGACTCGGTCATCCATGTAACCACGCTCTGTTTTTGGGGTGCTCTGGTCGCGTGTGAAGTCGTCGCGCACGTATGGCATAGGAAGAGGCATATTTTCAACGTTCTGGCGCTCATTGCGTTTGCTGTAGCCGTTGTGGGCGAAGTCGCGGACTACAAATACGATGGCCGCAAGCAAGGATTGTATGACGCTCAGGAGCAATCGCTAACAAACTATTTCAACAGCAAGCTTCAAAAAAATAACACCGTCGCACAGAACGCGAAAGCCGAAGCGCAGCAAGCCCATAGCGAAGCTCAACACTCAGCCGACGATGCCAATCAAGCACATCAGCTGGCCAGCGCAGCGGAGCAAGAGACAAGAACGCTGAAATACGAACAGGGATACCGCGAACTTTCAGAAGACCAGAAAGCTCAACTCATCGCTTTTCTGAAGCCGTACGCGCCGCAGAAGTATTACTTTATCTGTGCCCAAGACGCTGAAGCGACTGAGTACGCAGATGAGATAGTAGAAGCGCTCAAGTCTGCTGGTTGGGAAGCTGTGGGACCAGGCTATAACTGGGGAACGATCACTCATCAAGGTGAAGGCGTCTGGGTTGAGGTTAGCGATGTGAACAAGCCCGCGCCTCATGGCGCAGCCGTTCTGCAAATGGCGCTCCGAAAGGTTGGCATCGACGCTGGGGGCGCCAGCTTTCCTATGGTTGGCGAAGACGGATTCCTGCTCTACGTCGGACTGCGTCCGAAACCAAAGCAGCCGAGCCAAGCGAAGCAAAACTAGTCAGCCCGGCGCACTATTGGCGTCGCGGCAGGTGGCAAAGCCTTTGATGGGCATTTGAATTTTCGAGTGCCCGAGCCCTCGCCATTTTCGAGGGTCGGAGGGTGCTGGTTTTGTTTCTTGGGTGATGATCTGGATTCATTCTCTACATCGCGCCACTCCCCCCGTCGCACCACAGAATCGAAAGCAGAACCCCACACAGGCTGAAGCCTGTGCTACCTGAACCCTCCCAGTAGCACAGGCTTCAGCCTGTGTGCCTTTGCTTTTTGCCTTTGCGCGGCCGGCGCAGCCTTTGAGGAGGGATAGAATTCCCGGGTGGCCGTCGATAAGAACGAAGGTACGGTTTCTCAGGCTGTGGGTTAAGTTCCGCAGCTAAATATTTCCCTGCCATGTAAACTAAGCCCAATGGCCCAGCTGCTCATTTGGCAATGCGAGTTGGCTTGAAGCCTAGCTCCGAGCTAGCAGGTGAAAGGATGCAACATGAAAGATGAGACCGCCGACGACATCGCAAAAGAATTGCGGTTGATCAGAGAAGAATTGCAGAAATTGACCAGCGCGGTAAAATCCATCGCCAATAGGTCACAGAACTCCAACAAATCTGGAAAGTCATATCAGGGGCGCAATTCCTTGCCGTTTGAATCCGGAGCACCGGATCGAAAGCCGCAGGCGGTTCGACGCCCCGAAGACAAGCGTCGTCAATGGCACCTTCCGAGAGACGCAAAATGATATTTTTAAGTGCCGGCTGAAGATTTCACAAATCAGATTGGGTGAGTGGCGGAAGATCGGAAATAGCCTTGGGTACAAAACCCAGTTGACGAGAACCCCGTTTCACAGGAGTTGGGAAGATTTATCGCTGACGAACAATCGGGGTATATACTCCACGGATGTTGCGACTCACATTAGCGGTACTGTTTCTCATTCTATTGGGTATCCCTCTATTGGGAAGGGCAGTGATCGCGCCGCAAGCACTCAGCCAGGACACGTCAAGGAGCGCGGAAGTGTGCGCTGTAACACCACAGACTCAAGTGTATTCAAATGCGCACGTGTTCGAAGAAAGCGGCGATCTCAACGGTTGGGACATGGAGGTCGTTGAGCAACGGGGCTCCACTGCGAAACTCACGCTCTACACCTACGAGGGCCGCTTAACGATGAGGCTATTCGTCTGACTGGTCGCATCTCTGGCAAGAAGCTAACCGCAAAAGGAACGTGGTTCCAGCACCTCATTGAAATGCCCGAGGGGAAAAAGGCAATAGAGACTCACTCTGTAACCGTGGATGGAACGATTGATTCGTCGTCGTTTCAGGGCGACATCACAATTGATCGCTATAACGCGGACGGCAAAATCGTATTGAAGCGCGTGAAACACATTTGGGGTTGCAAGCCTTAGTTCCGGGTTTGGCTATCGGCCCTCCCCGGCCAAGTCCTGGTAAATCGTCTTCTCGGATTGTGGCCGGGGAGGATTAAGATTTGCGGCTAGGTTTGAAATAGCGCAGTTCGTCAACACTGACTGCAATAGCGCCTTTCATTCCGTCAGTCGTGACTTGGAGGTTCCCAACGCGACCCTCAATTTCAAGAGTTGCACATTTGATAGTCACCGTGGTGCCTTCATCAGCTGCCCTGCGTAGCTGACTGACTATTGCTGGATCATCAGATTTTACATATGCGGTCAACGATGAGAATCCGCGGGTGGCACAGCATTTGATGGGCATTTGAAATTTCCGGGTAGCCAAACCCTCGCGATTTTCGAGGGTCGGAGGGTGCTGGTTTTGTTTCTTGGGAGATGATCTGGATTCATTCTCTACGGCGCGCCACTCTCTCCCATCGCGCCTCAGGACTGAAAGCGGCACCCCGCACAGGCTGAAGCCTGTGCTACCTGAACCCTCCCTGTAGCACAGGCTTCAGCCTGTGTGTCTTTGCTGTGTGCCTTTGCTTTTTGCCTTTGCGCAGGCGGCAAAGCCTTTGAGGAGGGCTAGAATTCCCGGGTGGCCATTGATGAGAACGAAGATACGGCGGCTTCGGTAGCGGCAGGTGTGCTGGCGACGACCGCGAGGGTCCGCAGCCGCCGAGTTACTCAGCGGGTGCCGCGCCCTTTTTTACAAAAATCGTAAAACGTGCGGGCGCTCAGCCCAAATAAAAGCGCAAAAAACAAAAATCCCCTACGGTTCCAGCTCCGCCGGAAACCCTTCGGGTACGCCGACTTCAAACGCGTTGAGCGTCATAGCGATCAGCGTGTAATAGCCGAGGATGCCGACCAGCTCGACGGCGCCCTGTTCTCCCACCGCATCCACGACGGCGCGATACATTTCATCGGGCACGGCGTGGGTTTCATGCAGGCTCATGCTGAAATCGTAGACGGCGCGCTCGCCCTGATTTTTAAAGCGGGGGACGCGGCGGTGCGCGATGTCGTCGATCACGGCAGGATCGACGCCGGCCTTCAAGGCCTGCTGCTTGTGCGAAAACCACTCGTACTGCGCGGTCCAGAACCGCGCCGTGATCAGCATGGCGAGTTCGGAAAGCCGGGGCGGCAGCGAAGTATCGAAGCGGACAAACTCGCCGAGTTTCTGAGCGCGGCCGGCAAACTCCGGGCTTTTCAGCCAGGCCAGGATCGGCGCGGGAACGCGGCCGCGTTTTCCGGCGGCGGTTTCGTCATGCACGCGGCGCTGTTCCGCGTTCATTTCGGATAAAATGGGCAACTGGATTCGTGGCATGTCATTCCTTTCCGGTAGCACAGGCTTCAGCCTGTGTGGTTTTCTTCCTTGAAGCTAGCTCATAAATGTCCGCAGATGGTGCATGCTCCACGCTTCATTCCGAGTGAGAAGCCTGTTTTGCCGGCAGGCGCACGCACAGAACCAGCAATCCCGAGGCGACCGAGCACACCGCCAAAAACAGCAAGCTCGCTCCAAAGCCGCCGGTCCTGTCCCGCAGGTACCCGATCATGTAGGGACCGACAAAACCTCCCAGACTTCCGAACACGTTGATGAGGCCAATGCTGGTAGCGGCCGCGGCGCTCCCCAGCAGCATGTTGGGCATGGGCCAGAAGCCGGCGTGCGAACTGTAAAATCCGGCCGCCGCCACGGAAAGCAGCATCACGCTGATCCAGACATGGTCGGCCGAATAAATGCAGCCCGCCAGCGCCGCTCCCGCGATGATGCGCGGAACCGCGGCGTGCCATTTGCGTTCCCCGAGGCGGTCCGAACTCCAGCCCGCCAGCCACATCACCGGCAGCGCCACCAGATAGGGAATCGCCGCGATCAGGCTGACCTTGGACACGCCGAATGACGAAAGTTTCTCGACGATTTTCGGCATCCACAGGCTGACCCCGTACGTCGCCGTGAGCCCCAGAAACAGCGTGCCGCACAGCAGGAGCACGCGCGGATCGCCCAGGGATTTCCACGCCGGAACGTGGGAGATTCTGGCTTCGCGCTCCTTCTCGAGTTCACCCATCAGCCATTCGCGCTCGTCCGCGCGCATCCACTTCGCCTCCGCGGGATGATCGGTGAGGTAAAACAGCGTCACCACGCCCAGTATCAGCGCCGGAATCCCCTCCAGCAGCAGCAGCCAGCGCCAGCCGCTCGTGCCCAGCCAGTGAATTCTCAAAAAAATTGCCGACAGCGGTCCGCCAATGATTTGCGACGCGGGTATCGACGCCATGAACATCGCCACGGCCTTGCCGCGGTCCGCCGGGCGGTACCAGTGGCTGATGTAGACCAGCAGGGCCGGGAGAAATCCCGCCTCGGCCAAGCCGAGAAAAAAGCGCAGCCAGTAAAACTGCCGCGCGGTATGAATCAAGCCCGTGGCGGAGGCCAGAAATCCCCAGGTCAGCAGGATTCGCGAAATCCATTTCCGCGCGCTCCACAGTTCGGCGAGCACGCCCCCGGGAATCTCCAGCAGCATGTAGCCGACAAAAAAAATGCCGCCGCCAAAGCCGAATACGGCGTTGGAAAATCCCAGCTCGCGCGTCATCTGCAGCCCCGCGTAGCCCACGTTCACACGGTCCAGGTAGGCCACGACGTAGAGAAGGATCAGGTACGGCATGAGGCGCCGGTTGACATGGCGGAGCGTGCGCTCGGCCACCGGATTCCGGGATGAGGAGGCGGCGTTCAAAACCACAGCAGTCTATCACGGCGAAATCGCCTATTTCGCAGCAACACTGCAGCAACACATTTGCTCGGCCACAAAAACAAAACGCCCCGGCGTTTCCGCCGGGGCATTTTTTCCTGCGCGATGCGTTTCGCTTAGAACTTGTTCCAGAGGAACTGATTGTAGACTTCGTGGTGGTACTGGATTTCCGCGGGCTTCACGAACGTGCCCAGCGCGCGGGGGCAGCGGTCGGCGGAGGCCTGTTTCAGGTCCGCGTAGCGGCCCTTCACATCCTCGCCGAGTATCTTGGTGGCCCAGGCTGACGCGCGGAAATTTTCCAGGGCGGTATAAATGTTGTCGGGCAGGTAGCGTTCGGCCTGGCGGATGTTCTTGATCTTGGCAATATCGCCGTCGATGCCGGACTTGAAGATCGAGTACAGCACCATGTAGGGATTCGCGTCTGGAGCAACCGAGCGAACCTCGACGCGCGAGCTCTTCTCATTGCCGATGGGGACGCGCACCATCGAACCGCGATCCACGGGCGACGCCTTGATCTGGTTCGGCGCTTCGAAGTGCGGGTCCAAACGGCGGTAGGAATTGACGCTGGGGTTCAGGAGCAGGCAAATGTCGTTGGCATGGGTCAGCACGCGATCGATGAACGACCAGCCGAACTTGCTGAGCTTCTCCTCGCCCTTCGGGTCCCAGCAAAGATTCTTGCCGCCCTTGCTGACCGACACGTTGGTGTGCATGCCGCTGCCGTTGACGCCAACCACGGGCTTGGGCAGGAAACTTGCCGTCAGGCCCATTTTCGTCGCCACCTCGCGGCAGATCAGCTTATAGAGCTGGATCTGGTCGGCTGCGGCCACGGCCTCGCCGTACCCGTAGTTGATTTCGAACTGGGACGGCGCGACTTCCGGGTGGTCCTTCTCGTTCTGGAAACCCATGGAACGTTGCACCTCGGCGGCGGTGTCGATGAACTGCCGGAGGGGATCGCCAGGGAGCGAGTAGTAGTAGCCGCCCGTGTTGACGTATTCGAACTTGCCGGTTTCGACGTAGTGCTTTTCGGCGTCGACGCCGTTGAACAGAAACCCTTCGATTTCGTTCGCGGCATTGAGCGTGTAGCCTTCCTTCTTGAATTGCTCGCCCGCAAAAGTTTTCAGGATGCCGCGCATGTCGGCGCTGTATGGGCTGCCATCCTTGTCGATTACTTCGCCGAACACCAGCACCTTGCCGGCGCCGAAGTAGTCGGCGGGCGCCCAGTAGAATGCGCCCCAGTCCATGCCCAGGCGCAGATCGCTTTCGCGCTGCGCGGTGAATCCGCGGATCGAGGAACCGTCAAAGGTCAGGTTGTCCCAGCTCTTGATGAGGAATTTCTTGTCGTAATCGAGCATGTGCAGGCGGCCTTCGAGATCGCTGAACAGCACCGTTACGGCCTTGATGCGCTTCTCGTCGGTCAAATACTTGAGCCGCTCTTCCTGAATCTTGTGGGGAGCGACGCGATTCCTGCGCTGCTCCTTCGCTTGCAGGTTCAGTTCTTCCAACTCCTCATAGGATAGCGCCAAAAAATTTCGTAGTTCTGTCGACATGGATCTCCTTAGCAAAAGCTGAAGATTTGGTTCATGGAAATGGTCAGGCCCGACAATCCTCCCCGTCGGCAAACTCGCAGAGTATCCCGTGACGTATCCCCCGTCAAATAGAAGATATTTCTGTGTAGGTTTCCTTTTTTCTATCCTAACGGCGCATTGCCCGGTCGCCGGCCGCGCCCGGCAGGCCGGGCGGAATTCGGTCCGGTTACCGCGAGACGGCCGGCTTGGGAACCAGGTGGAACAGCGCCTGGGCGTTGCGGTCCAGGATGGCCTCCTGCTGGTCGGGCGTCAGGCCTGCGGCCGGATCTTTCACGTAATCCACGCAGCGCTGGTAGATTTTGCCGACCTCGTAGGGGTAGTCGCTGCCCAGAAGCATGCGGTCGGCCCCGTAGGAGGTAACCGCCGCGCGCAAAGCAGGCGCATAGCCGTGCGATACGGTGTCATACCAGAAACGCCTGGCGGTGCGGCTGGGGAGTTCCGCGTCGGGCGCCATGTACAAAATCCGCTGGTTATCGAGCCGCTGCATGAGCATGGAAATATCGCCGCCCAGGTGCGGCACGATGATTCGCACGCGCGGGAACCGCTTGGGGATCTGCTTGACGATCAGATGCGCGACCACCGTGGTGTCCTCAATCGACGCGCCAATGGGCCAGGTCAGATTGTAATCCTGGACCAGCGGTGAGCATGCCCCGACTCCGTGCGGATGGAAGAATAGAATCGTGCCGCGCCGGTTCATCTCCTCCCAGAACGGATCGAACATGGGGTCGGCCACCGATTGGCAGAGCACGGACGTGCCCATGGTCACGCCCACCATTCCCAGGGTATCCAGCCCGCGGCGCATCTCCTCGATCGCGGCATCCACGTGCGGCAGCGGCGTGACCACGTAGGCCGCGAAGCGGTCGGGATAGCGCCGCACATATTCCGCGTAAGAGTTATTGATGAAGCGCGCGGCGGTGACGGCGTCTTCCTTCTTGGTGAAGTAGGGAAACTGCGGAGCCGCCGAAATGATCTGCATCTTCACGCCGGCGCGGTCCATCATCTGAAAACGGGCCGCCAGTTCGGCCGGACTACCGCTGCCGCGAGCGATTCGCGCGATATGGGTTCCGGTTCCACCACCGCTTCCGCCCGCGCCCATGCGATCGAGCATGTCCAGATACGCATTGGGATAGATGTGGCCGTGGATATCGATGCGCAGTTTTTCGGGCGCTCCAGAGACGCTCGCAGCGGGCTGTTGCGCACCCCAGGCAGGCAAACCCGCCAGAGCGGTGCTGGCAGCCAAGGCAGCCGCTGCGCCGGTGGCCGTCTTCAAGAAATCGCGCCGGTCAAGAGATGTGGATTCTTTTTTCGACATGTCTCCCCCAAAGTTTGGGACGCCATGCATCGCCGCGTCCGCCCGGTTCATTCAAATATGGCATAAGCGATGTTACGACACGAATTGACCTGCGCACACCAGAATGTGACATCAAAGGCGGGCGAAAGACCGGGATGGTTCTATCGAACGCCGATTTTTTTCCTTCGCAACCCTGTTTCCGCTGCGCGTTCGTGGTAAATATCTCTGAAATTGACACACGATCGAAACAACCTAACGTACAATACCCGTTCCTCCGAACTCCCAGGGAGACAAGAATGGAAACGGACGAAAAAACCGGCGCGCAGAATCCTGCACGGACCAAATCCCGCCTCACGCCCAACCAGATCCGCAGTTTTTGGGCGGCCTGGGGCGGCTGGAGCATGGACGGGATGGATTCGTTCATTTACTCCCTCGTGCTTGTACCAGCCCTGACGGAATTGCTGCCCCGCTCGGGCATTCCCGCCACCACCGCGAACATCGGGTTCTACGGAGGGCTTTTCTTCGCGCTTTTCATGATCGGCTACGGCATGGCCATGGTCTGGGGCCCGATCGCCGACCGGTTCGGGCGCGTTCGAACGATGATGTTCAGCATATTGTGTTTTTCGCTGTTCACGCTGCTGGCCGCGTTTTCTACGGGGATATGGAGCCTGGCGATTTTCCGTTTCATGGCGGGAATCGGGATCGGCGGCGAATGGGCGCTGGGAGCGGCGCTGGTTTCCGAGGACTGGCCCGAGGAACGGCGCACGATGGGCGCCGCGCTGATGCACACGGGCTACTATATCGGCATTTTATTTGCCGCGATCGCCAATGCCCTCATCGGCAGCCATTACGGGTGGAGAGTCATGTTCGCGCTGGGCGGCGTGCCCGCGCTGCTGATCGGCCTGATCCGCAATAACGTGCATGAGCCCGAGCGCTGGAAGGACAGGCAACAGGAACTCGGCGACAAATGGAAGGCGCACAGCGCGTTCCTGAAACTGTTTTCCAAGCAATACTGCAAGCGGACGATTATCAATTCCCTGTACCTGATCGTTTCGCTTTGCGGCCTGTGGGCCGGATCGGTGTATTCGCCGACGGCGATGACCTACATCGCGGAAAGAATGGGCAAGACCGTTTCGGAGAGCGCGCGCCTGGCGTCATATTCGACCGGGCTGCTCGGAATCGCCACCGTTCTGGGAGCGTTGATTGTGCCCTTCCTGGCCGACTGGCTGGGGCGGCGCGCCACACTCGGATTGTTTTACGTGGTGATGATGCTCTCCATTTGGCTGGCGTTCGGGCACGTGTTCTATATGCAGCATAATCCCATCGCGTGGTTCCTGGTGTGCTCGGTGCTGCTCGGCCTGGGAGGAGCCAATTTCATCGTCTATTCGTTCTGGCTGCCCGAACAATATGGAACCGATTGCCGCGCCAGCGCTTTCGCGTTTATTACCAACGTCGGACGATTTGCGGCCGCCGGATTCACGTTTCTGGTCGGAGCGGGCGTGCGGCACTTTCAGACGTTCGGAATTCCCCTGGCGATGACGGCTCTGGCGTTCGTCGTGGGGCTCGCGCTGGTGCCGTTCGGCGAAGAAACCAAGGGCAAGCACTTGCCCGCCTGATATTTTTGTGGCGCCACCCAGGCATCCGTGCCGGAACCAACCCGGCATCCAATGGCGTTGTATCTCATTTGTTTAGTTAATCTTAGATGCGTGCATGGCCCCGCATTCCCATTGCTCCGACCTGCAAAAAGCCTGCTCTCCCCCCTGATGTAACGCAGAATTAACATTCCTCTCACGGGCCATTAAGCCCGGCCCGTTAGTGTCAACGAACCAAAGGGCGTGCAAGCGGTCATTCTTCAAATTTGCAGGAGTGTTTTCCAAGCGGGTGGGCAATTGCGGACTTGGAAAAATGCAGACGAATAAAAATCAGGTTTTAGGACTTATCAGGAGGAAAGGGATGCGAGTACTTGCAGCAATGTTGTTGAGCATGAGTCTTGCGGCGGCGCCGATGCTGGCAAAAAATGCCCGTGAGGCCGGCAAAGAAGAGACGCCCGCGGCGGCAAGCAGCGCCCCGGTTGCGGCGGAAACACCCGCAGCGGCGGTGAAATCGGAAGTCTCGGCCGTCGAAAGCGAAATGCAGGACCTTCGCAGCCTGGTGGAGGAGCAAAAAGCGGAACTGGATTCCCAGCGCGCCGCGCTGAAAGCGCAGCAACTGAAGATGGAAGCGCTCGAGGAAAAACTCGGCGCAACTCCTGCGAAACCCGTGGGCACGCCGGTTGCCGCAGCATCCTCGGCAACGCTCTCCACACCAACTCCCGCGGCGACCTCCGCCGAGACGATTAGCGCCGCGCCACGAACCCTTTCCGCAATGGCGGAAAATCCGGCGCAGAACGCGTCCAGCGCACTGGCGAAAACCGCCAGCAAGCTCTCCGACCTAGCGAACGGGAAAATCAAGATCGGCGCAACTTTCTACGGATTTTATTCGGTTTTTCCCAAGACCGGATTCGGCCCGCAGTCTCTGGACAATACGGACATCTATCCGGGGCCGGGCAATAACGGGTACAACGAATTCAACATCAACCGAACGTACATCAACATCTTTTATTCGCCGACCGATGCGCTTACTTTCCGCGTGACACCCAACGTTTACCGGGAGGTTGGCGGGGCGTCGGCTGAGAAATTGAGCAGCACCAGCGCCACCGGATCGAGCGTGAACGGCAATCTCACTTTTCGCCTGAAATACGCGTACGTTGATTTCAATACGCTCTTTGCACACAGTAAAATGTTCGGCAAGGACAAGCTGACCTTCGGCCAGCAACAGCAGCCCCTGACGGATTGGGAAGAAGGCCTGTATGGCTACCGCTTTGTCAATCTGACTCCCTGGAACTATCTCAGCCTGAGTTCCACCTTTGGCGGCGTGAAGCTTCACGGCCCGATCGAATTCAACGGCAAACAGTACCTGGATTATGAAGTCGGGGTCTTTAACGCCTCCAGCTTCCATGCCTATGAAGTGGGGGACAAAAAGCAAGTCATGGCGCGGCTGTCTTACTACCCGATGGGCGCTGTTTCCAAGTACCAGGGACTTGGCCTCACGGGCTTTGTGGACTACGGCTATAAGGATGCCGCTCCCGACCAGAACGTTAAAGTGCCCAATACCCGCGTCGCGGCGATTGCGCATTACCAGAGCATGTCGGGCGACTACGGCATCGCCGGTGAATACGACTATGGCCGAAATGCGTTCTCCGAAGGCAATCTTTTCTCCGGCAGCGGCCCCGCTGATTTCTTCGGACTCGGGCCCACGCCCTATGCCGCATTCAGCGACATGGCGGGCGCGCTGCTCAGCGGAACGCACACCAAGCAGAGCGGCTTTGCCTTCTTTGGTCACGCCAGGATCGCCAAGTCTCCCTTCTATCTATTCGGCATGTTCGATCAGTTCCATCCCAATACCAATGTCTCGAACAATCCCCTGGATTTCCGGACGCTTACCGCAGGCATCAGCTACAAGTACGGGAAATACTGGCAGTTCGCGGTGGATAGCAAGAACATCCTCTTCTATCACAGCCAGTTCACTTTTCCGTCTGCCCAGCTTGCACTTTACAGCCCGAGTGTGGCGGCGCTATATCCTAGCGGCATTCCCAACGCCGTTCCGGGAAACACCAATCAGATCTCCTTCAACGTGTTGTTCAATTTCTAAGGCGATCTCAGGCGCATGACCTGATGCCCGTGCCGCGGCCGAAACTCCAGGCGCCGGCATCGGAACAAATAAAAACTCCAAGGCAGCCGCCGGCGTTTCCGGCCCTGCCTTGGAGATTTTTTTTGCGGAAGGGGAAAATTCGCACCGCGGGGCGGTCTTCACTTTTTGCTGCAGCCGGTTTTTTACGCGGCGTCGGGATCGTAATTCAGGTTCGGGCTGAGCCAGCGCTCGACGGTGCGCAGGTCGAGGCCCTTGCGGCGGCTGTAGTCCTCGACCTGATCGCGATTGATCATTCCGACCGCGAAATATTTCGATTGGGGATGCGAGAAATAGAAGCCGCTCACCGAAGCCGCCGGGTACATGGCGAAATTTTCCGTTAGCGTGATGCCCGCGTTCTTTTCCGCGCTCAGCAGGTCGAACAGCGGGCGTTTTTCCGTGTGGTCCGGCAGCGCGGGATATCCGGGCGCGGGACGTATGCCGCGATACTTTTCACGGGCCAGCTCGGCATAACTTAAATTTTCATCCTTGCCGTAGCCCCATTCAATGCGCGCGCGCTGGTGCATAAGTTCGGCAAGTCCTTCCGCCAGGCGGTCGGCCAGTGCCTTGGCCATCAGGGCGTTATAGTCGTCGTGGTCTTTTTCGAATTTTTCGACCAGCGGCTCGATGTGCAGCCCCGCGGTGACGGCAAACGCCCCGAGATAATCCATCTTGCCGCTCTCGCGCGGCGCCACGAAATCCGCCACCGCGTAGCTGGGCTCCTGGTTGGCGCGCGCCTGCTGCTGCCGCAGCGTGTGAAACGTGGTGAGCAGGTGGCGCGATTCATCGGAGTAGACTTCGATATCTTCCTCAACGCTGTTCGCGGGAAAGAATCCAATCACGGCGCGCGCTTCGAGCAGCTTCTCCCGAACGATGCGCTCGAGAAGTTTCTGCCCGTCATCGAAAAGTTCCTTCGCTTTCGGGCCCACGTGTTCCTGCTCGAAAATCTTCGGATAGATTCCCCGCAGTTCCCAGGCGTGAAAAAACGGCGTCCAGTCAATGTATGGAACGATCTGCTCGAGCGGCACCGGATCGTAGACGCGCGTGCCCAAAAACGACGGGCGCGGCGGCGTGTACGCCGCCCAGTCGTAAACGGGCTTTTTGCTTCGCGCCTCGGCCAGCGACAGCAGAGGCTGCGCCTTCCGCGAAAGATGTTTTTCCC
The DNA here is from genome assembly GCA_035533775.1 of Candidatus Dormiibacterota bacterium. Classification (GTDB taxonomy): domain Bacteria; phylum Acidobacteriota; class Terriglobia; order Acidiferrales; family UBA7541; genus Palsa-360. The sequence continues at coordinate 8,730 of DATLTA010000139.1, read as the reverse complement.
GCGAAAGCTCCTGCTCCTTCCGGTTTTCCTCTGCGAAATTGCTTTTCAGCTCCGCGCTCACCAGGCTGCCCATCACGCCCACGGCGCGCGACGCGTCCTGCACGTACACGACGGGTTGCCGGTAGGCGGGAGCAATTTTCACGGCCGTGTGCGTGCGGCTGGTGGTCGCGCCGCCGATCAGCAGCGGCACGGTGAAACCTTCGCGCTCCATCTCCTTTGCGACGTGCACCATCTCCTCGAGCGACGGGGTGATCAGGCCGCTCAAGCCGATCAGGTCGGCGTTTGTTTCGCGCGCGGTTTTTAATATTTTTTCGGCCGGCACCATGACGCCCAGATCAATCACCTCGTAATTGTTGCAGCCCAGCACCACGCCCACGATGTTCTTGCCGATATCGTGGACGTCGCCCTTCACCGTGGCCATCACGATGCGTCCCTTGACGTACGTGCCGCCACCGGCCTGCTTTTCCGCCTCCAGGTACGGCTGCAGATAGGCGACGGCCTTTTTCATCACGCGCGCGCTCTTGACCACCTGCGGCAGGAACATGCGCCCCGATCCGAACAGGTCGCCGACCACGTTCATCGCACTCATCAGCGGGCCTTCGATCACAAGCAGCGGCTTGCCGTATTTTTGCCGCGCCTGCTCGGTATCTTCCTCGATGTAATCCGCGATGCCCTTGACCAGCGCGTGCGTGAGGCGCTCCTCGAGCGTCCCCTTGCGCCAGGCGTCTTCCTCCACCTGCCCTTTTTCCTTCTCCTTGACGGTTTCCGTGAACGCCAGCAGGCGCTCGGTGGCGTCGGGGCGCCGGTTGAGGAGCACGTCCTCGACCAGAACCAGCAAATCCTTGGGAATTTCCTCGTAGATCGCGAGTTGCCCCGCGTTCACGATGGCCATGTCCAGGCCAGCCTGGATGGCGCGGTAAAGAAACGCGGAGTGCATGGCCTCGCGCACCACGTTTTGCCCGCGAAAGGAAAAGGAAATGTTGCTGACGCCTCCGCTTACCTTCGCGTACGGGAGCGTGGCCTTGATCAGCCGCGTGGCCTCGATGAAATCGACGGCGTAATTATTGTGTTCCTCGATGCCGGTCGCCACCGTCAAAATATTCGGATCGAAAATAATCTCTTCCGGTCCGACGCCGGCTTCTTCGGTAAGAATCCGGTAGGACCGGCGGCAAACATCGAGTTTGCGCTCCAGCGAATCCGCCTGACCTTTCTCATCAAACGCCATGACCACCATGGCCGCGCCGTAGCGCCGGATCAAGCGGGCGCGCTGCCGGAAGGCCTCCTCGCCTTCCTTCAAGCTGAGGGAATTGACGATGCCCCGTCCCTGAATGCATTTCAGGCCGGCTTCGATGATATTCCAGTTCGAGCTGTCGATCATGATGGGCACGCGGGCAATGTCGGGCTCCGCGGCGATGTGGTGCAGAAACGTCGTCATGGCCTGCTCGGAATCGAGCATGGCTTCGTCCATGTTGATGTCGATGATCTGAGCGCCGTTTTCCACCTGCTGGCGCGCCACGGCCAGCGCACCCTCGTACTCTCCGGCAAGAATCAGTTTGGAAAATCGCGGCGAACCGGTGACGTTGGTGCGTTCGCCGATATTGACGAAGCGCGAGTCCGGCCGCAGCACCAGCGGCTCCAGGCCGCTGAACCGCGTGTACCGCTCGGTTTTGGAAAGAACGTGCGGCTCCAGGCCGCGCACCGCCTCGGCAATGGCGCGAATGTGCGCCGGGGTGGTTCCGCAGCAGCCCCCGGCGATATTCAGCCAGCCGTTGGAGGCAAAATCGCGCATGTCGGCGGACATCGATTCCGGCGTTTCATCGAACCCGCCGAATGCGTTGGGCAGCCCCGCGTTGGGATGGCAGCTGATATGGACCGGCGCGAGCCGCGACAGTTCCTCGACGTACGGGCGCATTTGCTTTGCGCCCAAGGCGCAGTTGATGCCCACGCTCAGCAGGTCCATATGCGAAACGGAAATCCAGAACGCCTCAACCGTTTGGCCCGATAAGGTGCGGCCGCTCAGATCCGTAATGGTGACCGAAACCATGATGGGCACGCGCTGCCCGGACGTCTCAAAATATTCCTCGATGGCGAACAGGGCCGCCTTGGCGTTCAGCGTGTCAAAAATCGTTTCGATCAATAAAAGGTCTGCGCCGCCTTCCACCAGGCCCCGCGCCTGCTCGAAGTACACCTCGCGCAACCGGTCGAAGGTGACGCCGCGCGACGCGGGGCTGTTTACGTCCTGCGACATCGAGGCCGTGCGGTTGGTCGGCCCCATGGAGCCGGCGACAAAGCGGGGCTGGCCGGGATGCTCGGCTTCGTATTCACTGGCGACCTGCAGAGCGATTTTAGCGCCCGCAAGATTGAGTTCGTGCACGTGGATATGGTGTTCGAGGGCGTAATCGGCCGCGGAAATCCCATTCGAATTGAACGTGTTGGTCTTGATGATGTCGGCGCCGGCATCGAGATACTGGCGCTGAATCGCCTGCACGATGTGGGGTTGCGTGATGTTCAGCACATCGTAGTTTCCCCGCAGGTCTTTGGGATGCTTCAGGAATTCGGAGCCGCGAAAGGTCGCCTCATCCAGCTGCTGCGCCTGCAGCATCGTGCCCATGGCGCCGTCCAGGATGACAATTCTCTCCTGCAGAAGTTTTTTGAGCGCGGCGATTCGTGCTTCTCTCTGATCCAAGAAAAATCTCCCCTGCGCACGCTGTCGACGAAACCTGCCGGGCGGCTTGCGCGCCAGCCACACCCTTCCGGATAGATTGTATTTCCGATGTCTCTGCTTATAGTCTACCGAACAGAGCGGCACACCCCTAGTTTCAAATCTCCTCCCCGCTTCCCAAGAGCAACTCGCTCTATGTTCCTTTCGTTGACCTGAAATGGAGACTGGAGGTAAAGTCCGTACCATGAGAGCGAGGGCGTCACAGATCACCGGCGCGATGGCGCTGGCGATCTGTGTTTTGTGTCCCCTCATCGATCTGTTTGATCAGTGGGATCGCGCGTTTCAGACAGGGCACGATACCGAGTACCCGCTCGTTGTCCTGGCGCTGTGTGTGGGGGCCGCATTCGCTCTGGGGCGACTTATCCTGACGCTCTCCCGGAAACCCCTGGTGACAAGCATTCGGTTCGCCCTGCAATCCGCGCTGCATGCCCCACGGTGTGTGGTGCTTGCCGCAACGATGGTTCCGGCACCTGAAAGTCCGCCGCTTCGCCTGCGTATCTAGAACTGCGTCCGAAATTGCGTTCTTACGCCTCTCGCGGGTCAGGCCGTGGTCCGTTCGCAATCCAGCGGCAAGGCCGCGGCGGACGCCTGGCAGATGCTGGTGATATCCAATTTTCAAAGTGCCAGAGGACAAAGCCATGAACTACGCAATCGATGCGGCGGAGCCGGACCTCAATGTCGCGGTTCGCTGCCGCGGACTCACGAAAACGTATGGAGCGGGGGAAGCCCGTGTGAAGGCTCTGGGGGGCATCGACCTCAACGTGCGCCTGGGCGAACTGCTCATGGTGGTTGGCCCGTCCGGGTGCGGAAAAACCACGCTCATCTCCGTGATTGCGGGAATTCTGGACCAGGATGCGGGGCAATGCGAAGTGCTCGGCCGCGATTGGAAAAACATGGACCAGCAAGAGCGGGCGCGCTTTCGCGGCAGTTCGATAGGCTTCGTCTTTCAACTCTTCAACCTGCTCCCCGCGCTCAACGCGGTAGAAAATGTCAGCGTTCCGCTGCTGCTGAACGGGATGCCCCGCAGGAACGCGGAAGCCCGCGCGGAAGAAGCGCTCGAAGCGGTTCGTCTGGGCTCGCGCCTGGACGCGCTTCCGGGAAAGCTCAGCGGCGGCCAGCAGCAGCGCGTGGCGATCGCGCGAGCCCTGGTGCACAAACCCAAGCTGATCGTTTGCGATGAGCCCACCAGCAACCTCGATCACGTGACCGGGCGAAGCATGATGGAGATCCTGCGGAACGTTGCCCGGAGTCCCGGCCGGGCGCTGATCGTGGTGACTCACGATCCGCGCGTCTTCGAATTCGCAGACCGCATCGCGCGTATGGACGACGGAAAAATCATCGAGATCGCCGATGGCAATAATAAGGAGCGCCTGCAATGATTCGCAAATATCTGTTTGTCCTGCTGGCAATCGTCGGCCTTGGTTTGGCCGTGGCCATGGTCCGGAAGGGAAATCAAGCCGCGCCAGCCGCCCGGCCCGCCGTGCAAGCCGCCCATGCGCCATTCGTGTCCTACATTTTCGGACCGGGGATCGTCGAGGCCAGCAGCGAAAATATTGCCGTTGGCACTCCGGTTTCCGGCATCGTGACGGCCGTCTATGTGAAGTGGGGAGACCGGGTAAAGAGAGGAAGCCCGCTGTTCAAAGTGGATACGCGCGATCTCGATGCCCAGCTGCTCCCGGCGCGCGCCAAAGTCAGTGAGGCGGAAGCCCAATTGCCACCGGCAAACGCGAAAGTCAGCGAGGCGGAATCAACCCTGGCGAAAGTGGAGTACCGGCTGAAGGCCGGAGAGGCCCTGGAACTTGGCGTATCCATCAGCGCCGAGGAGATGGCGAACCGGCGGTTTGACGTTGGGATTGATAAGGCGAATCTTGCCTCGACTGAGGCGCAGATCAAGCAAATCAACGCCCAGATCGCATCGGCCAAAGCCCAGGTTGAACAGATCGAGCGCGAGGTTGCCATCCGCACCATTCGCGCGCCCATTTCCGGGCGCATCCTGCAGATGAAAACACGCCTGGGCGAGTACGCCCAGAGCGGTGTTCTCAGCGCGCCGCTGATTCTGCTGGGGGATGACACTCGATTGCACGTGCGCGTGGACATTGATGAGAACGACGCCTGGAGATTCCGGCCTTGCGCGCCGGCGGTGGCTTCGTTGCGCGGCAACCCTGCCATAAAAACGACGCTGCAGTACGTGCGCACCGATCCCGACGTAATCCCCAAAGCGACGCTCACCGGCGATTCCACGCAACGCACGGACACCCGGGTCCTGCAGGTGATCTACAGCTTCGACCCCGCCTCGTTGCCCCTCTATGTCGGGCAACTGATGGACGTGTTCATCCAGGCGCCTTCCGCGGGCGGAACGACATCGGGTTTGCAATCTCCGGCAACCCCGTGCGGCGATTCCTCCAGCAGAAGTCGCAAAACGCAGCCCGTCGACACGAGGAAACCTTAAAATGATGCGGATCGCCATCAAGATGCTTCTGGGAGACCGCGCGAAATACGTGGGATTGCTCATTGGCATCGCATTCACTTCGTTCCTGGTCACGTTCGCCGGTTCATATCTGTGCGGCTTCCTGACGCGCGGATTCTCTCTCATCTCCGAAAATTCCGGCGCGGATGTTTGGGTCATGGACCCGGCGGTGCAGTCCACCGAGCTGACCACGAACATCCCCGATTCGGCGGTGTCCCGTGTCCGGAGTGTTGACGGCGTAGCGTTCGCCGAGCCGCTGGCATTGGCCACAACGGACGCGCGTTTTGCCAACGGGCGATTTCAGTCCTTTCAACTCATCGCCGTGGACGACGCCACGCTGCTCGGCCTTCCCCCGCTGCAGGGCGGCGTTTCCCCTTCCGTGCTGCGCACCCCGGACGCGGTCGTCGTCAATTCGGGCGGCACCGAGGGAAAACTCGAAACGCCGGTTTCCGCGGCGGATCAATGGCCCTTCGGAGAGCCGCACCTCGGCGTGCCAATGCGCGAGCTGGCGGCGGGCGACCAACTGCTCGTGAACGATCATCGCGTTGTCGTCCGGGGCCGCGCGAAGGCTCTGCCTCGATACCCGCCGCAGCCGCTGATGTACACGACCCTCGCAAACGCCTCGCGCATGCTGCCGCCGGAGCGGCACCTGCTGACGTTCGTAGTGGCAAAGGCCGCGCCGGGCGTGTCGCCGCGAAAATTGGCCGCGCGAATCGAATCGCAGACCGGCCTAAAGGCGCGGTCCTCGGACGACTTCAAGGCGGATACAGTCGATTGGCTTTTGATCAACTCGGAGGATGTGGGCGACATGGCCTCGATGGTTTCGATCGCCATGCTGGTGGGATTCGGTGTCACCGGAGTCATGCTGTACATGTTCACCACCGACAGCCTGAGGCAGTACGCGGTGCTCAAGACCATGGGCGCGAATTCGCGGCTGCTGCTCGCCATGATCTTTGTGCAGTCCGGCCTGTGCGCGCTGCTGGGCACGGGGCTGGGCCTCGGGTTATGCGCCATCGTTGGCCAGATCGCAATCCTGGTGTTCAACTATCCGTTTCGCATGATGTGGTTCACGCCGGTATTTGGAAGCCTGATGGTCGTGCTGGTAAGCGTCGCGGCCGCGGCCATCAGCGCGCGCCCGGTGCTGAAGCTCGAGCCCGGCGTGGTATTTGCGGGACGTTAGTTCGCCGGCGGCAACGGAATTTACAGGGAGAAACGCTCGTGCATGCAATCGGAAAACGAATCGCTCCTCTGATCGCGATTTTTCTGTTGGCCGGGTGCGCCGCGCAGCGCTACGCTCCAGCCCCGATCAATGCCGCCGCAACCGCCTCACAGTTCGAATCGCGCAGCCTTGCCGATCCGGGCCTGCGATCTTTTGAGGAAAGTTGCCTGGGCCACACCGTGTCCACGTGGCCGCCGAAGACCTGGAACCTGCAAACGCTTTCGCTGGCAGCTTTATATTTCAATCCCGCGCTGGATGTGGCCCGCGCGCGTCTGGCCACCGCTGCAGCGGCGATCCAAACGGCCAAAGCCCGGCCCAATCCCACCTTTGACTTCGTTCCCGGCGTCCCTGCTCCCTATTTGCTGACGCAAGATTTTCTGTTTCTCGTTGAAACCGCGGGCAAGCGAGGGCTGCGCGTGCAGATCGCCCGGAATCTCGATCAAGCGGCTCAATTCGGGCTTGCTGATTCCGCCTGGACCGTCGTCATGGGCGTTCGCGCCTCGCTGCTGAATTATCTTGTCGCCTCCCGCAACCTGGAATTGCTTCGATCCGAGATCAAAATTCGAGAGGATCAGGTCGCGATCCTGAAGCAGGTTTTGTCGGCCGGAGAAATAACCGGGCTCGATGTGAATCTCGCACGGATGCAGGTTTCCAAAACACAAGTGGCGATCCGCGCCGCGGAAGGACAAACTGCCGGCGCCAGGGCCGCTCTGGCGGCGGCCATTGGGATTCCCGAGGCGGGATTCGATGCCGCCGAGTTCTCCTGGCCCGGCATGGACGCGCCGCCGGCCCCGGAAACGCTCTCGGAAAATCAAATCCAGCGGGAGGCCGTGCTCAATCGCCTGGATATTCGCCGCTCGCTTGCACAATACGCGGCCGCTGAAGCCACGCTCCACTCCGAAATTGCCAGGCAATATCCCAATTTCAACCTCGGCCCGGGATACACCTATGAGGAAGGACACAGCTTGTTTACCCTGGGCCTTTCAACCTCGCTGCCCGTCTTCAATCGAAATCAAGGGCCTATCGCAGAGGCCGAAAGCCGCCGCAGGGAAGCGGCAGCGGCGTTCGTGCAGGCTCAGGCGCAGGTGATTGCACGAAGCGAACACGCGCTCGGCGTCTACACGGCAGCGCGGAAGGAAGCAGCCGACGCTGCATCGCTATATCAACTTCAGGAAACTCAATCGCGGATCGTCAGGCAAACTATCCGCGCCGGCGCCGATGATCGGATGAGTCTCGACGGCGCGCAGATTCAACTCTCGATCCTGGCCAGAGCGCGGCTGGATGCACTGGACCACGCGCAGCAGGCCCTGGGAAATCTCGAAGATGCCGTGCAGCGGCCATTGGGTCACGACGGCGTGTTTGCGATCCGGCCGGATTCTCCGGCATTGCGCAAACTGCCGGAACTCTCCCGGCGATGAAGCAGGGTTCCGATGCTGGTCAGGGTGAAACGGGTGGGCCAGCCTTTAAATTTTCGAGTGCACGAACCCTCGCAGTTTTCAAGGGTCGGAGAGTGTGGTTTTGTTTCCTTTTGTTTCTTGGGTGATGACCTGGATTCATTCTCCGCATCGCGCTGCTTGCCCTCATCGCACGACAGGGCCGGGAACAGAACCCCACACAGGCTGAAGCCTGTGCTACTGGGTGGTTCAGGTAGCACAGGCTTCAGCCTGTGTGCCTTTGCATTTTGTCTTTGGGCGGCCCAAGCTTTGATTTTGAATTTCAGGGCGCCCTGTCCTTCAGTTTCCGAAGCGCGGGGTTTTGTCGTCGTCATCTCCACGTGAACTTCCAGGCGCAAATTACAGATCAAGAATCCCGCCCTCTCGATTGCAGGATACGCAGTTCGGTTTCATTTCTTAATTTATTTAATGGACGCGTGCAGGTTTTCCTCATTTCCACAGCGACGGCTGCTACTACGATCTTTATACACGCGCGATCTTCGTATAGGATTGGGGTAATTGGTCGACTGAATAGGGAGGCGATTTTACCGAACCGTTCGTATGGGTCGGAAGAAATCGCCCCTCGGCTTTTGAAGTTCTTCCTGAACTGTAATACATGCTTTTAGTTCCTTACAAGCTCTAATCCCCAGCCTGGTCAAAACCTTGTTCAAAAACCCGCATCCCTTCATCGAGAGAGTAGGCGACCATTCCTATCCCTTGATGTTTCATTACGCGATTGGGCCAGCCTTTGAATTTTCGAGTGCCCGAACCATCACGGTTTTCGAGAGCCGGAGTCTGTAGTTTTGTTTCCTTTTGTTTCTTGGGTGATGACCTGGATTCATTCTCCGCATCGCGCTGCTTGCCCTCATCGCACGACAGGGCCGGGAAC